>DAIDJG010000333.1 GCA_027451445.1 Singulisphaera sp.
TCGGCCAAGAACGAAAGCAGACTGCGTCCCAGCGCTGCATCCATAGTTGCGCCTCCATGCGACAAATCGGCAAAAGCGGGCTACCATCGCCACGGCCAACTCTCTTATCTTCCCAGCGTGAAACTGTCAACAGCCCTGGGAACCGCCGACGAACTTGACGACGAGGCGTGCGAGCCAGTGCTGAGTCTCCACGACCAGCGTCTCGGGGCCGTCATGGCAGCACTCCGGGCCAGCGGGGCTCGCCGGGTGGTGGATCTCGGCTGCGGCGAAGGCAAGCTGCTGCGCGAACTGCTCAAGGACCGGCAGTTCGACGAGATCCTCGGCCTGGACGTCTCGATCCGATCCCTCGAGACGGCCCGAGAGCGCCTGCGGCTCGATCGAATGAGCGATCGTCAGGCTGCGCGTGTCCAGTTGATACACGGGTCGCTGACCTACCGCGACCGCCGGCTCGAAGGTTTCGACGCCGCGGCCCTGGTTGAGGTCATCGAACACCTGGACCCACCCCGGCTGTCGGCCTGCGAGCGTACGGTCTTCGAGTTCGCCCGGCCTCGGTGGGTCGTGCTGACGACCCCGAACCGGGAATACAACGCGACCTGGGAAAACGTCGGGACCGAGCGCCTGCGGCATCCGGACCACCGCTTCGAGTGGACGCGCGCGGAGTTCCGGGACTGGGCCGACGGCGCCGCCGCTCGGTATGGCTATAAGGTCCGTTTTCTCCCCGTCGGACCCGTTGACGACACACTCGGGCCTCCAACTCAGATGGCCCTATTCCAACGCGAGGAGACGAGCCATGGGCCGCTCGCATGACGAGTTCGTCAAATACCCGAGGACCCCGCACCTGTTCGGGTCCAAGGGAACGGACGACGACAAGCATCTCAACGAGGCGGAGTCTGTGCGTCTGCTCGCCGACGAGTCGCTCATCGTGGAGGAAAAGGTCGACGGCACTAACGTCGGGATCCATTTCGCGGCCGATGGCAAAATGGCCCTCCAGTGCCGAGGGCACCTGATCACCGAAGGGATGCACCCGCAATACGACCTGTTCAAGCAATGGGCCGTCGTCAAACGCCCCACACTCGAGGACACGCTCCTCGACCAGTTCATCCTGTTCGGCGAGTGGCTCTACGCCCGGCACTCGATCCATTACCGGCAACTCCCTCATTACTTCTTCGAGTTCGACATCTACGACAAGGAAGCCCGCGCGTTCCTAAGCCTGGAACGACGCCTTGCGTGTCTCGAAGGGACGGGGATCACCACCGTGCCGGTCGTTCACACAGGGTCATGCCCTCGCGAGCGGCTTGCCGCCCTGATCGGTCCGTCGCGCTTCGACAGTCAGTTTGAGAACCCCCTGACGCGCCGAACCGACAACCTCATGGAAGGACTGTACCTCCGAACCGAAGCGGGCGGAGTCGTGTCCCGTCGAGCGAAGTTCGTGCGTCCTGAGTTCGTCGAGAAGGTGAAGCAGAGCGAACACTGGCAGCATCAGGCGCTGACGCCGAACCAGTTGCAGAACGGTGCCGATCTATGGGCGTAACCTGGGAAACACTGTCGCACGCCTCCCTGACCGACGTGATCGCATGGGCCGGCGAGCAGCCCTGGTGCCGGGCGATGGCGGACTGCCGGCAGGACGAGGGGTGGCACTCCGAGGGGGATGTCTGGACCCATACGAAGATGGTCTGCGCCGAGCTCACGAGGCTGGACGAATGGTCGACCCTCTTCTCGCACGAGCAGACGCTCCTCACATTCACCGCACTGTTCCACGACGCAGGGAAGCCGCTGACGTCTTACCGAGATCCGGTCTCAGGGCGAATCACTGCGCCGAAGCACGCGCTCAAAGGGGAGCAACTCACGCGGTCCGTGCTGAGGGATCTGGGATGCGACCTGATCACCCGCGAAGCCATCGCGCGGCTGGTGCGTTATCACGGCCGGCCGCCATTTCTCCTCGAAAAACCCAATCCGGACCACGAAGTGATCGGACTGTCGTGCGTTGTCAGCAATGCGCTCCTCTACCTCTTTGCGCTCGCGGACACGCGTGGCCGCACCACCGCCGAACGGGCAAGGCCGGAGGAAACCCTGCACTTCTGGAGGCTCACCGCCGAGGAAAACGGCTGCTTTGAGGAGCCGTACCGTTTCGCCAACGATCAGGCCCGGTTCCTGTTCTTCCGTCAGGAAGCGCCTAATCCCCATTATGTCCCGTTCGAGGAATACTCGTGCACGGTCACGATGCTCTCGGGCCTACCCGGCAGCGGCAAGAACACCTGGCTCGCGCAGAACCGTGCCGATCTGCCTGTCGTCGCGCTCGACGGCATCCGCGAGGAGATGTCGGTCGCGCCAACCGACGACCAGGGCCAGGTCGCGCAGGTCGCCCGAGAGCGTTGTCGCGAATTTTTACGGTCCGGTCGTTCGTTCGCGTTCAACGCCACGAATCTGATGCGCGTCGTCCGTCGGCGCTGGATCGACTTATTCGCGGACTACGGCGCCCGAATCGAGGTCGTGTATATCGAGCCGTCCCTGTCCGTCATCCTCGGCCAGAACCGACAGCGCAACTGCCCCGTGCCCGAGAAAGTCATCCGTAAGCTTGCGGAAAAGTACGAACCTCCCACACCCACCGAAGCTCATGGTTTGAAGCTCGAACCCATTTGAGTGCTCTGGTCGTCGATGTCACGACACGCCCTTCGATCACCTAAAAACAATTCGATCATGCGAATCCCGATCCCCTCCCTGAGCCTTGTCGTATTGATCGGCCCAAGTGGCGCCGGCAAGACCACATTCGCCCGGCGCCATTTCAGGCCGACGGAAATCCTTTCCTCAGACGCTTGCCGAGCCATGATCGGCGACGACGAGAACGACCAGGATCTCACGAGGGACGCCTTCGACGTCCTTCGTTTCATCGCCGGCAAAAGGCTTGCGCTGGGCAAACTCACCGTCGTTGATGCGACGAACGTCCAGCCCGAGGCGCGAACGCCATTCGTTGAACTCGCGCGCCAATTCCACTGCCTACCGGTGGCCGTCGTCCTCAACCTCCCGGAGTCCACCTGCCTCGCGCGAAACACGTCGCGACCGGATCGCGCGTTCGGTCCGCACGTCGTTCGCAATCAAAAGTCGCAGCTTCGCCGGTCGATTCGAGGGCTTTCGAAGGAAGGGTTCCGCCATGTGTTCGTGCTGGAGTCGCCGGAGGACGTGGACGCTGCCACCGTCGAGCGCGTGCCACTCTGGAACGACAGGCGCAACGACCACGGACCGTTCGACATCATCGGCGACGTTCACGGATGCTGCGACGAGCTCGAGGCGCTGCTGACGACTCTCGGATACGGTGCGGTTGACGCGTTGCAAGGCGGCCCTTCGTTCAAAAGTGGACCCGTTTACGCTCACCCCGAAGGTCGCAAGGCGATCTTCGTCGGCGACCTGGTGGACCGCGGCCCGCGCATTCTCGACACGACGCGCCTCGTCGCGAACATGGTCCGTCACGGCTCTGCACTTTGCGTTCCCGGCAACCACGATGCGAAGCTGCTCCGGAAGCTTCGTGGCAAGAACGTCCAGATCACGCACGGTCTGGCCGAGACGCTGGCCGAGATCGACGCCCTCTCGGAAGAGGCACGTCCCGCACTCTGCGACGATCTCGCCACCTTCCTCGACGGACTCGTCAGCCACTACGTCCTCGACGAAGGCAAGCTCGTCGTTGCCCACGCGGGAATGAAACAGGAAATGCAGGGCCGAGGCTCGGCGGCAGTGCGCGAGTTCGCACTCTACGGCGAAACTACGGGCGAGCACGATGAGTTCGGATTGCCCATCCGCTACAACTGGGCCAGGGAGTACCGCGGCCAGGCCATGGTCGTTTATGGACACACGCCCGTCCCCGAGCCCGAGTGGCTCAATCGAACCGTCAACATCGACAACGGCTGCGTGTTTGGCGGCAAGCTCACTGCCCTCCGGTACCCTGAGCGCGAATTCGTCTCCGTCCCCGCGGCGCGAACTTACTGCGAACCCGCGCGGCCGTTCCTCAGCCCGGAGCAGCAGACGCCCGCGCTTTCGGCGCAGCAGGAACACGACCAGATTCTCGACGCCAATGACGTGCTTGGGAAACGGATCGTCGCAACTCGATTGCGTGGCAACGTCACCATCCGCGAGGAAAACGCTGCCGCCGCCCTGGAGGTCATGAGCCGGTTCGCCGTGGACCCGAGGTGGCTCATCTACCTCCCGCCAACGATGTCGCCCTGTGAAACGAGCCAAGCTCCCGGGCTGCTCGAACACCCGTCTGACGCGTTTGCCTATTACCGCAACGAAGGTGTCCCGACGGTCGTGTGCGAGCAGAAGCACATGGGCTCGCGCGCCGTTGTCGTGGCATGCCGCGACGCAGACGCGGCGCGGCGTCGATTCGGCATCGCGACCGGCGAGGCCGGGATCGTTTACACTCGCACAGGCCGGCGCTTCTTCAACGACCTTGACCTGGAGCGAGCATTTCTCGACCGCGTACAGACCGCGCTCACTGCAGCGGACGTTTGGGGCGACCTGGACACAACCTGGGTTTGCCTCGACTGCGAGCTCATGCCCTGGTCGGCGAAGGCCCAGGATCTCCTGCGATCGCAGTATGCCGCAGTCGGCGCGGCCGGATCGGCGTCGTTACCACGTGCGGTCTCGGCCCTGGAACAAGCCGCGAACCGTCTCAACGGTGAGATGCGCGAAACATTGACCACGCTCGGAGACGACTACCGGCAGCGGGAGCACGACGTGCAGCGGTTTGTCGCGGCCTACCGGCATTATTGCTGGCCCGTCGCCTCGTTGACGGACCTGAAACTGGCTCCGTTTCACCTGCTGGCGACCCAGGGTCATGTCCACGTCCATCGTGACCACCTCTGGCACATGGAAACTCTTGCCCGCATCTGCCAGGCCGATGCGGAGCTACTGCTCGCAACCCCGTACAAGGTCGTGGACCTCACCGATCCGACGCGCCAGGATGAGGCCACATCGTGGTGGCTCGAACTTACGGCACGCGGTGGTGAAGGGATGGTGGTGAAGCCCTCGAACTTCATCCACAAGGGCCGCCGCGGGCTCTCGCAGCCCGCCGTGAAGTGCCGCGGTCGTGAATATCTGCGGCTCATTTACGGTCCGGAATATACGGCCGAACGAAACCTCACGCGGCTCAGGAACCGCGGTCTGGGACGGAAGCGAACGCTCGCGCTCAGCGAGTTCGCCCTGGGGATCGAAGGCCTGGAACGGTTCATCCGCAAGGAGCCGCTCCGCCGGGTCCACGAGTGCGCCTTTGGCGTTCTGGCCCTGGAAAGTGAACCTGTGGACCCGAGGCTCTGAACCGACCTGAGTAACGCTAGCGCGATTATCCGTTGAAGCATCGACATCTCGGACAGACGGGCTCTCAGGAAGAGTTCGCGCTAGCCGTTGGAAATCGTGACTCAACCACAGGGATTATACTGGCGATCATGTAAACGATCCCAAACAGCGCAAAGCCGGCCCAGAAGGCCCTTCGCTCCCCAGATCGATGAACGGAAAGGAGAACAGCAACGAGGAGAAACCCAAGTGTGAACACGAAGATCCCACTCTCCCAGATGTCGTTCGCCTCGCGCAGCGCAGCCGCAGCCACGCCGACAAACACCACGAGCCACACCAGGCTGCCAATCGTGATCCGGAAACGTCGCATAACCCGCTTCCGTTCGAGGTGGCGAACCGAGACATGATGCGCGTATCTTAATCCATTCGTTGAAGAAGCTCAACGCCCCCGGGAATCCGTTGATTCGCCGCGCAACGCCACGACGGGGACGAGCGTCACACTCGTAAGGTGCGCGTTACCGATGCGTGTCCAACTCAATCCGCCATTCGTCGCGCACGAATTGCGGGACGACATGAAACGTCGCGCGACCGTCCGCCCAGAAGATCGTTTCCGGCCGCTTCGCCACCTCGGTGCAGAGCCGGTTGGGATGCGGGGTGATCCCCACCCGCCCGAGATCGAGACGATCGGCATCCCAACATGTCTGGACCGTGATGTCGGGGTGCGTCCGCACATTCGTGTGGCCCGCGCAGGCGCGATGAAGAAGCCCGAACTCGTGGTCAGGAAGCACGAACAGGTGATTCCGAAGCGTCCGGGCGAACTCCGCAGCACGCGGGCCGTGATCGGGGTCATGACCCTCGTGGACGCGCTTGGAGTCGTGTAAGAGCGCAAAGAGCTCAACCACTTCGAGGTTCGCCCCGGTCTCCTTCGCCAGCACTCGGCCGTTCTCCAGTACGCGCGCCCAGTGAGCAACGCCGTGAGGCCCGTCGTACGCGAGGGCGTACCGTTCGAGGATGACGTCGAGAAGTTGCGAGACATTCACGGGCATGTCGAGTTCGTTTCCCACCGTGCGTCGTTCGAAGCGTTGCAGCACTTTGATGGATCCGCGCCGACCGCTTGTACCGCGCGAACCGTTTTGTCCAGAATCGTATCCATGCCTCCGCCTGGTCAAGCACCGATCGACCGTTTGAGCCAGGATTGCTGCCGCTCACAGAGGAAACCGGAACGTGTACGTCCCCACTGCCTTCACCGAGACTGACACGGCCAAGCTTTACGAGTTCATACGGGCGAACAGCTTTGCCCTCCTGACATCGCACGGTAACGACGGACTGATCGCCAGTCACCTCCCACTTTTGTTCGATACAGAGGGGGGACTCAGCGGGCGGCTTCTCGGCCACATGGCCCGGGCCAACCCGCAATGGCGTCAGGTGACCGGCGAGGTGATGGCTGTGTTCTCGGGACCACACGCCTATGTTTCGCCGTCGTGGTACGAAGAGGAAGGGACCGTTCCAACCTGGAACTATGTCGCCGTCCATGCGTATGGGAACTTCGAGACGGTCGAAGACACCGACGGCTTGCTCGATATCTTGCGCCGGAGTGTCTCGTTCTACGAGAACCCCAGGCCAAACCCTTGGGCGTTCGATGCATCGGCGCCGCACGTTGAGAAATTGCTCAAGGCGATCATCGGCTTTCAGATCCCCATTACGCGGCTGGAGGGGAAGTGGAAGCTCAGCCAGAACCACTCAGAGCTTCGCCGCCGGAGGGTGCTCGGGGCGCTTGCGGGGTGCGATGATGAGAACTCACAAGCGATCGCTCAACTCATGCGAGAAACGTTCCAAAGGCCGGGCGCTTAGATGTTGGCATCGGCAGGATGTAGACCGCGCACGCTGAATCCGGTCCCACTCGGATTCCAGAATCTCGTTCCGTCGAGCAGACGCATTCTGCGGAAACCAGCACTCCGTATCCGAGCCGGGAACTGGCTCCATGATCCCGGCAGGGACTGGCTCTCGGTAGGCTGGTAGCCGGCGGCTATCATCTTTTGCCTTCCACCGTTTGATCTCAAAGCCGAGGACGGCGACGGCGGATTCGGATAGCAGGGCGCCCTTCTCGTCGCCGTACTGTACACTTCAGGCGGCGGTCCGGAGAACATTGGTCGGCGGCAGAAGCTGGGGCTGGTACAGAGTGCCCCACTTCCGCTATGATGACCCGACGACTCGCCTTCCCGATCTTTTACGGCTGAGACTGGTGCAGAAAGGCAGGGGCAAACGAAAGACGAAAGGCAAGCGAGAGCAAGTATTTAGGCAGATCCGGAGAGGTGACCGAGAGGCCGAAGGTGCAGCACTGGAAATGCTGTGTACGGTAACACGTACCGAGGGTTCGAATCCCTCCCTCTCCGCTTAGACCGTTGGTGAACGACACGCATTCTGGCAAAACCCGCACTCATTTCGTTTCGCAGCCTACCGAAAGACGCGCCCCAGAAGTGGCTCTCGTTCCGATCGCGCACGGATCTCCTCTTATGCCCCGCGCGCAGAGCTAGCGCCTATGCGGGTGGGCGTTGAGTGCGCCTGCGCGAAGCGCTCCACTCGCCCCGTCAGCCTCTGCCCAGTAGGCTCAGCGCGAGCGCGACGATGAGGAGTGCCGCGACGACAGCCACCCAGCCGGCCGTCCGACTCGCACTCGTGCGTTTTTCCGACGGGTGCCTGAAGTCTTGCGCTTCGCCCTGGAAATTGACCCCACACTTTGGGCACCTTGTGACGGTCGCCCCGATCCACCTACCGCAACGAGCACACCGAACGGTGCTTGGGTTTTTTTCGAGGCGCCGTCGATGTTCGTCAAAATTGAGTGTCTGCACGGCTGCGCAAGCCCCAGGTTGTTGACGATCGGTCAGGACCGTGCCGCAAACTGCGCTCGCTCATGAGGAACGGTCGGACCGCCGCCAGCCAGGCCGCCGCGGGGAAGCGGCCTGGCGCAGGTCCCAGGCTCGGTTGAAGGTCCAGGCAATTCGGGCCGCGTGGTCGGCGTTGGGGATGGCGCCAACGGGAAGGTAGAGCACGTTCTCTTCCCGACGCGCCAGTACCCGTTCGACCAGAACGGCCCGGAGCAGCCACACGGCCTCCTCCTCACCAGCCATCTCCACGCCGACCCAGCCGACATAACGACGCGGCAACGTCGGGAGCCCGGCCGCGCGCAGTCCCTCCTCCACCTCAGCCACGGCAGCATCGTACTGGGCTGTGCTCGCGGCGGCTTCGGCCGGGGAGGCCGGCTCCCAAACGGCCTCGCCCGCCAGCTTCTGCTGAGCGGCCGTCAGGTGGCCGTCCCAGTAGTGAGACGCCTTCGCCAGCGCCACGGTGACATTCTTGATCTCCTTCTCGACCCGGAACGCGGGGCCAGCCGGAAGTTGGAGAACGGCCCGTCTACGACGCGCGGAGACATTTTCCGCCGTGACGGCAAACTGAAGCCAGGCCGCCTCGTCCGAGAAATCGCATTGCACGCCGACCCAGCCCGGCGCGTAGCCATCAACCACCTGAAGCGCCGTCGTCGCCCGAATGGCGCGGCCAATCTCCACGACCACGTCCTTGTAGCGCTCCGGCTCAGCCTCCACCTCCGCCTCGGACACCGGATCCAGGAGTTTGCCTCGATGCGGCGGGCCACCGGCCAGCGCCAGGTCGCAGAATGTCGTCCAGATCTGGTCCCAGGCAACTTTCCCGTCCGGCCGATACTTGAGCTCCGCCGACCCCATCGACGTGGGCGGAACGGACGTGTAGCAGTGCTGATACTGCGCCGGGAGGAAGGCGTTGATCTTCGCGTCGAGTGCCGCCAATTCGTCCGCCACGTTCTTGGATTGCGTTGATTTCATGAGTCACTTCCCAGGCGTCAGTTCTCTTTGCTGTGGGCGGGCTGAGTCGGCCGACCGATCGACTCGGGGTCTTGAGCGCACACCACGAGGATACCGCATCGGATCGCCCGAGGGCCATGCTCAAATAACCCAGGCCGCTTTCTTCGCGTGCGGAAACGCGCGACGGATGTCGATTGCTAAACGCGCGCCCCACGAATGGGATGCCATCGCGTTGATGCGGCTCCCGAGCCCTGGTGTAATGGGCCACGGTAAAATCCGATGGATTGGGGTTATGCGGATTTCCGCGTGAGCGTAAACAAGAGCCAAAGCTTCTGAGCATCCGTGGCCTCAATGCGCAGAAGCCCGAATTGATGCCGAGAATGAGGAGCCGATGAAAGACCGGACCTCTCGACTCGACTGGCCCGCCCTGGCGCATGAGCTGGATGAGCGCGGTTTCGCACTGACCGGACCTCTGCTCACCGCCGAGGAATGCGATGAATTCGTCGCGATGTATCCGCACGATGCCGGCTTTCGTAAGCGCGTCGTGATGGCGAACCATGGTTTCGGCCAGGGTGAATACAAGTACTTCGACTACCCATTGCCTCCGCTGATCGAGTCGCTCCGAACCGCGCTCTACGCAGGGCTCGCGCCTTCGGCGAACCGCCGGGCTACGGCTCTGAAGCTCGACGTTCAGTACCCGCCCAAACACGCCGAGCTGCTCGCACGTTGCCAGGCATCCGGCCAGTCGCGTGCGACGCCGCTCCTGCTGAAGTATCAGACCGGTGATTACAACTGCCTCCATCAGGACCTGTACGGCGAGCAGGTCTTTCCCTTCCAGGTCGCGTTTCTTCTGAGCTGCCCTACTGTGGACTTCGACGGGGGTGAGTTCGTCCTCGTCGAACAGCGGCCGCGCATGCAGTCGCGCGCGGAGGTTGTCCCACTGACTCAGGGCGAGGGGGTGATTTTCGCCGTGCATCACCGGCCTGTGCAGGGGACTCGGGGCTGGTACCGAGTGAACTTGCGACACGGCGTCAGTCGCCTGCGACGGGGTGAGCGCTATACGATGGGTATCATTTTCCACGACGCCAAGGTCTAACGTTTCCAATCGGAGTCCGTCATGGCTACGCGTTGCCTGAATTTCCTCGCGTTGCTCTTCGCCGCAGGCGCGTGTGCGCTGGGCGCGGAAGACGACGTCCGGCTCAATCAGATTCAGGTGATCGGGACCCACAACTCGTACCACGTCGCGCCGCACCCGAACGTTCTCGCCCTGATCCGAATTGCAAGCCCAAAGCAGGCCGATGCGCTCGACTATACGCATCCCCCGCTGTCCGAGCAGTTCTCTCGGCTCGGAATTCGACAGATCGAGCTCGACGTGTTTGCGGATCCGAAAGGGGGGCTGTTCGCCGAACCATCCTCACGAGCGATTCTGCGCACGGCCGGCCGGGATCCCGGACCCGACCCTGATGAGGGAGGTCGACTGCGCACGCCGGGCTTCAAGGTGCTCCACGTTCCGGACATCGACTATCGCACGACGGTCAGCAGGTTCGTCGAGGCCTTGAAGGAGATCCGAGCGTGGTCCTCGGCCCATCCGGAGCACACGCCGATCCTGGTCCTCTGCGAGCTGAAGGACCAGGCGATTCCGGGCCTGCCGACTCGCCCGGTCACGTTCACGAAAACCGAACTGGATGCGCTGGATTGTGAGATTCTTTCAGTATTCGACCGCGCCTCAATGATTACGCCCGACGATGTGCGCGGCTCCGCAGACTCGCTCCCCGAAGCGCTCAAGGCCCGTGGGTGGCCAACCCTCGAGTCGTCCCGGGGGAAAGTCATGTTTGCGCTGGATAACGAAGGATCGCTGCGGGACCTCTACCTCGAGGGACATCCCGCTCTCCAGGGCAGGCCGCTGTTCGTCAGCGTGGCGCCTGAGCATCCCGCGGCGGCCTGGATGAAGATGAATGACGCCATCACGGACTTTGACCGGATCGTCAGCCTCGTCCGTGCCGGGTTTTTGGTGCGCACGCGTGCCGATACCGACACAATCGAATCTCGCCGCAACGACACCACCCGGCGCGACAAGGCGTTCGCCAGCGGTGCCCAGTTCGTCAGCACGGATTTCCCTGAACCCCGCCCCGAGTTCTCCGACTATGTCGTCCGATTCCCTGGCGGTTCGACACATCGTCCGAACCCCATCAACGGCGTGCGTACTCGGTGACACACCGATGCTTGACACCGATCACTTCGCGCTCACACCCGACGCGACGTTCCACATGCGCAACGACTTATCCGCATGCCCGCAACTGGCAAGCACCGCGCCATCGGGAGAGAAGGCGAGTGCTCCCACCATCGACATGTGGCCTTTGAGATAAGCAGCCGGACGTTGCGTCGCGAGATCCCAAAGCACGATTCCGTGCCGAAAGTAACCGCTCGCCAGCGTTCGGTCATCCGGAGAGAACGCAAGCGCGAGCACCGATTCATGTTCATACGGGATTTCCGCGATTAGCGCGCGTGCAGGCAGGTCGAAAAGTCGGATCGCCGTGGACACGCCGCTCGCGAGTCTTTTGCCGTCGTGCGAGATAGCCAAAGCGGCGACCCTTGACGAATGACCCTTCAGCTCCGCGACTCGCGTGTTGGTCGCAACGTCCCAGAGAATGACCGTCCCCGGCGTACGGTACGCGTTCCAGTCCCCGGTGCTGAAGACCAGGGTCTTCCCATCAGGAGTGAACCGGACTCGCTCGATGGGCAGCTCCTGCTCCGGAGGTGCCGGGAGAGCTCGGCCCGAGGGCAGTTCCCATAATCTGACGCGCTTGTCGTATCCCGCAGATGCGATGATTTTGCTGTCAGGTGAGTAGGCAAGGTCGCGGACGACGTCGGTATGGCCGGGCAGAGTCTTGAGGAGCTGTCGCTTCTCCATGTCGAAGATCCGCACGTTCCGGTCCCAGTCCCCGGTGGCGAACGTCTTTCCATCGGGGGCCACGGTGACGGTGGTCGTCCCCCCGAAAGCAAGTGAGAGCGACTGCGTCGGTCCGTCGGGCGGCGCGTTGAGGAAAAGTTTGTGGGACACACCGCCCCAGAGCATGCTTTTTCCGTCCGGCGCGAAGGCGACGGTGAAGACCTCGTTGTCGAGGTCAAGACGCGTTTGGCTCGGGCTGATCACGGGCGCTGAGGCATCCCAGATTTTCAGCGCACGGTCGTAGCCGGCCGTCGCAATCTGCCGGCCGTCGGGACCGTAGGCCAATGCGCAGACACCGTCGGCATGTCCGGCCGCGGTGAACAGCTCGCGACCCGACGCAACGTCCCAGAGTTTGAACGTCCCGTCCCAACTGGCCGTCGCCAGCCTCGTCCCACCGGGCGAGAAGGCGAGCGCGCTGACTGTCTCTGAGTGGCCCGAGAGAGTGCTCCGTTCTTTCGCAGACGCGACGTCCCAGAGTTTCGCAGTCCGATCGTCACTGCCAGAAGCAAGCGTTCGGTCGCCAGGCGCGAAGGCTAGCGCACGGATCTCCGCCGCGTGACCTTTGAGCACTGAGACTTTCGATCCGCCCGTGCGGTCCCAAAGTCGAATCGTGCGGTCCGCACCGGCAGACGCGATCCATCGGCCGTCGGCTGAGAACGCGACGGCGCGGACCGCCCCGGAGTGCCCCTCCAGCACACCGGCGGCTCGACCTTTGAGCGTGTCCCAGAGCCGCACGGCGCTCTCGTTCCCGCCGGAGACCAGACTCTTGCCGTCACGGCTAAAGGACACGGCGAAGACCCAGCCCTTGTGGCCGGCAAGCGAAATCTGCTCGCGACCGGACGCGACATCCCAGAGCTTGATCGTGCGATCGTAACTGCCGGAGGCCAGCGTGCTCCCATCGGACGAGAAGGCGAGGCAAGTGACCACGTCAGCATGTCCACCGAGCGTAGACGTCGTCTTTCCGGTACCCCGATCGATGATGCGAATCGTTCGATCCTCGCCGGCCTTGGCCATCCGCTTGTCGTCGGGCGAGTACGCCACGGCCAGGATCACCTGGCCGTCGCCGGAGGCTTGGCCTGGCGCCTGGAGTATCGCCACGACCTTCTTCGAAGCGGTATTCCAGAGCTTTACCGACTGGTCGAAGCTTCCGGACGCGAATGTGACCCATCGGGACTGAAAGCGAGTCCGAAGACCTGCGCGGAGTGTTCCGAAAACGCTTCGCGTTCCTCGCCGTCGTTCGGATCCCAGCGAATCATCCGCCCCTGAATGCCGCCTGAGATCAGCGTCTTGCCGTCCGGCGCAAAGGCCAGCGAGCGCATCTGATGATTGGTGTGCGTGTTCCGTACCCGCTCCTCACCCGAAGCCGTGTCCCAGATCGAGTAGGGACCATTTTGAGTCCCCGCGACGATCACTTTGCCGTCAGGCGAGAACGTCAACACTTCGATCGCCGAATTGGGTCCCTTCAGCGACTTTCGAAACGCGCCGGTCTCGATGTCCCACAGCCTGACCGTCGTATCCGCGCTTCCGGTGGCCAACGTTTTGCCATCGGGCGACACGGCCAGGCAAAGAACTCGACCGGTGTGGCCCCGGAAGAGTTGGATTTTCTTTCCCGTGGCGACATCCCAAAGAACCGCTTGCTGGTCGGCGCCCGCGGAGATGAGTCGCTTGCTGTCTGTCGTGAAGCCGACACCGTTCACATTTCCGACATGCCCCGAGAGTGTCCGCTGCACCTCGCCGGTCGCCGGATCGCGCAGGGAAACGGTGTCGGCAAATTCGGCCCCCGCCAGGATCTTACCATCAGGCGAATAGACAAGCCGGCGCGTCACCTTGGTCAGTCGGCGCTGAACGACGAGTGCTCGTTCGGCAACGTCGTAGATGCGGAGCTCACCCGGTTGCCCATTGAACTCGGAACACGTCGCGAGCCGCTTCCCGTCCGGCGAAAACGCGACGCTCCAGATCCGGCCGCCATCACCGGCGGAGACCGATTCGGGTCTTAGCGTGAAGGCCGAAGGCTCGCCAAGTTCCTGACCTGCGACGCGGCCGAAAAATGTGGAGACCAAAGCGGCCGATAGGACGTAGGCAAACACCGGATTCTTGGACGCGCGCACGGTAGACCTCCGGACGATTCTACGAGCCCAACCGGGCTCCGGCAGCCTTCGGACCCCGACGACGCAGTATTTCAACAAGAACGACGAGGCATCGGCCAAGCTATCTCGCCGATTTGCACGCGTCAACGCGGCAGGACGATTTTCTTCGGAGTTGATTTGGAGCACAGCTCCTGACCATCCATCCGAACGCTATACGGCGGACGGAGCAGGCATCGCGGACGGGATCGTGGGGATGTGCACAACAAACCGACTACCACTCCCGAGTTCGCTTTCGGCCGTGACACGGCCCCCAAACGTCTGCGCGATACGCTGAACGACGGAAAGCCCCAAGCCGGAGCCAGTCGTACCGCGAAGCCGGGCCCGGGCCGAGCGGAAGAACGGGTCGAAGAGGTGCGGCAAATCCAATGGTTCGATCCCCATCCCTTGGTCTTCGACAGACAGAGCGACGGCACCTGGTTCGTGAACCAGCCGAATGACGACAGGCGTGCCCGGGTTGCTGTACTTGCAGGCGTTATCCAGAAGGTTGTCGACGAGTTGGCTCAAGAGCGGTGGATGAATCTTGACCCACGCGGGCGATTCCTCCAGGGTTTCACAATGGAGATCACCCGCGCGCGGGTGGTTTTCCCAGTGGCACAGATGGTCGCGGAGCCAGAGCGAAAGCTCGACCGACTCGAGCGCGGGGCGTTCGGATTCGGCGTCGGAGCGAGCCAGAAAGAGCAGCGACTCAACGATCTGGCGCAGGCGAACGGCATCGCCGAGGATGCTGTCAAGGACGCGACGATACTCCTCCGGCGGCCGGTCGCGCCGGCGTGCGAGCTCGATCTCACTAATGAGCGCCGTCAATGGTGTGCGCAACTGGTGCGAGGCATCGCCGGTGAAGCGTTCCTGCCGTTCGAGCGCTTCGTGCAGCCGACCGAGCAGTCCGTTGAACGAGTCGGCCAAAACCTCGAGCTCGTCCCGGGTGCCCGGGCTGGGAAGTCGCTGGGTCCGGTCGTTCGCGGTCATCGACGCGGCCGTGCTTGCCATTCGCGTCACCGGCGAGAGGACGCGACGTCCCACGAAAAGACCCGCGGCCGCAGCCAGGAACCAGAGAAGGGTCGACAGACCCGCCAACGTGAACCCGACCCTGACGAGCGCGGATTCCATGATGACTTCCCGCGCACCGGTCACCAACGTCAACGACGCGTGGACCGAGACCGAAGACTCGCCGTGCCGAGGTCCCGCCCTGCGCCGCCCGGTGGCTCGCTCCCCAGGCGACTGCGCGGGCCGCAGGTGGTGGACGGCGACGCGCCAGCGATCGTCGCCCAACCTCAAGGAGCGGCGAACACGCCCGCCTTGAGGCAACGCGCGAAGGGCCTGTGAAAAGTCCGCTGCCCCCGATCGATCGAGAAGATTCCCGTGCTCGTCGAAGGCCGCCCAACTTATGGGGGCCTCACCCGCAGGTGCAAGATCCATGCTGCGCTGCAAGGCCGGGCGCCACTCGATCGCATCGGGCTCGATCTCCGCGGCCGACGCGAGCGCATCCTGCACGTTGGCGAGCCGTTCGTCGAGATGCTGACGCAACTGAGCGCGTGCCAGGAGATACAGCGCAACCGAAAATCCGCCCAGCAACAGCGCGAGCGCCACGAGAAAGAATGCGCCCAGACGAAAGGCCAGGCTCATAGATCCTCCATCGGCTCCGCCGAAGCGGGGTCGCCGAACCAGTACCCGCGCCCTCGGATCGTATGAATCAGGCGGTGGCCTCGCAGTTCCAACTTGCGACGCAACTCCTTAATGTGGACCTCCAGAGTATTCGACACGCCATCGGGCCAATCGTCCCAGATCTGGGTGTAAATCCGGGTCCTCGATAGCACCTGCCCGGGGTGTCGCAGGAAGAGGACCAACAACGCAAACTCCTTCCCGGTGAGGTTAAGCGGCTGCCCAGCCCGCTCGGCGCGCTGACCGGCGAGGTCGGCCTTCACGTCATCGTAGCTCACCACGACTCCGTCCGACGCATCCCGGCGCCTCACCAGAGCGCGAACCCGTGCCAGAAGTTCCTCAAAAGCAAACGGCTTGCACAAATAATCATCCGCGCCGCCATCTAGCCCCCGCACGCGGTCACTGACGGCATCGCGAGCTGTGAGCATCAAAACCGGCGTCGACCTGTCGTTCTGCCGGAACCGCTTCAAGAGCGACAGTCCCTCCTCGCCCGGGAGCCACCAGTCAAGCAGCACGAGGTCCCACCCACCTGACTTGAGCGCGGACCAGGCTGACTCGCCATCGGCCATGTGATCGACGGAGTACCCTTCTTCCCGCAATCCGCGCACGGTCACGCCGGCAATTCTCTCGTCGTCCTCGATGACCAGAATACGGATGCTCATCGTATGGTCCTCCGTCTGCCCCTCATCGACCATTCCATCAAAGCTTCCCTGGCCACGGAAGTCGACCCACGCAACCTGAAGCGGATTTCATCCCGGTCTCATCGAGGCTTCAGCTTCTCGCCGTACGATTCCTCCCGAGCAGTCAACCCGCGGTCAACATCGACCGCCTTGCTGTCGCACCCTCCAGACGCACACTTCCCGATCGTGGGGCAAAACGGATCGCCCACACGAATTTCGGTTGGCTCGACACTCCCTCCCGAATCGCCTTTTTGAACGGAGAAAAACCGATGACGACAAACCAAGGCTGGGTCTCCCAGATTTCGCATTGGCTCCACGAACGACTGCTCTGGCTCTTGATCGGTTCGTACGCCGTGGCCGCGTTCTGGCCAGGCCCCGGGCAGTTGGCCCGCCACATGGCGTTCGGGCAGGTCGCGATCGCGCACGAGCACGTGACATTGTCGTTGCCCGTGCTCTTGCTCTCCACTCTTTTGCTGAACGCCGGATTGGGCGTCCCCCTGGAACGGCTCCGAGACCTCATGCGGCGTCCAGGACTGCTCGTCGCCGGGCTGTCGGCCAATCTCCTCGTGCCGGTCGCCTACATTCTCGGCGTAACGCTGCTGCTGCGCGTCTGGCACAATACGGACGAGGTGCAGAACATACTGCTCGGCCTGGCCCTGGTCGCGGCGATGCCGATCGCAGGCTCGTCGACCGCCTGGTCGCAGAACGCCGACGGCGACCTCGCACTCAGTCTTGGCCTGGTCCTCGGCTCCACGATTCTGAGCCCAATTACAACCCCACTCGCGCTCCGATCTGTGGGTTGGATGGCCCAGGGCAAGTACGCGGCGGAGCTTCGCTCGCTCGCGTCCGGATCGGCGGGGGCCTTTCTATGCGTCGGCGTGCTGCTGCCAACACTGCTCGGCATCGGACTTCGAACGTTGGTCGGCGCCCACCGAGTCGCACAGCTCAAACCCAGCTTGAAACTCGTGAACATCGCCGCCCTGCTCTTCCTGAATTACGCGAACGCTTCGGCCTCGCTGCCTCAAGCCATCGCGAATCCAGACGCGGATTTTCTGGTCGTGACGGTCGCCATCGTCATCGGACTCTGCATGCTAGCGTTCACCACGGGCTGGCTCCTGGCCCGGCTGTTTCGGGCTGCCCCTGGACCTCGGACCGCACTGATGTTTGGGCTGGGAATGAACAACAACGGAACGGGCCTCGTGATGGCCTCCCTCGCCCTGTCGAACTACCCCAGGGTGATGTTGCCCATCATCTTCTACAACTTGACCCAACACCTCATCGCAGGAGCTGCCGACCGGATCGTCTGCCGCCGAAGCGACGGAACGACACCTGAGACGCCGCATGAAGATCCATCGGTCAGCGCCGTGTGCGCAATGCGCCCGATGCCCCGAATGGAAGCGAGCGCAGCCGTACGAGCGGTTTGAATCGCTTACGGTCCGAGTCAGAAGCACAAGGCAAGGCGCTGGCCGTGCCTCGCTTCACAGCGCTGCGGGCTCCGACGCGCGATCGAGTGCGGTCGTCTCGCTACGTTTCGTCTCCGCGGCCTGGCCTCGATCCTTCAGCGGCACGCGCCGCCAGGGGATATGGACCTTGAAGCAAGTTCCGCGCCCCGGTTCCGTCTCGACCTCAATCGATCCGCCGTGGTCCTTGATGATGCCATAGCTGATGCTCAGGCCCAAACCGGTCCCCTCACCCACGGGCTTGGTCGTGTAGAAGGGTTCGAAGATCTTGTCGAGAATCGCCCGGGGTATGCCGCACCCTGTGTCGGCCACCTCGATCCGAGCGCCTTGCGGCTCGACGCAAGTGCGCACCGTCACGACGCCCCCCTCCGGACAGGCGTCGATAGCGTTCGTAAGCAGATTCATCACGACCTGGTTGATCTTGGCCGCGAAGCAGTTCACGGGAGGGAGTGGCTCCAGATTCATCTCGATCGTCACCTGCTTGCGACGGGCGTGGCCGATGATGATGGCCACGGTCGACTCGATCCCGACGTTCAGGTCGGCCTCGTTGACTTCGCCTTCGTCGAGCCGGACGAACGAACGCAAGTGGGCAACGATCTTCTGGATGCGCTTCAAGCCATCGCGCGAGCGGTCGAGCAGGCCCTCGATGTTCTGAAGGGTGTAGTCCATGTCCACCCGTTCACAGAGCGACTGAATTCGCTCCGCCAGCTCGGGGCGTCCCTCGCGGATGAGATCGTCCGCCTCCCGGTAGAGCATCACCAGCTCGTGGAGCTCTCCCACGTCGCGTTTGAGTACGGCTACGTTATTGAACACGAATGAGACCGGATTATTGATTTCGTGGGCCACCCCGGCAGCGACCTGGCCCAAACCGGCCAACTTTTCTTGTTCGACGAGCTTGCTCTGAGCGTTTTTCAAGGCCTGGTGCGCCTCGTGCTCAGAGCGGGCCATTTCCTGGAGGCGAATGTTCTGAGTCTTGAGCTGTTCCTCAGCACGCTTGCTCGCAGTCACATCCCAGAAGATCCCCTGAACGCCGATCAGTTCTCCCAGCGTGTCGTGCAGCGGCGTCTTGATCACATGGACGTAGAGCTTTTCCCCGTGCGGCGTGACATGCTCCTCCACCGTCTCGAAAGTCTGGCCGGTCTCCATGACGATCTTGTCATCGTGCCGGTACTTTTCGGCCAGATCGTGCGGGAAGTAGTCGAAATCGGTAGTGCCGACAATTTGTTCCAGCGGAC
Organism: Singulisphaera sp.; assembly: GCA_027451445.1. Taxonomy (GTDB): domain Bacteria; phylum Planctomycetota; class Planctomycetia; order Isosphaerales; family Isosphaeraceae; genus DAIDJG01. Next base: position 19,245 of record DAIDJG010000333.1, read on the forward strand.
GCTCGAGCGCAGCGGCAAATTTCTGATTACAGAAGGTAAACCGTCCATCCAGATCCTTGCGGAGAATGCTCTGTGGCAGGCTCTCGACAAGGGAATGGTAGAATCCCTCCGACTTCCGCAGCGCGTCCTCCACGCGCTGGCGCTCACTCAGCTCGGTGTTCAGATCGCCAAGCAGGCGCTCATGCCGGCGGTTGAGTTGTCTTTTGTATAGTATTGCCGCGTAGGCAAGAGCCAGGACGCCGACAATAACTGCATAGGCGCTGAGGCGCACGTTGACCGCGAACAGAAGGCCGATGCCGGCTTCGAAGGGGTCGCCGATCAGAAACGGGTGAGGCAACATGTCGCCCTCACGCTGCACAACCGCCAACCAGGACCACTGAGGCGGCGGAGTCTCGCTCTCGCCGATAGAAGAACGGAGCCGGTGTCGGGAAGCATCGCGCTCAACGGCCTGGGTCATATTCAACGCTAGCTCAACTTGACCGGAGTCGCAATGGCTCACTCGCAGGTGCCGGGGTTGCGAGGGTCCGAATGTAGGGCCTCACCTTCGTAACACAAGCCCGCGAATTCAGCCGGAACAGGCTTGCTCCACGAGTGATCGGCTGCATACTAGATTAAGAGTGTTGGATGCGATCGTTTCGCGTCCGGCCGTGGCGATCCGGCGATTGACGTCTTCGCCCTAGTCCAGGACATGCGACGAGTTGGCGAGTGGGTCCGCAAGGTCGGGAAATCTTGCTCTTCGAAGTGGATGGCCGGCGCTTCGGGTTCCTCGCGGCCGAGGTCCGGGAGATCGTCCGCGTGGTCACAATCACCCGCCTGCCCCAGGCACCGGACCTGGTCGAGGGGGTCGTAAATCTGCGCGGTCAGATCGTGCCGGTCATCGATCTTCGGCGGAAACTTGGGTTGGCCGCCAAATTGATCGCGCTGTCCGATCACCTCGTCGTCGCTAATCACGAGAAGTTCCCGCTGGCGGTTCGGGTCGACCGGGCGCTCGGACTTTGGGCAGACGGTGCTGGCTCGCCCCAAATCGGCCCCGAGCGCGTGGCCAGGTTGGCCGACGGATTGGCACCGATTCTTGACCTGGGCGCCCTGGTCACCTCCGACGAGCGGCGGACCTTGGCTGCGCTGATATCCCAAACCGCTCCACTCGCCGCGCAGCCGGAGGCGAGACGATGACGTGGTCTCATCCCGCCATGGAATCGGTCATTCGTACCGTCGGGAGCCGGACCGGGCTCACGTTTGCACCCGAACGGCACGCCAGCGCTGAGCTTGGGATCAAACGCGCGATGACCCGCGCGGCGATCACGGACCCCGAACGTTATTACGACCGTCTCATCACGGACGACGCCCTTTTCGACGACCTGGTCACCGAACTGACGATCGGCGAAACCTATTTCTTCCGCGAGCCCCGCCACTTCCACTGGATGCACACCACGCTCTTCCCCGACTTGCGCGTTCGAGGCAATGGCGAGCAACCCATTCGAATCTGGAGTGCGGGGTGCGCTACGGGGGAAGAAGCGTACTCGCTGGCGATGACCTGCACACGGGAAGGACTGGAAGGTCGCTCCCACGTGCTCGCAACGGACATCTCGCGAACAGCACTCGCGCGCGCTCGCAAGGGGATCTACACGTCGTGGTCGCTACGGGGAGAGGACGTCGACGCGGCTCGCCCTTATCTCCAAAAGGTCGGTGATCGATACCACGTCGTCGATGCAATCCGCCAGCTGGTCACCTTTGAGCATCTCAACCTGGCGCTGGGCGTTTATCCGTCGTTCGCCACCGCGACCTGGGGCGTCGATCTGATCCTGTGCCGCAACGTGCTCATCTATTTTGACCGCGAGACCATCGCCGCGGTTGCGCGGAGGCTGTATGAGGCTCTCGCCGAAGGAGGCTGGCTGATCACAGCCTCGTCGGATCCTCCCCTGGCCAGGGAAGCGCCGTTCCTCATGACTGTGACGAACGAGGGCGTCTTCTATCAGCGTCCCAAACCAACGCGCGTCGCCGTCGGGCCGCCGCGAAACGGTAGCGGCCTGAATGCCGTTTTCGGATCCGAACCGGCACTCACCGTACGCGTCACTTCAGAAGGATCGCCGAGCCGCCTCAGCGCTACGAAAGCCCACAACGAGCCGAGCCGCAGCGAGCCCCGCGCCGATACGGATCAGGACGAGACCGTCGCTCACATCCGGGTGCTGGCCAATCGGGACGCGGCCGAGGCCGAACGGGCCTGCGCTCAGGCGATCGAACGCAACCGGTTCTCGACTGAGCTCCATTACCTGCGCGCAGCGCTCTTGCTCAACCTCGGTCGCATGGCGGACGCCGCCCGCGCCGCGCGACATGTGATCTACCTCGATCGGAATCTCACGCTGGCGCATTTCCTGCTTGGTACGATCCTCCAGCAGCAAGGGCACCGCGACGGCGCCCGGCGTGCTTACCGTAACGCGCGCGACCTGGCGTCCAAACAGCCGCCCGACGAGGCCGTACTCCTGGCCGAAGGAGAGACCGCGGGGCGCTTGGCAGACCGCGCAGCCGCTCAGTTGGCACGGTTGGCCGCCCTTGAGGAGACACGATCATAATGCGCTCGCGAAACCCCGTCGTCGGTCCGATCGACTGGTCGCTCGTGTATGACCGGCTCGCGCGCAGCACAGCAGCGTTAAGCGGCACCGATACGATGTCGCCCGAGCGTGCCCAAGCCATCCTCGATCAACGCGCGCGGGCACTGGCGACGGTCCCTATCGAGCCCCCGAGTGCTTCAGAAGTGCTCGACGTGGCGACGTTTACGTTGACCGACGAACGCTACGCCATCGAAACTCGGTTCGTCCGGCGGGTCGTGTCGAGGTGGGAATGCACACCAGTGCCGGGATCACCCGATTTCCTCCTGGGCGTCACCAACCTGCAAGGCGACGTGATTCCCGTCTACAATCTGGGAACCCTGCTCCGCGTCACGCGCGGGCCGAGGACCGAGACGCCGACTCTGCTGGTGCTTGGGACCGATCGCGATGAGATGGGCATCGTCGCCGATTCCGTGTCGGAGGTCATCCCGTTGCGTTTGGCCGACGTTCTCGATCCGCCCACCTCCCGCGACGACCTCGGCCACCGTTATCTTCGCGGGGTGACCGAGGACGCGCTCATCCTGCTGGACGGCGCGATCGTGCTGGCAGACGACCGTTTGACCATCGAACAGGGTGAAGAGCCCGGCGCCTGATTGGGTCGGAAAAGAGAGACGCCAAGATGTCCGCGACGCATTCCCGCAACCAATCGATACGAGCCAAGCTGACCGCCCTGGCCTTATTGCTAGCCGGTTCCGTCCTCGTGATCGCGCTGGCCAACCGGTATGCGCTGACCATTGTCGAGAGCGGCGCTCCGGCCCTCATCATCATGACCGGTGACTCCTATCGTTACTGCCTCATGAGTCAGCTTGCCAATCGGATGGTTGATAGCGACTCCAGCGAGAAACGCCGCAACCTCTACGAAGATCTCGCCCGAAATATCGACGCGATTGACAGGGGAACGCACCGCATCGCCCAGGGCAACGGAGAGATCGACGCAAAGTTCCTGGCTGATCCTCGCCTGCTCGCGAACGTGCAAGAGCGCCAGACGGCCTGGGAGAAAGAAATCCGACCGCTCCTCACGGGCAAGCTCAAGGAGCGGACCAGTCGAACGCAGGCTCAGGGCGATCTCGACGAGCTCGACCGTCTCGTCGCGCAACAAATCGAGCGTATCAACCGCGGCGTCGACCTTACGGTCGATGTGAATCGCGAGGCCAGTTCCCGAGTCCGGCTCTTTCAGGCGGTGTCCGCGCTCATCCTCCTCACGGTAATCGCCGTGGCCTACTGGATCGGGCGGGGTGTGATTCGGCGGATCCAAGGGCTCGCGATCGCGTCGGAGCGGATCGCCGCGGGTGAGCTGACACTCAAGGCCGGACTCGACGGCAACGACGAGGTCGCTGCACTCGGCGGAGCATTCGACACCATGACCGACACGCTTCGCACCACCATCGAGGCCGAGAAAAAACGGCGCGAGCGGATCGAGCGACTCCTCGGCAAGATTCGTGAAGCGATCGCCCGCCTCTCCTCGTCGACCGCGGAAATCCTCGCGAGCACCGCCCAGCAGTCGTCCGGTGCCCAGGAACAAGCCTGCGCGGTCGCCCAGACTGTGACCACCGTGGACCAGGTCGCCCAGACCAGCGCCCAGGCGGCGCAGCGGGCAAAAGGGCTTGGCGAGGCCGTTCAGTTGACGCTCCAGGGAGGACAGGCCGGCCAAAAGGCCGTCGAAGAGTCCATTGACGCGCTGAACCACTTGAAGGACCAGGTGGAATCCACAGCCTCGGACATCCTCCGGCTCGCCGAACAAGCCCAGGCCATCGGCGAGATCATCGCGACCGTGAACGACATCGCGGAACAGACCAACATTCTCGCATTGAACGCGGCGATCGAGGCATCACGCGCCGGCGAGCACGGCAAGGGGTTCGGCGTGGTCGCGACCGAAGTAAAAGCGCTCGCCGAACAATCAAAAAAAGCGACGGTCCAGGTCCGGCAAATTCTCGGTGAAATCCAGCGCGGTACGCAAACGGCCGTGCTCTCCACCGAAGAGGTGACGAAGGGAGTCGCCGGCGCGATCAAGGCCGCCGACCTGTCCTCGCGGACGATCGGCTCGCTGACCGAGACCCTTACCGACGCCTCTCAAGCGTCGGCCCAGATTGTCGCATCCGCCGGCCAGCAAGCGACCGGCATGACACAGATCAGCCAGGCGATGAAGAACCTCGATCAGGTCGCACGCCAAAACCTGGTCGCTACCCAGCAGGTCGAGCAATCCGCGCAGAGTCTGAACGTACTGGGAACCCAACTTTCCGAACTTGTCTCGGAGTAGCAAAGGCCTTAGAATAAATGAGACCATTTCATCGGTGTCTTTACTGCTTTAACGTTTGATTTGACGGCGTGCTCGGTAGCCTGAGACACGCGCCACGACGTCAAGACCGAGCCGGCGAATCGTAGAGAGGGAGGCCCTGGTGGAGCGAAGGAACGATATGCGATCGGTACTACATTGGATTTAGGTGAGCAATTTCATGGATCGCGCCAAGCTCCTCGAACGCTTGATGGCCACTTTCCTTGGTGAATTGGGCGACCACGTACAGTCTATCAATAAAGATTTGCTGGCGCTTGAACGCGAGCCGGGGAGCGAAGGCACGGCGGAGCGATTCAAGGACCTGTTCCGGGCCGCCCATAGCTTGAAAGGCGCGGCGAGGGCGGTGAACGTTGACGTGATCGAAGAGGCCTGTCATCGCCTCGAAGGGATCCTCAGCGCTGTACGAGATGATCGGATCGCCCTCGACCCGGCCCTATTTGCACTGCTTTTCAAGACGGTCGACGCGATCGAGGAATCGGGGATGCGCCTGCGTGAACAGCAGGACTTGAGCGATTCCCCACTGTCGGGCCTGCTCACGGCATTGGACGGTGTCTTGAACCGGCTCCCGGAGGAAGCGAACTCACGCGAGGCCGACCTCCCGCCGCCCACCGTGACGCAAGCGACCGAGCGTCGTGCCGAGGCTTCGACTCCGCAGCCTATCGAGACGACGGCGACTATTCCCAGTCCTCGGATCTATTCCGAAATCGAGAAAAACGCACGAGGCACCGCGTTTGTCCGAGTCCCTGCCGAGAAGCTCGACGCCCTGTTGAAGGGCAACGGCGAGCTGCTTGTCGCTCGTCGTCGCGTCGAGGCATGCGCGAGCGGGCTGGCGGAGCTTCGCGACTTGGTCACGAGTTGGGACGCAGAGTGGCGGATCGCCGCGCGGCCGTTGCGCCAGCAACTTGTCCGATCAGGGCCCGGCGACGGCGTTCGGCCCCTGCCTCACCGAACGGTCGATTCACTTTCCCGGATGGGTTCCCGCCTGAGCGACCTGAAGGAAGGGCTCGACCGCCTGGCGGTGCGCATGGCCGGCGATCACCGCCAGCTCGCACGCGCGGCGGGCACGCTGGAAGACGAAGTCCGGCGGGTCCGCATGCTCCCCTTCGCCGAGGCGTGCCAGGGGCTCGATCGTGTCGCGCGCGACGTGGCCCTGGAATCGGGCAAAGCCGTGGAGTTGATCATCGAAGGGGGAGACGTTGAGCTCGACCGGTCGGTGCTGGAGGGCTTGAAGGACCCCTTGATGCACCTCGTACGCAATGCCGTTGACCACGGAATCGAGCCGGCCGACCAGCGTAGCGCCGCCGGGAAGACCGAGCGGGCGTACATTGTGGTATCCGCGGCGCTGCGGGGAGCCCAGGTCGAGGTCGTCATTGCGGACGACGGCGGCGGTATTGATTACGAAGCGGTCCGCCAGAAAGCCCGAGAGCGTGGGCTACACGAGCCGGCCGACGACCGGGACCTCGCAGACCTGATCTTCCTGCCCGGATTCTCCACCGCGCGGCTGCTCACCAACGTGTCGGGTCGCGGTGTCGGCCTGGACGTTGTGAAGAGCCGCATCGAGGCCCTGCACGGCACGGTCGCCGTGTCGACAACGCGCGGGAGAGGGACGCGCTTCATTCTTTCCGTACCGCTGACGCTGACGTCTTTGCGAGCTATCCTTCTCAAGGCTAGTGGGCAGATTTTCGCTCTGGCGAGTGCCAATATCCAAACGCTCGCCCGGCTGGATCCGGCCGAGCTGCGCTCGGTGGAAGGACAGGCGGTGTTAGCCCGCGGAGGACCTCCGGTGCCGGTAGCCCGGCTGGCGGAAGTGCTGGGGCTGCCGGCCGGCGAGCCATTGCAAATCGGTACGAAGGTGCCATGCCTCATCCTCGCTGCGGGCGAGCGTCGGGTTGCCCTGGTCGTGGACGAATTGGTCGCCGAGCAGGAAATCATCATCAAGAGCCTGGGCAACCGGATCCGACGCGCGCGTCACTTTTCCGGTGCCACGATCCTGCCGGATGGCAAGGTCGCCCTGGTCCTGAATGCCGGTAGCCTGCTTCGATCCGCCACGGGTCTGGGGGCCATCCGTACGGCGCACCGGCAGGAACCGGTGCGCAAGCGACTTTTGATCGTTGACGATTCCGTGACGACCCGAACGCTGGAAAAGAGCATCCTGGAATCCGCGGGTTACGAAGTGCTCGTCGCCGTCGACGGTGCTGCCGGCTGGCGCATGCTCCAGGAACACGGGGCCGACTTGCTGATCTCGGACATCGAAATGCCCATCATGGATGGCTTCGAGCTCGCGGAAACCGTGCGCCGCATGCCGCGGTTCGCAGAACTACCCATCATTCTCTTCACCTCGCGCGGTAACGATCGTGACAAGGCGCGCGGAATCGAAGTCGGTGCGGACGCGTATATCGTCAAGGGTGAATTTGACCAGAAGGATCTTCTCGAAACTGTGGCGTTGCTGCTTTGAAAAGGCATTCAGTGCGAATTCTTTCACAACCAATTATCATATAGGATAGCATATAGGCAGGAGTTCTTGTGATACGTGTCGTAGTGGCGGAAGATTCTCCGACTGCGCGCGAGCTGATCGTCCGGATCTTGCAGTCCGACCCCGAAATCACGGTGGTGGGCGAGGCGAGGGACGGCGTCGAAGCCGTGGCCATGACGCAGGCCTTGCGGCCCGACCTGGTCACCATGGACATCCACATGCCCCGGCTCGACGGGCTTGCGGCGACCAAGGAGATCATGATCACGGCCCCGACACCAATCGTGATCGTGACCGGGAGCCACATTGCCCGCGAGGTGCGCGACACGATGGAGACCCTTCGCGTCGGCGCGCTCGAGGTGCTGGTCAAACCCGTGGGCGTCTCGTCTCCACATTTCGCCGCCGAGTCGAAACGGCTGGTCGAGACGGTCAAAGCCATGGCGCGGGTGAAGGTCGTCCGCCACTGGAGGGCAACCGACGGCCCTTCGCGCGCAACGACCACAGCCACCAGCGTGAACGACGCAAAGGGGCGCGTGGTGGCCATCGCGGCCTCGACCGGCGGACCAGCCGCCCTCCAGCACGTGCTCGGCGAATTGCCGGCCGACTTTCCCGTGCCCGTCCTGGTGGTGCAGCATATCACGTCGGGCTTCACGATCGGCCTCGCGTCCTGGCTCGACACGGTGTGTCATCTCAAGGTCAAAGTCGCCCAGCAGGGAGAAATCGCCGCGCCCCGAACGGTTTACATCGCACCGGACGACCGGCACCTCGCCGTCCAGGGGAAAGGTTCGATCGCGCTCCTGGACACACCGAAGATCGGTGGCTTCCGACCCTCGGGAACCGTATTGTTCGAGTCCGTCGCCCGCGTATTCGGCAAAAGCGCCGTGGCCGTCATTCTCACCGGCATGGGCGACGACGGCGTGATTGGACTCCGTGCGATTCAACAGGCGGGTGGACGGATCATCGCCCAGGACGAGCCGACTTCCGTCGTCTTCGGCATGCCGGGTGCTGCGGTTGCCGAGGGACTGCCTCAGGCCGTATTGTCGCTCGATGCAATGGCGGCCTACCTGCTAACGTTGGTCTGAGGACACCGCGAGGAGTCGAGGATGGCGCGTCTCTTGGTCATCGAGGACAGTCCGACGCAGGCCCAGAAGCTCGCCTCGATTCTCGAGGAGGCCGGGTTCGTCGTCGAAACCGCCGGCGATGCCGAACGCGGATTGTCGCGACTGCGCGCGGAGTGCTTCGACCTCGTTTTGAGCGATCTGCACCTCCCGGGCGATAGCGGCTTCGACCTCTGTCAACATTTGAAAAACGATGCGAAGCTCCTTACGATCCCGATCGTGGTCTGCACGAGCGAAGCCGACCCGTTGAACGTGTTGCGAGGACTCCAGGCGGGCGCCGACGGGTTCATTACCAAGCAGCGCAGTCCGGAAGAAATCGTCTGCGCCGTGCGCCGCGTGCTCGCACGCGGAGTCTTGAACGCGGAATCGCCCGCAGCGGAGACGCGCAGTGTCCGGTTCTTCGATCAGGAGTTCGCGCTGACGGTCCACCACGCGCAGTTGGTCGATAACCTCGTCTCCGCCTTCGAGGACGTCGTCCATCTCAACGAGCAATACCAGGAAAGCACCACGGCACTGCGGCAGGCCAATCGTCAGCTCGAAGAGCGGAACCGCGAGCTGCAACGGCTCGCCGACTCCGAGCGCCGGGCGCATGAAGAGCTAAAGAAGGCCGAGACTCAGCTCGTGCAGGCTGAGAAGCTCTCCGCCCTGGGCCGAATGGTCGCGGGAGTGGCCCACGAGATCAACAATCCTCTCGCCTTCGTGAGCAACAACCTCGCCGTCTTGCAGCGCGACGCCGGCGCGCTCCAGGAGATCCTGCGCGACTACCAGAAGGGTGATCCCGCGCTCGCAGCGCTTCAGCCCGAGCTGCTCCAACGGATCCGCGCGCGAGCCGACGCGATGGACCTGCCCTATACGCTCGCCAACCTCGACGAGCTGATGGTGCGAACCATCAGCGGACTGAAACGCATCCAGCAAACCGTATCCAACCTCCGCGACTTCGCGCGTCTCGACGAGAGTGCGCTGAAAGAAGCCGACCTGAACGAAGGCATCCGCTCCACCGCCGCCCTCGTCCGAGGCCGGGCCGACGAGCGCGAGATCCGCCTCGAGCTCGACCTCGCCCCCTTGCCGCCAGTCACATGTTTCCCCGCAAAGCTCAACCAGGTCGTCCTGAACCTGGTCGCCAACGCGATCGACGCGTGCAGCCGCGGTGATCGCATCACGATCGCGTCGCGCGCCGTCGGCGAAAACGTGGAGATCGAAATTGCCGACACCGGATCGGGCATCGCTCCTGAGGTTCTGGACAAGATTTTCGATCCCTTCTTCACCACCAAGCCTCAAGGTCAGGGAACCGGCCTCGGCCTGAGTATCACCTACGGAATCGTTAAGGCACACGGCGGCCGGATCGACGTTGAGTCGGTCGTTGGGGAAGGAACCCGTTTCGTCGTGAGCCTACCTCGCACGCGGACTTGACGGCATACGCGATCGCGGCGCTTCATGGCCCCACTTTCATATCGGAGCGGAACACATATAACTCCCTCCCTTGGGAAGGCTGGCCACCCGACACTTTTTACCCGGTGGCCAAAAAGCACACCGCGAATGGCTGAGCTTGCTGGGGAACGAACAAGGCTATGTTGGCTGAAAAACAGCCATTTTGGAGCGATCATCGCCTGTCGGATCATAAGTGCAAG
>DAIDJG010000334.1 GCA_027451445.1 Singulisphaera sp.
AGCTCCTGAAAGGACTCCTTCCGATTGAACGACCGACAGAGCGCACCAAAAAACCGCGATTGTGCAAAGCCCAAAAACGTAAAAAAAACACGGTCGTTTCACCATCCCACCCCAACCCTCCCCCACAAGGGGGGAGGGAGTATTTATGTTCCTGTGTTCGCAAGGTTTACGGCTATTTGAACGGTATTGCCCCTAACCCCCCCTTCCCAAGGGGGGAAGTTAAGAGGTTCCCCCGCTTCCGGTGGGTGTAGCGACAGGTTTCCACATAGGGCGTCCAAGCCCGCGCCCAACCGCTTTGAGCTTACAAACACTTTGGAACCAGTCCTCGCGAGAGGGTGGGGATTCGATTCCCCCCGGGGTCAAACCCGTGGCGCAATGGTAGACGCGCTGGTAGTGATGAAAGCCGGCTCAGGCGACTCGCGCGGGTTTATTACGAAAGGAGGGCGACGTCATGGCAGCACGAGAGCAGGACCTTCGACTGGAGATTTTGAACACGCTGCTCACGACGCCGCACCGGAAGTTGGAGCAGATCTGGCCGGTGCACCGCGCGATGGTCGAGCAGGACCCGCGGTTCTACGTGCGGCTGGCAGCCTGGTACAACGACCACGGCGACGTGCGCGACCACAAGGAGATGTTCATCATCGCGCTGGTGCTGAGCGCCTTCGAGGGACACCGCGACGCCGGCCTGGCCTTGCTGCGCAGCTTGCCGCCGTACCAGGTGGTGCGCGTGCTCGACTTCATCCACGGCCGGAAGGCGACGCGGAAGGTCCGCGCCGAGGCACCTGCCCCGAAGAAGGGTAAGGCTGTCAAGGGCGTCAAGACCGCTCCGACGATGACGACCGTGGTCGAGGAGTTCGGACTGTTCCGGAACCCTCCCCGTGCACTTCGCACGGAAATCGTGCGTTATCTGCACGAGCGAGAGGCAGACCCGGAGTGGTTCGACAGCACGGCGCTCATCGCGCGCAAGGCCCTCAAGCGGATGTACGCGTTGCTGCACGTCGCCCCGAATGAGCGGGCCCAAAAGATCCTCTTCGAGGAGAACCCTCCGGAGGACAGCCGGGTGTTCGCTCTGAAGGAGCTGGCCAAGGCGGCGACCCCCGTCGAGCAGGCTGCCGCGATCGTCCAGCACGCGATCCCGTACCGGGTCGCGATGACGGTCGTCAAGCAGATGACGCCAACCGTGCTTCTCGCCCTGATCGAGCGGATGAGCCCGCAGGAGTTGATCAACAACCTCGGCGCCTTGCGGCGCAGGGGGGCGTTCGACAACCCGGACCTCAAGGCCCTGATCGAGTCGAAGCTGGAGACGGCCAAGACCAGTGCGCGCGTCAGCGCGTTCAAGGCGGAGGAAGCCGTGAAGGCGGCGGACCTCTCCGAGGACGTTCGGCGCACGCTGGCGGAAGTTGCCGATGCGCAGGTCAAGGCAAAGGGCCGGATCGAGCGTCCGACCGCGCTGTTGATCGACAAGTCGTCGTCGATGAACCTGGCGATCGATCTGGGAAAGCGGATCGGCGCCCTGATCTCGGCGGTGAGCGCTCAGGCACTCTACGTCTACGCGTTCGACACGTTGGCCTATCCAATCGAGCCCAGGGGCGCCGACCTCTCCTCGTGGGAGCAGGCGCTGCACGGAATCTCGGCGGGCGGGTCGACGTCGTGCGGAGTGGCGGTCGAGATGCTGCGGCGGAAGAAGCAGTACGTCGAGCAGATCATCATGGTTACCGACGAAGAGGAGAACACTGCTCCCCTGTTCGTCGAGACCTTGAAGAAGTACCGCGAGGAGCTCAAGGCCGACCCGAACGTCTGCTTCGTCCGCACGCCACGCGCTGGGACTCAGCTTGAAGATCAGTGCCACAAGGCGGGAATCGTTACCGATGCGTTTCAGTTTACGGGCGACTACTACTCGCTGCCAAACCTGGTGCCGATGCTGGCTCGCCCGTCGAAGCTGGATCTGCTGATGGAAATCCTCGAATACCCGCTCCCGGTCCGCAAGCCGGCGTGACCGGGATACTCGGCGGGCCCTGGTATCGAAGGTTGCAAAATTCCCTCGTTCCCACGTTCTGCGTGCAAACGAGGGAATTCCATTCGAGCGGTTCTCGCGCGCGTTGCGCATACCCAACACTTTCGAGATCATTTTATGTTTGGTAGCAGCATATATTTGGGAGGGCGAGGCCCCGTCCGAGCCAGCCTTGTTCGGGGGACGAGTCTTCGAGTCCTCCGAACACCGCGTGTGCTGACGCGGTCCCCTGGACGACACGCGATGATCCATCGGCTCGAAGACTCGCCAATGGATCAAGGCTGGCTCGGACGGAGCCTCGCACTCCCGAGTGTGCGCAACGCACACGAAAACCGCTCTAACCTCGTGATACAAACGTGGGTCTCTCCAAGCGCTTCCA
>DAIDJG010000335.1 GCA_027451445.1 Singulisphaera sp.
TCAGGCGGCGCGCGAGGCCGCTCGCCGGTCCCAGTGCGTCAACAACATGAAGCAGCTCGGGCTCGCGCTGCATAACTATGAAAGCGCAAACGGTGCGTTTCCCCCGGCAAAGATTTATTCCGCGGGGACGCTGAGTGCGCCCTACTACAATGATGGCTCGGCGTCGGCAAAAGGCTATGTCCTGAATACGACAGGGCATGTGCTTCTGCTGGGATACTTGGAGCAGGTGGCGATGCTAAACGCTTACAACTTCCAGGTTCCCTCGAGTCCAGCGACCAATTCTGGCGTGAACCTCACTCCGGTCGGCGGGACTACGAGCTACCTCGCGAATACCACGGTCACGCAAGCGTCTATCTCGATCTTCGTCTGTCCCTCCGATCCCCCGGTGCCTCCCTACACCAACGCCGGTTCAGCTCCGTACCCAGGCTTGAGTGCGTCACGCACCAACTATCTCTTTTGTGCTGCTCAGTACTACGAGACTTACAACGGGACCTACTTCGCGGCGGCCGGGAGGCCGCGGGATGCCGCGATCTTCTCGGGGACCGACTACTCAACGAAAATCGCAGAAATCAAGGACGGTACGAGCAACACCACATTTATGGGCGAATCGAGACAGGATAAGTTGAGCACGGCCTACGGCGGCTACTGGGGTCAAGGCTTGTGGACGTCGTCCCATGGGATGGTCTATCCCTCGTACTGGTCGGCCTCGTACGGCTTTACGCTCCCGAACGCGCCTGCACTGGTCCCGTCGCAGACGTCATCGAATCCCAATAAACTGCAGTACGCCTGGGCCATGGGAAGCAGCCATCCGGGCGGCCTGAATATGCTCTTTGCTGACGGCAGTGTTCGGTTCATCAAGAACTCGATCTTTCCCGGTACCTGGGCAGCGATCCAAACGTACAAGTTGGGGGAGATCGTCAGCGCGGATTCGTTCTGAGCGCGGTCTCTTGGCGAATTTTCTGTGCACCACCGGCGCCTGGGGCGCCGGTGGCTGCTTTCTTTCTCTAGCGTTCAGGATACGTGTCGATGAGGATTCTGATTCCCGCGGGATTCCTGGCCTTCTGCGTGGTTGGTTGTGGTGGGGATACGGGACCGGCGCTGGTGCCGGTTACGGGTAACGTGACGCTCAACGGCAAACCGCTCGAGGGCGCGTTGGTTCGGTTTACTCCCGACGCCTCGAACAAAGAGGGCCGGCCCGCGGAAGACATGACGGGCCCGCAAGGTAATTACAAGGCGAACACCGGGGGGCGTTCCGGAGTCGTGCCCGGCAAGTATAAGGTTTCGATCACCAAAGCTCCTTCCTCGCCAGGCGCGGGAGGTGCCGCGGCGGAAGCGCACAAGGACGATCCGTTCATGGCCAACCTTACCGTTGCAGGCCCCGAGGCTGCAAAAGGAGCAAAGAAGAAAGACTCCGAAAAGATCGAAAGCGAATTCGACCGTGAGGTTGGTCCCAGTGGAGGCCCGCAGGATTTCGACGTCAAGGCGGTGGAGAAAGCTGCCGCATCGAAGTAACTGCCAGGCACACAGCACAACCCGAAACGATTCGCTTTCGGTGATGAAAGGTCCGCGCAGCGATTCACGTTGACGCGTCTACCGCACTCGACGCCTCGTCCCTCTGCGCCACTCACGTTCGCAGGCGATGACGTTTGGGGCCTTGTCGTGTCCGGAGTTCGCAATCCGATCGCGAAGCATGGCTGCTGGCTCAATGTGTTGGGAACGTCACTGCGAGAACCACTCGACCTTGGTCAAAGTTCGAGTGGTCTCACGGATCGCAACCCACCTACGCCTCCGTCGCCAATTTTGCCCCACCGTCGACGAACTACCCTACGCGGATCAACGCGGGATGGTTTCCGGTGCGGGCACAGGAGTTCAGCGATGAGGTCAATGGCGAGCGTCTCTGCGCTCACTCTGTTCTGCCTATTTTCATGCGGCGAAGTTGGAAAGGCGGACGAACCACCACGCAAAGAACACGTCTGGGAAGGGACACTAAAAGTCCAGCCCGGCATCGATCTGCGCCTCGTCTTCCACGTAAGGGAGGCGAATGGGGGGGGATTCGTGGCCACGGTGGATAGTCCCGATCAGGGGGCCGCGGGATTGAAGGTGGACTCGACCGTGCTCGACAGCGAAAAGCTTGTCTTTGAGATGAAGGCTTTGGTCGCGAAGTTCGAGGGGACACTGAACGCCGATCGAACGGAGGCGGCCGGGACCTTTACGCAACGGGGTATGTCGTTTCCGCTGACCCTGGCGAAAAAAGACAAGCCAACGCCCGAACCGAAGATTGAAGGGAAGGAACTGGTGTGGGAAGGCAAGCTTTCCTTGCACGCGGGCCTATCGTACCGCTTTGTGGTCTTCGTCGGAAAAACCGATGCTGGCACTTGGGTCGGGCGGCTCGACAGCCCGGACGAAGGGTTCAAGGGGCTGAAGCTCGATCCCTTGACGCTCGACAAGGAGAACTTCACGTTTGAGTTGAAGATCTCGGCTGCGAAGTATGAAGGGAAGCTGAATGCCGAGGGAACCGAGATCACCGGCACGTGGAGCCAGCGCGGGGTGCGCTTGCCGTTGAACTTCAAGAAGGTGGACAAACCGACGGAAGTCCGCCGTCCGCAAACTCCTAAGCCGCCGTTTCCCTACAAAGTCGAAACGGTGACGTACCGTAACGAGGACGCCAGCGTGATGCTGGCCGGGACGCTTACGGAGCCGGAAGGCGGTGGGCCGTTCCCCGCCGTCGTCTTGATCAGCGGGTCAGGAACGCAGGACCGCGACGAGACGCTGTTTCAGCACAAGCCGTTTCTGGTCCTGGCCGATTCCCTGACGCGACGGGGAGTCGCCGTGCTGCGGGTGGATGACCGAGGAGTCGGCGGCTCCTCCGGCAGCCTGGCGAACGCGACGAGCGAGGACTTCGCGGGCGACGTTTCCTCGGGCGTGACGTTCTTGCGTTCGAGGCCCGAGATCGATCGGGCGAAGATCGGCCTCATCGGACATAGCGAAGGGGGCCTCATTGCGCCGATCGTCGCTTCGCGGTCGAACGACATTGCGTTCATCGTCCTTCTGGCGGGCACCGGGCTGCCCGGCGACGAAATCATCATGCTCCAGGTGGAGCGGCTATCGCGAGTTCTCGGTCTGCCGGACAGCGACATGGAGTTGCGATTGACGGTCCAGAGGCGCATCCTCGACATCGCCAAATCCGATGAAGACGACGACGTCGCTCTGGAGAAAATGCGCGCGCTCGTCAAGGAACTGGGAGACCGAGTGCTGGACGCGGACGCCAAGGATGCGGGCGGTCTCAAAGGGACGCTCGAACCGCAGCTCAAGACCATGCAAACGCGCTGGTACCGCCATTTCCTGCGCTACGACCCGCGTCCGACTCTGGCCAAGGTCCGTTGCCCCGTCCTTGCGTTGATCGGTGAGAAGGACCTGCAAGTTCCGCCCAGGGAAAACTTGCCCGAGATCAAGAAGGCGCTGGAGCAGGGGGGGAACACGCAAGCGACGGTCAAGGAACTGCCCGAGCTCAATCACCTGTTCCAGACGTGCAAGACCGGCTCGACGAAGGAATATGCCGAGCTCGAAGAGACGTTTGCCCCGGCGGCGTTGAAGGTGATCGGCGATTGGATCAAAGGTCGGGTCAAGGCTCGCTAGAGCCTTGATGTGTGAGTCTGTTGAGTCACGGATGAAACACGGATCAGAAATGCTTTGAGTCTTAGGTCCGTGTTTCATCCGTGGCCGAACTCTTTTCCTTGCGTCAGAGGCCGATGGATCTCCGGAGCAAGTGGGTAGAATTCGTCGATAGTGATCCGGCACGGGCCGTGATCTTGTGGCCTGGACATCTCAACGGTGACGCATTGACCGTGCGCGCGAACCTCGTCAATAATGCGGCCGGCTTCAGTGGTTTTGCCGGTGATGGGGTTCTCAATCTCAGCTTGCACAACCCGAATCTGCAATCCCTCACATTGATCCGTCTGGTCGGCGCCGGCGTTGGGGCGCCGCAAGGTTTCTTGGTATTGCTCGCGTTGCTTATCAATGTTCCGGAGCAGGCAACGCTCGCGCTCTTCGCCATGCTGAGTCCGGCCGCCTTGGCTTATTGGCGTTGGAGCTTGCGACGCGCGTGAGGACGATGACGATGCGACTTTGCGATCGTTCGTTGAGTGGGCAGGCGAGAGCATTCGTGGCCTGTTTGAGCCTGGCCGTGTTGGCAACGAATGCGTGTTTCACATCGGCCTGGGCAGACGATCCTGCTCCCTCGC
Source organism: Singulisphaera sp. (assembly GCA_027451445.1). Lineage (GTDB taxonomy): Bacteria > Planctomycetota > Planctomycetia > Isosphaerales > Isosphaeraceae > DAIDJG01. The sequence goes on from DAIDJG010000335.1 coordinate 4,242, forward strand.
CATCCCCTCGGCTGCCGAGGGACAACTTGCTCGTGTTTCGCGGTGAAGACAACGCACCGCATCCCGTACTCTCGACCGACGATTGGCTGAAACGCCGGCGCGAGATCGTGGAGGGGATGCAGATCGTCATGGGACGGCTACCGGGGAACGAAAAACGCTGTCCGCTCGAGATGAAGATCGAAGAGGAGGTGAACTGTGGCAGCTATGTGCGCAGGTTGGTCACCTATGCTTCGGAGCCTGGCGGACGCGTGCCAGCGTATTTGCTGATTCCGAAAGCGGTGCTCAGCGACGAGGGTAAGCGAGCCCCTGCGGTGCTCTGCTTGCACGGCACGGATAATGTCGTCGGACATGGTACGGTGGTGGGGCTGGGGACCCGGCCGAACCGCTCGTACGCCAGCGAACTGGCCGAGCGCGGATACGTCACATTGGCGCCCAATTATCCCCTGCTGGCGAAGTATCAGCCCGACCTCACGAAGTTGGGCTGGGAGAGCGGCACGCTGAAGGCGGTTTGGGACAATATGCGGGGGCTCGACCTGCTGGAGTCGCTCCCGTTCGTGAAGCCAGGAGCGTTCGGGGCTGTCGGCCATTCACTGGGCGGACACAACTCAGTCTACACGGCGGTGTTCGACGACAGAATCAAGGCCGTTGTGACCAGTTGC
>DAIDJG010000336.1 GCA_027451445.1 Singulisphaera sp.
TTCTTTGAGGTCTTCGTGAACATGCCTCACCAGTAACCAGCTTGCGATCAAGGCGAAGGGGACCGTCACAAAGAACACCCAGCGCCAGGAGAGCTGGTCGGTCAGAACGCCCCCGACGGCGGGACCAATAAGGCTCGACCCACCCCAAACGGCGCTGAAGAGCCCCTGGACCCGAGCGCGCTCCTCGAGTGTGAAGAGGTCGCCGATCATCGTGATGATAATCGGCCCGACGGCGCCGGCCCCGAGGCCCTGAAGCGTCCGCATCGCGATCAACTGCTCCATGCTTTGCGCCAGGCCTGACATCATCGACCCCAGGGCAAAGAGGCCCAAGCCAAAGAGCAGCACACGCTTGCGGCCGAAAATGTCGGCCAGTTTGCCGTAGATCGGGGTGGTGACCGTGGCGGCGAGGAGGTATGCGGAGAAGACCCAGGGGTAGATCTTCAGGCCCTTGAGCTGCGAGATGATCGTCGGCATCGCTGTTGAGACGACCGTTTGCTCCAGGGCAGTGACCATCATCGCGAGCAGCAGGGCGGTCGTCACCAGCCTCCGCCCCGCGAGCGCACTTGTCTTTTCGCCGACTTCGTCGAGTCCGTCCATTCAATGATTCCTGACCGTGAAACCGCCGACCGCGCAGCGGCGGTCATGATGCGGGATTATAGCGCGGTCGCCAAGAGCAACCCGGGGGGATTGACAGGGACGACACGTGGTCAGGTTTTTGGGTTCACGACGGTCACCATCGGCACTCGCAGAGTCCGATAGGCGTGCTGGGCTCAACGCTTCGCCTCGGAGGCCGCGGCAGGCAGGTCGCGCTTCATCTCGTCGAGCCGATATCCGAATCCCGGCCCTTGAATCGTCGAGAGATCGAGTCGACCCAGCCGGCGCTGGTACAGTCCGGGATGAACGGCCGCCTCGGCAAGTGATGCGTCGGGGTAGAACTGCATGCAGTTCGATTCCACGCCCATGATCGTGCCCGCATGCGCGGCCAGCAGGACGTGCGTGACCTGCGCGAGCATCGGGTTGGTGAGGTCCTGGACCATCAACGTCATCCCGTGGGCCCTGGCCCAGCAGAGGCTGAGCAAGGCGCCGGTTTGTGTCTTGCACGTCTTGAGGGCGACGCCCGTCCAGCCCAGGCTGCGGCCAAGCTTGACGAGGTGCCAGTCGTGCGCGCTTTCGTCCATGAACAACGGCTTGCGCGCCGAGACGCTGTGGACGTCGATCGGGTGCGCTTCCAGGTCGTAGGGAAACGGTTGCTCGACGTAGAGGATCATCCCGTAGAGCCGCGGGTACTCCTCGACGAGGCGGTCCAGGATCGTGTTGACGTACGAGGGATCTTGCACGGTGCAGTTGAAGTCGGTCGTCAGCCAGACCACCCCCTCCTCGACCGCGAGTAGCCCGACCTTGACGAGGCGATCGTAGTCCCAGACCGGATCATCGCCCCGGAGTTTGACCTTCAAGCACTTGAGGCCGTTCTTGCGGATCCAGTCACGCAGCAGGACGGGGTAGCCGTCCTTCGGCTCATTGCCCGTCAGCTCGGACTCATCGATCGGATCCTTCCCGCCGACGAGGTGCCACGCCGGCAATGAGTCCGGGCGCGGTCGGACGAAAAAGTCCTCGGGATACTTCCCTTGAAAATCGACCGCCGAACCCTCTGCTGGCGTGACGTAATGGGAAAGATCGGAACTCATGTACCGCGCATTGTAAGTCTCATACGTAGGAACGCCGTGGAGGACGCCATACGCATCGTGCAGCGCGATGTCGAACGCGGAGTTGCACACGAGCGCCGCCAGCCACGGCATGGGCTCGTCCACATCATTGTGCTCTTTGTTGAACTGTTCATGAACTTTCTGCAGCTCCCGGATTGAGAACGCGTGCCCCACCTCCATCGGATGCCCCGCGATCTCGAAACGCGCCCACGATTCGACAAGACGGACGCAGAACCGCTGCATCACCGCTAGCCGCGCCTGGTACGACAGGTTGCTCGGCCAGACCCACTGGACGCTCAACGGCGTTTCGCCCCATCCGTCGGCCGTCTTTCCCTGGGAATCCGCGACGGTGAGACGCACCCGAGCGCACGTCACTTCCGTCGTGGTCTCGGGCCCAAACTTGAGAGGCATTCGCATCGTGATCGGCAAGTAGTGAAGCGATGCCCCAACGGGGGTCACGTCGAGTGGGTGGCGAAAGACCATGGGTCCCGAGTCTCCAGTCCGAAGAGGTTTAGGCCACGGATGAAACACGGATGAAACACGGATAAGAAATCACTTAAATCTTAAATTCGTGTTTCATCCGTGTTCCATCCGTGGCCGCAATAAGATTCACGGCGTTTCACAACAAGGTGCGACCGTGGCATTCGGCGTTGCGATCGGTTTGAGCGTCACGGAGCGCAGGTCGATCAGGGGTCCACGGAGCGTTGCTTCCGGGTGTGCCCCAAGACGATTTGGGCCCTGGGAGAGTGTGACGGTTCCGATCTTGGCCGAACGATACGTGTCCCAGTCCTTCGTGCCGGCCACTTTCAGCTCGATTTGCTGTCCGGCAACCTCGAACATCAGTTTCTGTCCGGCCGTGCCGTTTTCGCAGGCCCACTCGAGCCAGACGTCGTAACGGCCTGCGTGCGTGACTTCAAATTGCCAGGCGGCGCGGTCGTTGGACGACTGCCAGTAGCCGAGGTTCTTGTATTTCGATTCGAAAATCAGGCTGTTGCCGTAGATCTCGGCAGTCTGGGCTGCGAGTACGATCGTGCCGTCAACCCCCGGCCGCACACGCTCCGGATGGTTCCCTTCGACCTGCTTGGGAGGCGGTCCGGTCGATCCGAGGAATGCGATCAGGTCGGCAAGCTCCTGGGGCTTGAGGTCTTTCTCGAGCCCTTCGGGCATCAGCGACTGACCCGAGGCCGCGAGCTCGTCGATATCGGCGCGGAGCAGGACGTCTTCCTTGCCCTCCTGCCGGCGTAGGGTCAGGGACACGGATGTCTCGTTCGCGATCATGCCCGCGAGCACGCGTCCGTCCTTGAGGGCGACGTTGAAGAGGGCGAACTTTGCCTCGAACGCCCGGTTGGGGTCGAGAATGGCGACGAGGAGCGATTCGGGCGACTTGTCCGAAAGCGTCGCGAGATCCGGTCCAACCTCGGTGCCTTCGTTCTTGAGCCGGTGACACGTGGCACACGCTCTCTTGAAGACGGCCGCTCCGGCGGTCGCGTCGCCTTTCAACGCGAGCGCGGGGCGGAACGCGTCGACGACAGATTGGCGCGATCCCGAACTCTGGGTGAAGAGCGCTTCGGCACGTTCGCGGAGCGTCTTGTCGCGTTGTCCCAGCAGCCGTCGGCGGTGCGCGGGGCCGATGTCAGAGAGAGGGGTGCACTTGTCTTCGAGCGACGAGAGCAATGCAGCGGTCGAAACGTCGCGGCTCAGGAGCGAATCGAGGATCGATTCCCGCAGGGCAGGCGAATAGCCCTTCCAGCCCGCGATCAGGACCTCCGCGGTCTTGCGGTCGGGGATACGGCCCAGCGAAGAGATGGCGGCACGTTGAAGGTCGATGGAAAGCTTGGGATTGAGAAGCTTCTCGAGCCGCGTGCGATCCTCGTCAACGTTCGAGTGTGTGCGCCCGAGCAGGCGGATGGCCGAGGTTCGCAGGTCGTCGGCCGCTTTGTCGTCTTCGGCGGCGTGCCGCGCAGCGGACCAAATGCCGTCGATTCGATCGAGCGCAGGCCGAATTTCGCGCGCTTTGCCCGAACGGTCCAGGGTGTCGAGCAGGCCCGCCAGGGCCGAGAACTGCCAGGGGGCGTAACGCCCCCCCTGCCCTGCGGGCGTTTCGAGAATGTGCGTCAACTCCTTCAAATCCGCCTGGCCGCCTTGCCGGCCGACGAGCGCAAAGAGCCATTCCACCACCGCCGAGGGGGGCGGCCCGCTCTTCGCCTCCCCGAACAAGCCGGCGAGCAGTGCGCCCGAGTGGCCTGGCGCCGAGGTGAGAACCGCGGCTCGCATCCACGCGTCGTCCGGCGTTCGCAGGATGAGCCGGGCGAGCGCCCGGCCCGCTCGCGGATCCTTCACGTCGCCCAGACTCAACGCGACCTGGAATCGGACCTCGGGGTCGGAGTCGTCGGCCATTGGGATGATGACGTCAGCCAGCGTGGCCGGCTTGGCCAGGAGCGGCCTCGACGCTTGGAGCGCATTGCGGCGCACCTGCGGATGCGGATCGGCGAGCGCGGTCTTTGCCGTGGTTTCGTCCAACGCGTCAAGGCCGGCCAGGGTCCACAGGGCCTGCAAACGCGTCTTGGGTGACGCAGCCGACTTCGTGAGTTCGACGAGCCCTTTCACGCCCTCGGGATCATGGCGATCGATCAGGAGACGCTGCGCCGTGTCGCGTTCCCAACCGTTCGGACTCTTGAGCGCGGCGATGAGTTCGGCCGTGTCCTTGCCGCTGAGTTTGGGGATCGCCCTCGGCTTCGCGTCGACAGGAAAGACGCGGTAGATCCGGCCTTGATTGCTGCCAGCGCGGAGGTCGAGACGAGCTTCCCAGTCGTCGGGGATCCACTCGGGATGTTCGATCACCGCGCGGTACATATCGGCCACGTAGAGCGCACCGTCGGGTCCCGTCTTGAGCATCGTGGGCCGGAACCAGTTGTCGGACGAGGCGAGGAACTCTCGCTCCGTCTCGTCACCGTCGCGACGGCCCTTGAACGTGGCCCCATCGGGTTCGAGAACGATCCGGTGCACGAGGTTGTGGACGGGCTCGCTGACGAAGAGGCTGTTCGCGAAATGGGGACCGAACAACTCGTCTCGGTAAGGCGTGGGGCTGTTGGCCGAGGTCACGCGATTGGCCGCGTTGGGATCATTGAATCGGGGAAGAGTGCGGCTGATCGGGTAGACGCGCGTGTCCGGTTCGAGGCGATTCCGTGTATCGGGCAATGCGAACGAAGGGTTTCTACGCAGGTCCGCGTCCGCGAGGACGTAATGCCAGGCGAAGGTCGGGTTGTTGTTACCGAACCAGTGGCCCCAATCGTCGCGGTGCCGGCCGTATTGGGTTTGGCCGCTCTCGGGCTCGAACTCGCCGGTATCGGGGCGGAAGCGGAAGTCGCGGCCCTGGATGTTGACGGTCTTGCCTGTCTTGAGCGAGCGGACGCTGCCGCCGCTATCGCCGTTGGCGCCATAGATCCAGCCGTCCAGGCCCCATTCGAAGCCGTTGAGGCGATGCTGCTGATTCCCCTCGCGGAAGCCGGTGAACAGAACTTCGCGATGGTCAGCCTTGCCGTCTCCGTCGCGATCCTCGGCATAGAAGATGTCGGGAGCGCAGGCGATCAGGACGCCATTGCGCCACGGCATGAGGCCGGAGGGGAAACCGAGCCCTTCGAGGAAGGTCGTGGATTTGTCGTAGCGGCCGTCCTCATCGGTATCTTCAAGGATGCGGACGACGCCGCCGTGTTTCCCTTTGCCATCGGTTCCCAGGGGATAGTCGCCCATCTCGACGACCCAGAGCCGTCCATCCGCATCCCAGTCGAACGCGATCGGGTCGAGCACCAGTGGTTCCTGCGCGACCGTCTCGACCTTGAATCCGTCACGAACTTGGATGGAGCGCCTCGCGGCTTCGGGTGTCTTGCCGCGGGGCTCGACGTCCTTCAGCAACGTGTTGAACGCGAGACGATCGACGAGGTTGGGAAGCTTCGCCGTGTCCTCGTTTTGCCACCAGAGGTGGCGGGAGTGGACCCAGAAGCCGTTGTTCGTGCCCGACCGGGAGATCACGGGAATCGCGTTGGGTGCCTCGCGAGGGCCCGCGATCACCTTCCGGGACCACCCTTTCTCCATCGACTCGAACAGGTAGACGCCGAATTCCTTCTCGTTTGAGAAGATCACATCCAGCGCCCCGTCCTCGTCAAGGTCGACAAAGCGGAGGCCGGCGTCTCTGCCTTGGCCGTCCTTCAAGCGAGCGCCCGCAGGCAGTCCGAACAGCCGCTTCACTCGCGTTTTTATGTCTGGCCGGAAGACAGAGCTCTCGGCCTGATCGACGATCCACTCATCCGTTCCGTCTCCGTCGATATCGAGGAAACGGTGTGGGTGCTCTAAAAGATTAATATATGCGAGTTCGTAGGTGTTGTTCCCGTTGTCTTTCCCGGTTGGGAGTGCGGTCCTGAGCCATCGTCGTTCCTTGGGAGACCAGATCGCTTGCCCGGCGGGTTCTTGCTCCCTTCTAATGGTGAGCACGTCGATGAATCCATCGGCATTGATGTCAACTAATTCGACGCCATTGTGTGTACCCGCACGCGTCCGAAACGGGATACCCGGTGACAGGTTTTGTTGTAGCCGTTCGTGGGCTTCGCGGAAGCTCAGGAACTTGACCTTCTTCCCGTGTTTCCAGACCGCATGGTCGATCAGTTCGACGATCTGTTCGTTCTTGATCCAGCCGTGGGGATGAAAGACAAGGTTGAAGACCCCTTGCTTGTACACGACCGCGTCGAGAGCTGCCTTCATGTCTTCGAGTGTCTTCGGATTGTTTGGCTTTTGCAGGTACTGGGCTTCCCAGTCGCTCGGGACCATGCAAGGGAACTCCCAGCAGAGACCGCCGATCATGTAGGGATAGGGGTAGTTCTCGATCGTATTGACGAACGACGGGAAGGGGACGTACTTCCGGAAACGTTCGCGTCCGTCGGCGTCCTGGACCAGCGAGCGTGGAAGCTCAGGGTCATTTGACGTGAAGAGATGGAACACCGAAGAGTCGATCGCAAGGAACTGTCCCTTGGGACTAGTCTTGTTAAAGATCTCATCAAAGAAACGCGGACTCACGGTGTTGAGTGAGTCGCAACAGGGCATCCGGAATGCCACTGGCAGGTTGTCCGGTACTTGGGAGAGGAGATCGACGCAGTCGTGATACGTTTTGCCGGCGGCTGCGAAGTCGCTTTTCTGGAGGAGCGGACACGGATGGTCGATTGTGTGGATCTCAAGACTCACACCCTCCTTCAGCCAGGCCCGTAGGCGGGGGTCGTTCGGGTCGACCTTGCAGGTCATGATGCTCAGGGCGGCGCGGCCGTCGATGGCTTTGAGCCGGTCGAGGATGGGACGGAGGTAGGTCTCGTACTTGGCCGGGTCGCGCATGTCGTCGATCGCCAGCACAACGGCCGCTTCGACTCCCTCTTCGCCGATCCATTGCGGCGTAATGAGTTTGGGGAAATTGAGCCCGACGTAGTATGGATCGCTAGGAGCATCGAGACGGGCGAGGCGGTTGGCGACTGGAGGGGCGGCGAACGTTTGCGAGACGAAGAGAAGTAATGCAACGGACCAGAGGGAGTCGCGCAGACGCATGGCGGGATCCTCGGCGGTGCGGCGGTTGGCGGCTGATCCCAAAGTCCACTCTTTCCGGCTTGTTGGCAAGGGGCGAGTGTCGTTACCATCGCGGGCCTGGAGAAAACAACGCGTTCCAGGCTACGGGTTGGCTCGACCGATGATCCGCTTGATTCTCGCGAGCGCATCACCCCGGCGCCGGCAGCTTCTCGAAGAGGCGGGTTACGCGTTTGACGTGGACCCCTCCGACGTCGAGGAGCCCGAACCCGGTCCGGAGGTCGACCCGGCGTCGTACGTGGCCCAGCTCGCCTGGAAAAAAGCCCGCGCCGTGGGCCTCAGGCATCCCGAGGGTCTGGTGCTTGCGGCCGACACCGTGGGGGCGGTCGACGGCTTGATCCTCAATAAACCCGTGGACCGCACCGACGCGGAGCGCATGATCCGGCTCCAGGAAGGGCGCGACAGCGACGTGTTGACTGGGCTCTGTCTGCTGCGGCCGGGCACGGGCGAGTGGCTGGGGGCCGTCGATCTGAGCGTCGTCCGGTTCAAGCTATTGAGCGAGGCAGAACGCACGGCCTTTCTCGACAGCGGGCGCTGGCAAGGAAAAGCCGGCGCTTATGGGGTGCAGGACCGCGACCCGTTTGTGAACGTGGTGCGCGGAAGTTTCTCCAATGTCGTCGGCCTGCCGATGGAACGCCTCGCCGCGTTGTTGCGCGACTATCCGAGACTGACAGACTGAGGGCGATCGCGTATGATGCCTGCAACCGACCTCACCCCGCGAGGAGCCGAACCGATGTCCCGGCGCCCCATGTTGCCCCAATGGACGGACATGAAACCGCTCGGCGGCTTGCAGTGGGCCCTCCTCGCCATGCTCGGCCTGATCGTTGCCCTCGTCCCCTTCGTGGCCCAGCGACTCCGAAAGATGGAAGACATAGCCAACGCCCCCTTGAAACCCGCTCCCATCGACGGCGACCGCGCGTATCGCTATCTCAAGGAGATCTGCGCCATCGGTCCTCGTCCGGCGGGGTCGCAAGCGAACACCCGCCAGAGAGAACTCGTCGCCAAGCACTTCAAGGAACACGGCGCCGAGGTTCGCGAACAGCCATTCGTGGGGCAAGACCCACGCTCCGGGGCGCGCGTTGAGATGGCGAACCTGATCGGTTCATGGCACCCCGACCGCACCCGCCGCGTCCTCCTGGGCGTCCATTACGACACCCGCCCCTTTCCCGACGAGGATCCCGATCCTGCCAAGCGAACCGCTCCCTTCATCGGCGCCAACGACGGTGCCTCGGGTGTGGCGATGTTGATGGAGATCGCCCATCACTTGAACGACCTTCCCACCGACATTGGCGTGGATCTCGTCTTGTTCGACGGTGAAGAACTCGTCTATGGCGGTGGTCCGATCCAGAACGGTGAATACTTCCTCGGCTCGAAGGAGTTCGCCAGGGTCTATTCCACGCGAAAAACGCGCAATCGCTACATCGCCGCCCTGGTGCTCGACATGATCGGCGATCGCGATCTCGGGATCGACCAGGAGGAATACAGCGTCAACATGCACTTCGGGCTCGTGCGCGAGGTCTGGAGCGTCGCGAAGGGCCTCAACGCCACCGCCTTCAAGAATCGTGTGGGAACCGCGGTTCGGGATGACCACCTCCCTTTGATGAATGCCGGAATTCCCGCCATCGACATCATCGACTTCGACTACCCGCAGTGGCATACGGCCTCGGACCTCCCCGAATACTGTTCCGGGGCCAGCCTCCAGGAAGTGGGGCGTGTGGTGACGGCCTGGCTCGCGTTACCGAAGGCGCGGGGTCGTTGAGAAGAGCCGTTACGTTGAAATACTCGTAAACCTCGCGAACACGGGAACATAAATACTCCCTCCCCCCTTGTGGGGGAGGGCCGGGGTGGGGGGGTGTCGCATTACCTGTGGCCGTTCGAACCCCCCACGCCAACCCTCCCCCACAAGGGGGGAGGGAGTTAAATCCTTCGTCTGCTTTGGTTTAAGTTTACTTGTGCGAAAGCGTCGCTAGGAGAGGTCGCGCAACGCGAACGAACCGGGGATGCCGTCATCGTGAAATCGACACTCGTTTCCGTCCCCAACATTTCGCTTGAGCCTCGTCGTCGCGATCAAACCGAGGCCGGCGATTGGGAGCTACGTCATGTCGCGCCATGTTCCAACACTGTTTCTGCTCGCGTCGCTTGGGCTCGGTGTGGGTTTCGCGTCGGGCGGTGAGTACAGCGATCCATCCGGATTCGCCTTCACATATCCCGACGGATGGGTTGTCGCCGCAAGTGCCCAAAGCACACCCGTGAAGGACGTATTGCCGCCGGAGATCAAGGACTGGCTCGCGAAGAATCAAGTCGACGTCACAAAAGTGAATGTCTTGTTGGTTCGAGACGGAGAGGACGAATTCCTGGAGAACGTCAACGTCGTCGTCAACAATCGCGAGATGCCGATCAACGACAATAGCGTGCGAGAACTCTTGAAACTCCTGCCCGCGCAGTTTGCGAAGCTGAACGCCAAGGTCGGAAGCATCGACGGGAAACTGGAGAAGCTCGGTGCGAACGACGCGATTGTCGTCGACTATCAAGTCACGCTCCCGGAGACGGATTCGCCGGTGAAACAGCGGCAGGTGTACCTGGCCGGTGGGGGCAAGACGTTCATCGCGACCTGCACGGCGACACCCGCGTCGTTTTCGACGTATGCGCCGACGTTTGAGACGATTCTGGCGAGTTTTCGCGTGCCTGCGTCGAAATCGCAGCTCTTCGATGTTGAGAGCGCTCGGATCGGAATGGTCGCCGGCGCTATCGGGGGGGCGATCGGTGGGCTGATCGTGGCGCTGCGGAAGAAGAAAGGCGCGAAGAAGCCCAGAACCGAGGTGTAGGCAGCTCGTGAGTTCCTGCTGCCGCAAACGAGTTCAGGCGTGCCCGCCGGTTTCGGGGTGTCGACGCACGATGATTGCGAGTGGGGCCGGCAAGAGCGGTTTTGGCGGCTTGCGCATGCCCGAATCGCCAAAGATCATTCTGTGGGTTGAATGGACATATTTTTGGGAGGGCGAGGATCCGTCCGAGCCAGCCTTGTTCGGAGGGCGAGTCTTCGAGTCCTCTGAACACCGCGAGTGCTGTCACGGCCCGCTGGGCGGCACGCGATGATCCATCGGCTCTGAAGATTCGCCGATGGATCAAGGCTGGCTCGGACGGAGCCTCGCCCCCCCGAGTGTGCGGAACGCACACGAAGCCCCCTCTAATCCATCCTCAAGAGCTGGCGTAGCAGTTCCCGCTCCCGTCGCGTCGCGTCGAGATCGAACCGCGCGAGCTCCAGGTCGTGACGCAACTGCTCGAGCGCATCGCGCGCCACGGTCAAGATCCGGCTACGAAATCGTGCGTGCTCGAGGATTTCTTCCATGAGCGGCTCGAGCTCGGCACGTACGGCCGGAGGTTGCATGCGGATCCGCTCGCTCAATTCCCTCAATTCGACGGGCAATTCGGTAGTGCCCGGCGTACCGGTCTGATCCAAAGCGCGACTCATCGGTCTCCCTCGTCAAAGGTGCTGCCAAACTCTATCACGCAAAAGCGGCAAGAGAGTCCGTTTCTCAGGATTTCAGCGGCTGGGGAAAGTTGAACCTTTGTTGGTTCTGGCCGCTCGTACGCGATCAAGCCTCCAATGACAGCGTCGCGTCGTCACCATTGCACTTCGCGCACAAGGGGGGGATCGTTAGGATCACGCCGATTGTTCCACGGACGGCGCTCGCCTCGGCTGAGGCGGAGGGACAGGGAGGCTGCACGATCATGCCGGCACGATGGGTCTGCCTGGCCCTTGGCGTGTTCTCCATCTTGCTGGCCGCGGCCAACCAGGACGAGAAGCGCCCACCGGGGCTTCACGACGATTTTGAGGGGCCTCGGCCCGTGTGGCGGAGGGAGGAGTCGGACGCGACGATCCGGCTCCTGGCGCACGACCGTTCCCAACGCGCCGCGCACGACGGCCAGCTCTCCGAACATCTCCAGTTCGAGGCGGGACCGGGGAGCGAGTTCTACTACAGCTATGCGCTGCCCAGGATCGCGCTCAGCGATGCGCTCAACGTCGGCCTGTTCGTCCGTTCGAACCGCGCCGGCATGCGCTTGCTGGGCCGCGTGGTCTTGCCCGCCGACAAGGACCCAGATACAGGACAGCCGTCGTTCGTGCTTGTGGACGGTCCCGCGTACAGGAACGGCGATCGTTGGCAGAAGCTGGAACTGCTCGACGTCCTTCAAGGCGCTGAGCGTCAGGCGCGCATCCTGCGGGCCTCGAGCCGGCGGCCGGTTTCGCTCAAAGGTGCGTACCTCGATCGACTCCTGATCAACGTGTACGGAGGGCCGGGGGAAACCGAGGTCTTCCTCGACGACCTGTCCGTGACTGCTGTCGCGGCCGTAACGCCCACGCCATTGGAAGCGCCCGATCGACCCTCCCCTGCACTCCCGCAAGCCGACACTCCAAAGCCCCAGCCAGGTCGTAATTCGCCGGTCCGGCTCGATCTCAACTATTTGACCCGGCAAGGACGTCCCTGGTTCGTCTCCGCCATTTACGCCCCTGGTGCCGATGTCGCGGTGCTGGGCCGGGCGGGCTTCAACGTGCTCGCCGAGGATGTTCAGGCCAACCCCAAGCGATTCGAAGACGCGATCACTGCGGGCATGATGCTCATGCCAATGCTCGGCGCCACAAAGGGCAGCAACGTGGCGACTCCCGACCAGCTCGCGGCTCAGGCCGAAGCGTTCCCGTTCCGGGAGTCGGTCGCGTTCTGGCACCTGGGGACCGGCCTCGGCCGGGCGCCCGACGTCAAGGAGCGGGAATCCGAGCGGGAGCGAATTCGGGAGACGATGCGCTCGATCCATAACATGGAGGGGAATGTCTCCCGACTGGTGACGGGCGACGTCGAGGGCGATTTTCGGGCGTACTCACGCATCCCGGAGAACCTCGACGTGATCGGTCTGCGCCCGATCTGCTGGGGGAGCTGCCAGCATCCATTCTCAACGTGGAAGTACCTCAGCCAAAGGCGCTGGCTTACCCAGGAGAACAACCCGGACGGGTTGTTTTGGTGCTGGATTCCCGCCTCGGCGCCTCCTTCGCTTCGCGCCTTGGTGTGGGGCCAGAAAGAGGTGCCACCCTGGGGGTACCCCCAGGTGCAGCCGGAACAGCTCCGTTTATACACCTACATCGCCCTTGCCGCTGGTTACCGGGGCATCGGCTTCTATGGCGACGCCGAGCTGACGCGGAGCTCAGGGCAGATGCTGCTGAACGAAATGGCGCTTCTGAACGAGGAGCTCAGCCTGTTCGAGTCGATCCTGGCGAGGGGCAAGGGGGCCATTCCGTTCTATGTCACGCACTACCCCGACCCTAGTATGATACCGGTCCCGGGCAGCAGGGGTCCCGGCCAGCGCGTGACCATTCCGAAAGAACGCGATCCGATCCCGACGATCCGTGCCGCCGCAATCGGGACGAAGGATCGGAAGGGGGTATTGCTCCTCGTGACCGACCTCTCGGACGCTTCCCAGTACCAGCCGCCGCAAGCCGCCCAAAACGACGTGATGCTCACCGCGATCGTCCCCGAGGGGGCGCAAGCGTACGAATTCACCCCGGCGGGCCGGCGCGTGCTCGACAGCGAGCGCAAACCTGGCGGGCGCACGATCCACATTCCGAACTTCGCCGGGACCACATTGATCCTGATGACGACCGACACGGAGCTCGCCGACGTCCTCGAAGCACAGGTCAATCGCTTGCGATCGAGAGCCGTCACGCTTGCGATCGAACAGGCTCAGCTTCAGTACGAATGGGTGTCCGACATCAACGGGCGGCTGGCAGCCTTGGAGCATACCTCGAAGAACGCCGCCGATATCCTGTCCAAGGCCGAGAAGAGCCTGGCGGACGCCCAGGAGGCGTTGCAGCGCGAGCGGTATCTCGACGCCTGGGACTCCGCGCGCTTTACCAGCCGGAGTCTCCGCCACCTGATGCGCGGGCACTGGGAGCAAGCCGTCGAGGCCGTGGGAAAGGCGACTCGGTTCGAGGATGAGGTTGAGCGTGCCGAGGCCTTGAATGAGTTGGAAAAGGCCGAGCCCAAGGTGAAGTTTCGCGATCGGGCAAAGCCAAAAGACGACAGGCCCAAGATTGCTCCCTCGATCATCTCCGGCGTGAGCAGCCCCGCGTCTGTCGCCTTCAATACGCTGCCTCGTCACTATCAATTGATTGACTTCATCAAGGACAGGACATTCGGCCCGAACCTCGTGCCGAGCGGAGACTTCGACAAACCCGATGGGCTCGATGAGGCTGGCTGGCAATACCAGAGCTACCACATCGACGGAATTACCGGGAAGGTCTTTCCCACGTCAACCAAGACCTACCTCGGCACGGGACAGGCCATTCGGATGGTCGTCAAGGATCCGGAGCAGAAGCCTGGGATCGAAGGCCCGCCGCCATTCCTGGACTTTCCCTTGGTCGCGATGCGCTCCCCGGCCGTTCCGGTCGTGGCCGACTATTGCTATCGAATCTCAGTGCTCGTCAAGCTGCCAAGGGCGACCGATGGCGGGATGTCGGGAATCCTCGTTCGGGACTCGATTGGCGGGGAAGCCTTGCAATGGCTCTCATCCAACCCGATCCCGGATTGGTCGAGAGTCGTCCTGTATCGGCTCGCGCCTGAAAACGGCACCCTCACCGTCACGCTTGGGCTCGCAGGCTACGGTGAAGCCTACTTCGACGACCTGCGCGTCGAGTGTTTGCAGAACGAATACAACAAGGCATCGCCCAACTACGCCGATCGGACCCGCCGAACCCCAACAAATAAAACCACCACCTCGCCAACGGCCGTTCGACCCACACGTCGAGGCCTGCGGTGATCGGCCGCGACGGCTGATCCGGACCCGTCCCTCGAGCGCGGTATCGCCATTCCCGACCCCAGCCACCTTGCGTGGCTGGTGAAGGAGGTCTTTGGCTAGCCCCTCCCGCATCCCGCGCTTGATCGGGATCCCCGACCCCAGCCACCTTGCGTGGCTGGTGAAGGAGGTCTTTGGCTAG
>DAIDJG010000337.1 GCA_027451445.1 Singulisphaera sp.
GCGAGCACTCATGGTGTGATGTCGGCATGACGTCCCCTCGGCTACGAACCCTCGACGCTGCTACGGTTCGATTGTACACTAGCAATCGAAGGAAGTCAACCGCCTGGTCGAGAGGGAACTGGGGCTATACCGCGGGCTGACCGGTTCCAAGCTTTTCTTCGCGCGGCTGACCCCACGACATTACACCCAGTTTCTGGGCGGGAGAACCTGAGTTCCCCCCGTCTGATGATCGGGTCCCAAGAGCAAGGTGTCGTTGTTGACGGCTGATTCACGTAGCCGACTCGCACGCAACGCTTTGCGGATCTTCCTTTGCTCGATTCCCACGGAGGAGATGATCAGGAGCCAGGGCATCAACTGCGCTCGCTGACGATACACGAGCCCGACGTTGTAGAAGGTCAGGCTGTACAGAAGCCCGAACCCAATCAGCATCAGAAAAATCGGCAGGTTCTTATTGAAATTATGTCGTAACGTGTATGCCATCCCGGGGAGGAAACCCGCGCAAAACAGCCACCACCAAAAAATCATCTCGGGGGCGACGAGGATCATCCGAACGCTGCCCGTCGCCAGTTGCCAGGGGAAAGGGGCTAACAGGAGGTGAGCCGCACCGACCACGAGACTCAATCCCATCCCGGTCGACGTCTGCAAATCGTAATCCATGGCAACCGAGGAGCCCGCGCCGGCGCCCTCGATGTTGGTCATTCCGTCTTTTTTCATTTTTTGAAGATAGGCGAGGTCCAGCTTTTCGATTCCCGAGTCGCGCCCGGCGAGCAAGCCTGAGGAGACGAGGAAAAAGGCCAGGAGACCTCCCGCGACGATCGGGCCGATTCTGATGCCGCCTCTCCCCGTGGAGGGGAAGATAAACCCGGCAACGACCGCGGCCGCGCCCAGGTAGGCCGCATAGAATCGGAACGGAATCAAGACAACGATTCCGCACAGAGTCAGGACGAGGTGGCGAATCGAAAAACCGGCATAACGAATCTGAACACAACCGTAGACCACGAGGACTTCGAGAAGGATGATCACCGGCTCCTTGATGGTCTGGGCCGACCAGATCACCATGGACGGGAAAAAGCACAGCCAGTAACCGGCGCGGCGGGCCACCTCGGCATTGAACAAGTTTGTCGCGAGACGATATGCATAGACAATCATGGTCGAACCAAGAAAGCAATTCAGGGCCGCGGCCGAAAGACGTCCCGGCTCTACCACCGAAAACAAGAATCCGAGGAGAAAAAAATACCCTTTATTTTGTGCTGAAAACATTTCAATGAGCATGCTCGGCAAATCGAACATTCCGTACCCAAGTGATTCCCAGTGGTGTTGGCACGCGACGCCAATTACCCAACCGCTGCCGTCCTCGTCCCTCAGCAGTCGGATGAGCCCGAATCCATAGATCAGGATCGAGAAGGCGGAGCGCAGAAGGTATGCGATCCAGAATAGCTTCACCTGGAACCTTTGCCCCGATCCACGGCTTCCGGCGGCGGCGAGAATGGAGCCGGCGATGCCGAGGAGCACGTAGACCATGAACCCAGAGAAAACACCGAGATCGTCCACGTCCGGTCCTGCTCTTGGAGATAGGGCTACGCGACTGGCGAAACTCTGACCGCGTCGCTAACGGACTGTTCGAAAAGTCCCTGGAAGCGCGAAATGGCGACAGGCTCCGGCGGTCTTCGGATGGTGCTCGTCCCGATTGTCGCGGCCCGCAGTACCGGAAAAGGGGACAGGCACCTCGAAGACTCCAGTCCCCTTTTCCGGCTCCGCCTCACTTCCGGGACAGGCTCCCAATCGTCCTGGCCTGGCAGAGAGGCGCCGGCACCAGGTCTCTGGGTACGTTTGCCGCGTGTTCGCGGCCTACGGCACGAGTTCGCCCATGGAGAGGAACGCCAACTGGTCTCGATCGCGAAGGCTACGTGCGTGGTGCAGGATCGCCCGGAGGCCGCGGAACATCGTGTCCGTTTGGTCAGCCAGGTTGGTGGGATGGAACCACAGGTGGAAGATCTTCCGCTGACGCGCGGCGGCGTCGAGCCCCTTCACGGCCCGTTTGATCCGCAGGGAGAGCGGCACGAAACGACGGACCCCGTGCATCGGGAAATAGATCATCGAGCCCGGGATGTTCCAGAGCCCGACGGCCGTTCGCTCAGGCAGCACAAGCGGTGGGGGTGATGCCATGAGGATATCGCAGACGTGGCCGAGTCGGCGGAGGATCCTCGGGCAGCGGTCAGTCTCGTACCAGGTCGCTTCCGGACCGCGATAACAGTCGAATTCAAAGTCACGCAACACATCCAGGTGCCCCACCTGATTGCGCGGAAACGCAAATGACCGGAGTTCAATGCCCATTTCTCGCGCGATGCGAACGCACGCAGCGATTTCACTTTCGGCGGTCGCGCGCGAGCAACCGGGGTCGCCGAAAATGACGTGAGAGAATGTATGGCAGCCGATCTCCTGCGGGACCGGGCATGTGCGGATCTTCTCGACCAGGCTACGCGCGAAGAAGATCGGTGCACTGTCCTCGTCGCCGCAGGGATCGTGCTCGAACCAGTCGCGCCGGCACCACGAGTGCGTGGGGCGGACGATTTCCGGGTGTTTCCGGCCGTTCTCGACCGTGCAGCGATCGAGGAACAAATGCCCCTGGATGCACCAGGTCGCGGGCAGCTCGAACTCCACGAAAAGTTCGAGCAGGCGCTCGACCACCGCGCGCTCCAGTTCGCACGCGCGACGGAACTTCTCAGGGCCGAACAGGTCGAGTGTGCCCCAGATGAGCTCGAAATCGAGGCTGATCACGAAGACGCCGCGCTCGAGCGAGACCGTGTCTTGCTCGGCAGGGACATATGTTAGTTCTTGCGTCGAAGCCATCAGCCTCTGCCGTGTGCTCGGGAACAGGCCGGGAATAGGTTCCCGATTCCAGGATCCAGGTGGGTTGGTGGGATCGGGTAGCTGTCTTTGTCCTGGAGGGACGGTTGATAGCCCCAGCGTTTTAAGCCTGGGTCAGTTTGAACCGTCCTGCATTTTCCAGGATGCCGTTGGCTTGGCGGGACCGGGTATTTGTCTTTGTCCCGGAGGGACAGTTGATAATAGCCCAGCGTTTTAACGCTGGGTCAATTTGAACCGTCTTACATTTCTCCATCTGCCCCGGAGGGGCTACCGAGGCCGGACCGCCAAGGCGTAGCCAGCGCGGAGTAAAACCGTCCCGCTGGGACTAAGGGGAATGGGGTGCGCCGCACGCATTCCCAGCGTTAAAACGCTGGGCTATTATCAATTGTCCCTACGGGACAGAATCAATGTCTTTACCCTTATTCCAAGAGCGTTCATGTCATCTAACCTGGAAATCACGAGCCTGTTCCTGACGACGCTAGCTCCCGCGCCTGGCAACGAGCAGGTACATGTTCGAAAGGTCGCGCAACAACCATCGATCCGCAACTGCACGATCGAGGGGCTCCCAGGCCTTCAGGGCAGGCGTCAACGCCCGGGGCGCGAGCCGTTCGACCCAATTGATCGGCCCTGCATAAACCCCATGAACTTCACTGGTGCTGAAACCTGCCTGGGCCGCCGATCGACGGAGGCGTCGGCTCGTCGTGAAAAACTGCTTCAGCCGGACAAGGTTGCCCAATCGGACGAGGTTCGCTGCGCGGTTGATCGCCCAGTAACCGTTGAGGCTGAACAGCGGAGCCGCGGTGGCCAGGCACGTGCCGCCCGGTTTCAGCACGCGGGCCATCTCCTGGAGGCAGCGTCGAGAGCTGGGTAGGTAGCGGAGGACCTCAACGCAAAGGATGTAATCAAACGAGGAATCGGGAAACGGGAGCGATTCCACGTCGGAGAGGTGAAGCTCCGCGCCGGGATTGATAGCGCGCGCGTGTTGAAGCATCTCGTCCGAACCGTCGACTCCGGCCACCGTGAAGCCACGCTCAATGAGCCGCGCCATGTGGTGCCCCGTGCCGCACCCCACGTCGAGCAGCCGCAGCCCGTCACCGCGCTGCGGCAGCCAGCGCTCCAGGCAGTCGTCGAGCCTGCGGCGGCTGTAGCGGAAGCACGAGGCGAAATCGTCCACTGCGGGTGCGGAATAACGCTCGGCGAACTCGCCCGCCTGGAGCGAATGCTGATCGATCGCGCGTTGTCGCTGTTGCGCGTCCAATTCCGTGCTCATTGGCACTTTCCTTCATCGACCGTCGGTCGCCCTCAAGTGGGCGGAAACTCCCCAACATTCACCGAGACGAGATCTCGCCTTCGCTCCTGGCTCTGGGCCAGAGTTTGCCTGACCACCTGCGCAAATCGACTCGCGCAGCGGGTCATTGAGAAATCTTGCTCCACGGTTTCCCGCGCGGCCGATCCCAGCCTTCGACGCAGGGCCGAATCGCACACCAGCTCTTGAAGGCTCGCCCGCCAGTCGTCAGGCGTTGTGGCCAGGAAGCCATTCTGGCCGTGGCGTATGACCTCGCAGTTCGCACCTAGCGCCGAACAAACGGGCGCGGCACCGACCGCCATGTATTGCAGCGCCTTCAGGGCGCATTTCCCGAGTGCCCATTCCTCGTCGGGCATCGGCATGATACCGATATCGAACTGCGCGATTTCCTGCACCTCGGTCTCTGGCGACCAGGGTCGCCAATCGAATGAAATCGATCCGAGGTCCGGCCGGCGGTTCGACACGACGCGGAACTCTGCGTCGAGATCTGCGAGGATCGGGGCGAGGACGGGGACGAATGACTCCAGGTACGTCTGGGATGTCGAGCTTCCCGACCAGCCAATGACGATCCGTTTCGGCTCGCCCTCGCGAGGAACGACCTGGTAGCGCTGAGTGTCCACGCTTGTCGCCACAACGGTCACATTCGGGTTGAATTGTCGGGCGTAATCGGCGAGGTAGTGGTTGCCGACGACCACGTGGTTACTCAGCCGACAGATCGTCTTCGTCTTGCCGGGGAATTTAAGCCATCCAAAAAAGCGGTTCGCGCGTGTGGTGTGCAGCCGGTAGATCGCGTCGTCGAAGTCAAAGATTATCGGTCGGCGCATTAAGGGTATCAGTCGTTCGAGCGCCGCCGGACCGACGATCGACACAGCGCGATGGATGAAAACAACGTCGTAACGGTAGGCTTCCCCGATCCGCGAAGCAGTGCGCAGAAACGCTGCCGACAACGCCGCGGCCTTTTTGAGTTGTCGGCCCGGTAGAGGGAGCAAGCTCATCAGACGCTGGTCCGCAAAGGGGATCAAATCCACCTGAATCCCGAGATCCGCCAGGTACGGCATCCACTGCTCGATTCGGAACCGCTGACTCGGAGTCGTCTCCGCCGGGTACGGAACGAGCGCGATGACGCGGATCGGCTCGTCTAATTCAGTCGTATTGCGTTTCACGATGCGAGACTCCCGCGCCGCACGGCGCGAACCTTAAGAGTATCGCCAATGCCGATCAGGCTCAGACCTCGATTAATGGCGGTCTTCAACCCTCGACGGAACCGGTTGCGCGAGAATGCCTCGTTCAGCGCTTGACCCTCCCGAACGCGGTCGACAGGTGGCGCGCCCGGACGGGCCAGACGAAACCGCCTGAGGATTTCAACCGGATTGAGTCCCTCGGTGCGGAGTTGATCGACTTCGAAGTCCGCCGTCTCAAGGGCTCTACGGAGACCGTGTGCCGACCAGATCGTCACGTGCTCCGGGGGCGAAACGATGCTCCACTCAAGCCCAAGGAGGAGGGCATTCAGGCTCCGAGCGTTCGGCGTCGTGAGATACAGCAGCCCTCCAGGCCTAAGCCAGCGCGCC
>DAIDJG010000338.1 GCA_027451445.1 Singulisphaera sp.
TTTGCACTTATGATCCAACAGGCGGCGATCGCTCGAACAAGGCTGTTTTTCAGCCACCGTCGCCATGTTCGTTCTCGTCGGCTGGCCAGCCGATGCCGTGTGCCTTTTCGGCCCCCCCGTGAAAAGTGTCGGGTCGCCAGCCTTCGTGGGGGAGGGCTGGGGTGGGGGGCTCGCACAACCCGTGGCCACCGGAACCCCCCACCCCGGCCCTCCCCCACAATGGGTGAGGGAGTATTTATGTTCCTGCTTCTGAATGGTACACGATTATTTGAAGGGCATTGGGCAAAACCTCCCCGAGGGTTCGCTCAATGCGTCGAGGACTCGACGTCTGCCGAAGCTACCCCGCGTGAGCGGTCATGCGGACCCCGGACCGCCGAGAAGTTTACGGCGCCAGTCAGGACATCGGCGATGTGCTTAGCCGCGCGATCGGATGCGCCCGGAACAGCCACTCGCGAACGCAACGCCGCGAGCTCCCCCGATGCTTTCGCGTGCTTGGCCGGATCGCTGATCCAGCCATGCGCCCACTCGGCGAGTTCGCCGGAGACGTCACGCGGAGTCAGGTATTCGGGCATGACTTCCGCGTCCGCGAGTAGGTTGACCAGGCTGATGTATTTCGACTTGATAAACCACCGCGCCACCCAGAGATCGAAACTCTTGATCTTGTAGAGGACCACCGACGGCAGCGCCTCGACCATGAGCTCCAACCCCACCGAGCCGGAGACCGCCCAGGCGACGTCCGCCAGCCGAATGATATCCGGCGTCCTCGCCGCGTGGATCTCGATCGGCAATTTCAAACCCGAATCGGTGATCAGTTCCTGGGCGAGCGCAGCGTGGCGATCATGGAGGGAAGCGACCATAAAGCGCACGTCGGGTTGAACGCGGGCGAGCTTGTCGGCGGCCCGCAGCATGATGGGCAGATTCTTCAGGATCTCCTGCGTCCTCGAACCCGCGAGAATGGCGACGATTCGCCCGCCAGCGGCTCTCTCCCGTTCGATGAACGCCCCGTCCACCGTACGCTCGGCCAGCTCATCAAAGTAGGGATGACCCACATACGTCGCCTGCGGGACATCTCGGTCGTGATACCACTGGGGCTCGAAGGGCAGGCTGCACAGTACGTGGTCGACGTACTTCTGAACCTTCCTAACCCTCCAACCGGCCCAGGCCCAGATCTGCGGTGGGACGTAATAGAACACGGGAATGCCGTGCTTTTTCGCACGCTTAGCGATGTGCCAGTGCAGACCCGGATAGTCGATCAGCACCACGGCGTCCGGTCGCTGGTCACGAAAATAACGGTCTGCTTGATTCACGACGCCGACAAACTTGTGCAGGTTGAGCAGAACGCGCACGAACCACATCACCGCGAGATCAACGAGCGGATAGAGGATCGTCGCCCCGGCTTCCTTCATGCGAGCGCCCCCGAATCCGACGAATTCGGCATCGGGCCAGCGCTTTCGTAGCGAGTGGATCAGGTTTGCCGCGTGCAGGTCGCCGCTTGGTTCACCCGTCGAGATGAAGATCCGCATGGTTCAGAGGCTCGCGTCCGTGCCTGGGGAGAACTCCTTGTTCGCCAACAACTTAACCGATGTCCTCTCCGCGCGGAAGCCGAGTCAACGGTGTTCGAGGAGCGTTGGTTGCGATCAGGAACGGCGAGAGTTCCCGCCTTGGGCAAGCTCGGGCATTTCCGGTGGCCGCCCCTCATGTCATATCGCTGACCGCGTTTCATCTGTACGGCGGCCGCGCACACAGTCATGAAACTCCGAAATACGCAACTCGCGGAATCCCAACGATTTCGGAGTTTCGGAGTTATTTTGAGATAGTACGCAGCCCACGCTGTACCGGCATCCGAAGCGCTTGCGCGCAAACGACCGTTGACGGTCAGCTTTCGGCGTGGCGGGTTCGCGTCCAAGAGTCGTGAGAAGGAGTGAGGACGAGGCGGAAGCGATAGAAACGAGTGCACCGACAAGCTTGGAACGACGGCTCGGCGCCTGCGGGTCTCCTAATAGGGGGAGAATCTGCAACGAGGAGTAAGCGTTGGGTGAGCATGGAGATGCCACCTCCATGAGGAATTCGATCTGTCGGTCCGCCCTTTACGGACGGAGCCGTTCAAACGAAGATTCGATCGACCGCGACCCGCCACCCGGGCACAGCGGGCTCGGCATCGGCCTCCTGACCGCGGACGTAAACCGTCGCCACGTCGGGGTGATCCGCGCGATATTTCCGGACCTCCTCAGCTTCCGGATCGACGTCCCACACGACCACTGTCCCCGCCTCGAAGTAGTCAGCCCGCTTCGCGGCCAGGTCCGCTTCGGAGCTACCGCCGTAATCGTTCTCGCTGCGGACCTCGACGGCAAACGTCGGCGGACCTTCGATAAAGCGCATTCCATCCGCCGGAAACGGACCGACGAAATAGGAGGAATCTGGAGAGAACGACTGGCGTCCTGAGGAGAGCGGACCAACCGCGAAGCCCATGTTGTCGGTGTAGGCCTCTCCCTGGCCGGTGGCCTCCGCGTGATCGTCGAGGCTGCGGAAGATTCGCGACGCGACGCGGTTCGGAATCCGGCCCGAAGGCATAAGCGGCACGATCCTTCCAGCGATCAACTCCCCTTTACCCTCAACGCGGTAGAGGTCGTCGAGCGTTGCCAGGACTCGGGTTGCGGACGACATGGGAGACCTCCTGCTCACTCCGGAGGGGCTAGGGGCTCCGGCGGCGCCTCATTGTAGCACAGGGAGGTGTCGCGCGCCCAAGAAGACGAGCAAAGCGCTGAACCGCGAGTCCTCCACCCGGAAATGCCCTGTGCCTCGAGGTTTTCACATTCCGTTGCCGAGAAGCATGCCTCGGCCGGAGATGGCCGGCCCAACAGCCAACTCGGTTCGGATTTCAGGATCTGGCGGAGCCATTGTTCGAAGGCTCCTCGACCGGTTCCGGCTCGTCCGGCATCCCCAGTTCCTTGATCCGACGATAGAGACGAGGGCGCGAGATCCCCAGGAGATCGGCGGCCTTGGATTTGTTCTGCCTCGCCCGTTGCAGGGCGAATTCGATCAGCCGGCGCTCGACCTGGGTCAACAGTTCGTCGAGCGGAGTTAAAGGCGGCATGATCGCAGGCGGGTTGTACGCCGCGCCCAGATGTCCGCGAATTCCCGGAGGCAGATCATCGACGGCGATCAAGTCGCCCGCTCCTCGCTCATGAGCATCGTCGACGACGCGGGCCAGCTCGCGGAGGTTGCCGGGCCAGTCGTAGCCTTGCAGGACGTCCAGCGCTTCGGGCGCAAATCCTTGCCGCTGCCTGCCGCCGCGGAGATTGGCGCGTTCCAGCATGTGCTGCGCGAGCACCGGAAGCTCGTCGAGTCGCTCGCGCAACGGCCGAAGCCGGATTACGAGCGACGTCAGCGCGTAATAAAGGTCTTCCTGGAGTCGTTCCGCGAGCAGGGCGGTATCCGGGTCATCGGCCGTGGTCGCAAGGAGCCGAACGCGGTCGCTGAGGACAGGAACCAGCCGCCGTTGCAGGTCGCGTGGAAGGTCAACGATGTCTCCAAGCATCAGCGTCGCGCCTTCAGGAAGAAAAAGGCGGTTGACCTCCCCGGCCTCGTTTTCTCCAAACAACTCGCGTTCGAGCACCTCAGGCGGCAAGGCCGCGCAGTCGAACGGCACCAAGGGAGCCTGAGAATGTGCTCCGAGTTGATGAATGCAGCGCGCCACGGCACGCTTGCCCGATCCTGGCTCGCCCACGATCAAGGCCGGGATGTTCAATGCACCCGCCGCACGAACCTGTTCCAGCAAACGACGATGCGCCGGTCCGAAGCCGACGAGTGTGTCAAAGCCGTGCCGTTCGAAAAGCCGGTTTCGGACTTCGAGCAGCTCACTCCGCAGGTGCTGGCTCTCGGCATCCGCGACCTGAGGGGCCGCCTCGGGCGAGCGTACGAGCCCAAACAGGACGATCAGTGCCCCCTGCGAATTGTGGAACGGCCAGAACTCCAGGCGCCGCCAACGTCGTTCACCGCTCGGGTGGACGATTAATGTGGGCCTGCCCGCGGGCTGACCGGCAAGCGCTTCGGGCGGTGGATGAAAGCTGCCCGCGAGCCCGGCCAGGTCGCCAGCCCGGGTCGGGCCGTGCATTCGGCAAACGAGTCCGGTCGCCTCCGCCGCCGAGTGCCCCGTGAGCTCTTCCCAGGCCCGATTGACCATCGTCAACTTGCAGTCCGGCCCGAGCAAAAAGATCGGTTCGCGCACCTGCTGCCAGAGGCTCTCCAGTCGAGCACCGAGGACGCGGGAAGACGCCATTGTTGGGATTGGGTACTCTGTGGGAGAGGATGCGTTCGACTCGCGACCCAGGATCACCCTCGCGGCGCCCAAAGGCAAGCAAAAAGCATGACGAATTTGACGCCGAACGATGCCATCGTCCTGGACGGCGGAACGTCCAATACCCGCGCGCGGTTGGTACGCAAAGGCCGGGTGATCGCCACGGTCCGACGGTCAGTCGGTGTGCGGGACACAGTGCTGTCGAACGAGTCGCAACCCGTCGCACGCGCGGTCCGAGAATGCATCGAAGAGATCTGCCGGCAGAACGGAGGGGCGTTACCGCAGCGCGTCGTCGCGTCCGGCATGCTGTCTTCGGAAGTCGGGCTGGCGTCCGTTCCTCACGTGATTGCCCCGGCCGGGATCGACGAGCTTGCCCACAGCGTTGTGTCGTGCGACTTGCCGGCTGTCGGCGAGCGGCCCATCGACCTCGTTCCCGGTGTGCGCACACCTCCAGGAAGTGGGCGAGATGGATGGGCTGAGGCCGACGTGATGCGGGGCGAGGAATGCGAAACTCTCGGTGCCTGGCTCGCTCTTCCCGACGCGCAGGGAAGGAATGCTGCATTCCTTTGGCCCGGTTCGCACACGAAGCTCGTCGCGGTCAACGCCTCGGGACAGATCGTACGGAGCTACACAACGCTCGCCGGCGAGCTCACGCAGGCCCTGGCACGACATACGTTGCTCGCAGCCAGTTTGCCCGAAGAACTCCCAAGCGAGCCCGACACAGAGGCGTTCGCAACCGGGCTGAGGCTGGTCGAGGACGAGGGTCTGGGCCGAATGGCGTTTCTCGTTCGGGTTGCCGCCTTGACGTCGGCGTTGGGCCCGTCAGAACGGGCAGCCTTCTGGGTCGGCGCGGTGATTGGCGACGATGTGGCCCGAATCGCGCGCCATGCCGTCCTCGCCGCACCCGTACCGGTGTGGGTGGGTGGCCGCCAACCCCAACGCACGCTCTATTCCAACGCGTTGGCGATGCGGCATTCGGGGCCCGTGCACGCCCTGGACGATGACCTTGCCGAGCGGGCACCGATGTTGGGAGCGCTCGCGATCGCCGAGCGTCATGCCGAGCTCCGGCAGCGCTCGGCCTGACCGCTGTCATTCTCCGGCGAAACGGCTCCAGGACCACACGACCTGGCCCACGATCACGTTCTTCGTTGCCTCACCGTATTCCACCGGGATCAAGGGATACTCCCGGCCGGAATGACTGGGGCGCAGAATGATGTGGCGGCCGCTCACGTCGAGCCAGCGAATCATCGGCGCACCGTCGGGACACGCCGCCACGAGCCGTCCGTGCAAATGAGCCGGATCCGTGAACGAGCGGTCAATCGCAACGACCGAGCCCGGCGGAAGGATCGGGGTCATGGAGTCGTCTTCCAGGCGAACCCCCACCGTCTCCGACGGGTGTGGGAGCCATTGACGGTACGCCATCACGTATCCGTCCGCCTGGCACGTCTCGATCGGCTTCTTCGAGAGCTCATTCATGGCAACGAGGCCAACGGCGACGAACTCCGACATCACGTCGCCCGGAAGGTTCTCCGGCGCGACGACGACGACGTCGTTCGGCTCCTGTTCGAGTTTCTCGAGGCCACGACGGATCAGGTCGATGGGCGACAGTTCGGACAGAACGGCGTCTTCATGCCCCCGACGGTATTTTGGCCCCTCGCCTCCGAGCAGCCAAACCGGGTTCGCTCCGGTTTGATCGATGAAGCCGAGCAGCACTTCCGCCGGGACCGTCACACCCGTTTCGTAGTTGTACCAGGTGCGGGCCGGCAGGTTCAGCCGTCTGGCGAGTTCGGGGCCTCCATGCTCACCGAACAGTTCTTGCCGAATCTCCCTCAGCCGCCGTGATAGAGAAGCTTTGACGTTAACGCGGACTTTCGGTGTCTTCTTGCGAGCCACAGCGCTCACTCCCGCGGACGGGAATCCTTGAGGATCGCCCGAGTTCCCAAGATTTGCCTGCGCGGGGAGCTCGCTCGAAACGTTTCTGAGGGGCCTTGCTTATGCACAAGGGGAAACCATCGAGAGCCAGATCACGGTTCACACACATCACCCAATCTCCCCGCGATCGCCACAAGCTAGCAAACATTTCGGCTAAAATCATCCTTCAGGGATGAATGGGCTTAAAAAACAACGAAAACGTCGGGCCGTCGCACGGGTGCAACGGCGAAACGTTGACAATAATCAACTTCGACTGTGAAACGACGAAAACTACGGCTTTCGTGCCGGTCCGTGTTTCTTGAGACGAGCGCGGCGCGATGAGGGGGATCGCCAGGAACGAGGCGCGGCGCGGAGGGAAGGGATCTCTCTTTTGTTAAGCTGCGCTAAAAAATGCCCAGTTGGTCGCGGGCATCGTCGCTCATCCGATCGGGCGACCAGGGCGGCGTCATGACGAGCTTGACGTTGGCTTTGGTCACGCCTTCGATCTTTTCCAGCGCACCGACCGCGTTGCGCAGGATTTCCGGGCCGGCCGGACAGGCAGGGGACGTGAGGGTCATCTCGACGTCCAGCTCGGTCTCCCGTTGCTGAACGGTGTAAACCAGACCCAGATCGACGATGTTTACATTCAACTCGGGATCTTTCACGGTCCGCAGTGCCGTAAGAATCGCGTCCTGGTCGGCCATTGGTGGATCTCCCATCAGTCCGTGCTCAGACGAGCCGATCAATCATTCAAAGTAATAAAGATGGCGCCGTCGCGCACGTCGACCTGGTGCGTCGCCACCGGTTCGAAAGCGGGCAGGCAGAGGGCCTTGCCTGTGCGCACGTCGAAGCGTGCGCCGTGACGCGGGCAACGAATCTCGCAGCCTTCGAGCTCCCCTTCTGCGAGCGGACCGCCGTCGTGCGTGCAGACGTCGTCGATCGCGTAGAACGTTCCCTCGACGTTGAAGAGAGCGATGGCCCGGCCGTCAACTTCGGTCAGCAGCTTGCCTCCCGTAGCGATGTCGGCGGCCTGGGCAACCTTTACGGACGTAGACATGGTCGATTCTCATTTCAGGGATTCGGGGCGGACGTCGAGTCGCCATCCGCGCGCGCGTTGACAGCACGCACGAGATCGGCTTTGAGTCGATGGAGAACCCCATTGAGTCCGCGCACGCGTAACATGCCGAGGATCTCGGGCAGTCCCAGCCGATCGATCAGGTCGTTCCGCACGCTCAAGATATCTTCGACGGATGCGCCGTTGAGCCCCTCGACGAGGATCGAGACAAAGCCGCGCACGGTAGGGGCCTCGATCGGCGCATCGGCATGAATCTCAGCGCGATCGCCGTCGACCTCGACGAAGAGGAAGACGGGCGACTGGCACTCCTCCACCCGGTGGGCTGCATCTTTATGCGCGGCGAGTCGTTCGGGCAGAGGAGGCAAGTTCTTGGCGAAGTCGATCAAGAGCTCGATACGCTCTTGCTTGTCGGCTTCGCTCAGTTCGGCGACGATCGCGTCCAGGGCAGCGGGCATGCGTCAATTCCTGTTGCAGGTCAGGCACCCTTGGCGATCGGGGCGCGGACGAGGTTCCCCCACTCGCACCAGGAGCCGTCGTAATTACGCACCTTGGGATATCCCAAAAGGTACGTCAGCACAAACCAGGTCAAGCTCGAACGCTCGCCGATGCGGCAGTAGGCGACGACGTCATCCTGCGTTTTGAGCCCGATTTCCTGCTCGTAAATCGCCTTGAGCTCGTCGGCCGACTTGAACGTCCCATCCTCGTTGACGGCGCGGCTCCAGGGCACGTTCTTGGCGCCTGGGATATGGCCGCCGCGAAGCGCGCCTTCCTGAGGATAGTCTTCCATGTGCAACTTCTCGCCCGTGAACTCTTTCGGGCTCCGCACATCGAGCAGCGCCTTGCCCGCCTTCGAGTGCACGAGGACATCGTCGCGGAATGCCCGGATCGACGCCTCATTCGCGCCGGCGACCTTGTAGTCAGTCGTCGGGTAATGCGGGACCTCGGTGGTCGTCGGACGCTTTTGATCGATCCAGAGCTTCCGGCCGCCGTTCATCACGCGGCAATCCTTGTGGCCGAAGAGCTTGAACGCCCAGAAGGCGTAGCAGGCCCACCAGTTCGACTTGTCGCCGTAGAACACGACGGTGGTGTCGTTGGCGATTCCCGTCCGGTTGCAGATCGCGGCGAACTTTTCCGCGTTGATGTAATCGCGGACAAGCTGGTCCTGGAGGTCCCCTTGCCAGTCGATCTTCACCGCGCCGGGAACGTGCCCCATATCGTAGAGCAGAACGTCCTCGTCGCTCTCAACGATCCGCACCTTGGGGTCCTTCGCATGCTCCTGGACCCAATCGGCGCTCACCAGGACCTCGGGGTGTACGTACGGCTCTCCCATAATCGGTCGGTCTCCAGGGGGGATGTTGAACTCTTACGAAGCAAGTCCCATCTCCGGCCATCCAATCGCGGTAGGCGAGTGGCAGCCGTATGAATTCAACGCTCGAAAGCCATCGCCTCACGACGGATTCCGGGCTGTCTCCGCGCGCTGTTCCAGCTTGGCCGCGACCGCTTGCCGGAGCGTCTCGCGCACAGGCTCGAGCGTGATCCGATCGTAAACGTTCGCGAAAAACCCTTCGACGATCAGCCGGATCGCCTCCTCGCGCGCCACGCCGCGAGAACGGGCGTAGAAGATCATGTCTTCGTCAACCCGTCCCGCTGTCGCGCCGTGGGTACAGCGCACGTCGTTGGCTTCAATTTCGAGTCCGGGGATCGAATCGGCCCGGGCGCTGTCGGAGAGGACGAGATTGTCGTCCTTCTGATACGCATCGGTGCGTTGCGCATCCTTCTCAACGCGGATCATGCCGCGCCAGACGAGTCGCGAATGATCCTTGAGACCGCCCTTGTACAACAGATCGCTCGTCGTGTGCGGCGCAGCGTGGTCCTGGCGCGTGAAATAGGCCAGATGCTGGCGTCCGCCGGTGAACAGCACGCCGTTGACCTGGGCCGAGGCGCCTTCGCCGTTGAGCACGACTTCCTGATTCACCTTCGACAGTCTCGAGCCCAGCCCGCCGACCGTCCACTGCAACTGAGCGTCTCGCCCCACGAGCGCGCGCTCTCGACTGAAATGCCAGGTCTGTTGGTCCCAGTTCTGGATGTTGACGAACTGAAGCTTCGCCCCTCGTCCGAGTACAATTTCGACCGCCCCGGCGTGCAATGCAGGCGTATCCGGTCGCCCCAGGCTCGTGCTTTCACGGACCAACGTGGCCTCAGCCCCGTCCTCGAGCACGATCAGGGTGTGGTCCATGTCCACATTCCCCGCGCCGCCGAGCCCGATCAGGCTGAACAACGGGGCCTCGACCTTCACGCCCTTGGGCACGTAGAGGAGCGTACCTCCCGTCCAGAACGCCGCGTGGAGCGCGGACAAGGCGTCAGCATCCGGCGTGACCGCCTGCGTGAGCAAGTAGCGCTCGACGAGTTCCGGATGCTCTTTCACCGCAGTCGCGAGATCCACGAACAGAGCGCCGCCGAGTTTCGACGAGTCGGCCGAGCGCGCAACCGACGCATTCAGGTGCGCAATTCCCGTTGCGTAGTGGGCGCTCATCCCGTCGTAAAGGGGGGCGAGGATGGTCTGATCAGCCGCTGAGGTTTGGCGGCGCAGCGGCGCCGCAAACGCGCCGAGCTTGAACGCCCGGATGTCGGTCCGGCGCCACTCTTCGTCACTGGATTTGGGCCAGGGGGTCGCCTGAAACGTCGCAAAGGCATCCTTGCGCCGCCGCACGAGCCAGGCGGGCTCGTCGCGGTCCTTGAGGAAAGTCTCGAAGCTGGCCTCCCCAAAACCGCCCGCGGCGGGAGGAGACATGGTGGATGCACTGCTCATCGGGTGTCGATCTCAATAGAAGCCAGAACAGTTCCGCACGCGGTCCTTGACCTGGTAAATCCTTCACGGCGGGCCTTGGTCCGCACGGCGAGGCCCCGATCCTCGAAGCCCAAGAAGACGTAGGATTTAACTCCCTCCCCCCTTGTGGGGGAGGGATGGGTGGGGGGGTTCGAGCGGCCACGGGTGGTGCGATACCCCCCACCCCGGCCCTCCCCCACAAGGGGGGAGGGAGCACTTATTTCCCCCAGTCCCCATGGTTTATTGCCATCCGAGCGGCATGCGCGTCAACCGACCGAGCCTTCCATCTGAAGCTGAATCAGCTTGTTCATCTCGACCGCGTACTCCATCGGCAGCTCCTTGACGAGCGGCTCGATGAACCCACTCACGATCAAGGTCGACGCCTCAGCTTCACTGAGCCCTCGGCTCATGAGGTAGAAAAGCTGCTCCTCGCCGATCTTGGAAACGCTCGCCTCGTGGCCGATCTTGACGTCGTCCTCATCGATCTCGATGTACGGGTACGTGTCGGAGCGGCTCTGCGGGTCGAGGATCAGGGCGTCGCAAACGACGTTCGACTTCGACCCTTTTGCTCCGTCGGCCACCTTCAAGAGCCCGCGATACGACGCCCGGCCGCCGTTCTTGCTGATGCTCTTGGAGATGATCCGCGAGCTCGTATAAGGCGCGGCGTGGACAACTTTGGCGCCCGCGTCCTGGTGCTGCCCCTTGCCGGCGAAGGCGATCGAGAGCACCTCGCCGCGTGCCCCTTTGCCCATCATGTAGACGGCGGGATACTTCATCGTCAGCCGGCTGCCGAGATTCCCGTCAACCCACTCCATGAGCGCGTCTTCGTGCGCGACGGCTCGCTTCGTGACCAGGTTGTAGATGTTGTTCGCCCAGTTCTGGATCGTCGTATAGCGGCATCGGGCACCCTTCTTGACGACGATCTCGACAACCGCGGAGTGGAGGCTCTCGGTCGTGTAGATCGGCGCGGTGCAGCCCTCGACGTAATGAACCTGGGCCCCTTCCTCGACGATGATCAACGTCCGCTCGAACTGCCCCATGTTTTCCGCGTTGATCCGGAAATAGGCCTGAAGCGGGATGTCCACTTTCACGCCGGCGGGGATGTAGACGAACGAGCCACCGGACCAAACGGCGGAGTTCAAAGCCGCGAACTTGTTGTCGTGGATCGGGATGATCGTCCCGAAGTATTCCTTGACCAGGTCCGGGTGCTCGCGGAGCGCCGTGTCGGTGTCGGTGAAGATGACCCCCTTCTTCTGGAGGTCCTCACGGAGGCTGTGATAGACGACCTCCGACTCATACTGCGCACCCACACCGGCGATCAAACCGCGCTTCTCGGCCTCGGGAATTCCCAGCCGGTCGTAAGTCTTCTTGATATCCGACGGGATATCGTCCCAGCTCACGCCCTGGCGGTCCGCCGCCTTCATGTAGTAGTGAATATCGTTATAGTTCAGCTCGCCGAGCTGACCGCCCCAGGTCGGGGTCGGCTTCGACCAGAACACATCGAGCGCTTTGAGACGGAGCTCGCGCATCCAGCGCGGTTCTTGCTTCATCTCCGAGATCTGTTCCACGACTTCCCGGTCGAGCCCCTTGCGGCTCTTGAATGAGTAGTTGGCGTCCGAGTCGCGGAAGTCGTACTTGTACTCTTCCTTGATGCCAGCCACCTGGCTGCTGAGATCGGTCGACATCGTGTATCGTCCTTCCTCGTTCGAGGGATTAGTGTGCCAACTGGCCAGCGGCCGCGTGTTGTTCCATCTCGTCCTCGTCACGTGCGGCCTCGGGGTACTTCTCGCGCACCCAGTCGTAGCCCTCTTTCTCGAGCAGGTCGACGAGTTCGGGACCGCCGCTCTCGACGATCCGGCCGCCGTAGAGGATGTGGACGAAGCCGGGCTTGATGTAGTCCAGAATGCGCTTGTAGTGGGTGATCACTAGGACCCCGGTCGACACCCGGGCGGCCACCTTGTTCACGCCTTCGGCCACGATCCGCACGGCGTCGATGTCGAGCCCGCTATCGGTCTCGTCGAGGACTGCGAAGGCGGGTTGAAGCATGGACAACTGCAAGACCTCGGCCCGCTTTTTTTCGCCGCCGGAGAAGCCTTCGTTCAGGTAGCGACGGGCGAACTCAGGATCCATGCCGAGCTCGTCCATCCGCTCGCGCATTTCCTTGCGGAAATCGCGCATCGAGATCAGGTCCTCGCCTTCCTTGCGCTCGGGATTGCGGACGTTGGTGACCGCATGGCGCAGGAAGTTGGCGACCGTGACTCCGGGGATTGACGTCGGATACTGGAACGCGAGAAACAGCCCGGCCTTGGCACGCTCGTCCGGCTCCAGCTCGAGCATTTCCCGGCCATCGAGCGTCACTGACCCTTCGGAGACTTCATAATTCGGGTGCCCCATCAGGGCATAGCTCAGGGTGCTTTTTCCCGAGCCGTTGGGGCCCATCAGGGCGTGCACTTCGCCTTGCCGAATGGTCAGGTTGACCCCTTTGAGAATCTCTTTGCCGGCGATGGCAACGTGCAAGTTGTCGATCTTCAGAACCTTGCTGCTCATCACTCTCCTACCCTGTCAGGCCTCGGCGGCTACGTCCCCTGGGCGATTCCCAGGGAAGTCCCTGCCCCATTTGGTGTGATCCGTGTTACGTAGCCTCAAACCGCCTCAGCCGTCCTTGGAGGAACCGTCGGTTTGGCTTCAAAGTCGCAGGAATGATGCCCATCGAGCCGGCATTGGCTGAGCCGCAGTCCGCGCCCGACGACTTTTTCGAACATCTTGCGTTCCATCGCACAGACCGCGCGATCGACCTCCGCGAGCTCGTAATAGGGGCAAGTGTGCTGCCGAAGGACCGCAAGGCTCCCGACGGTCCCGGGAGTCACCTCGGTCTCGATCCCCCGTTCGTGGAGGATCGTACCAAGCTGGTACAAGCGACCCTCCCACTCGTCCCCTTTCATCTGCGCGCGGTACAGCTCTGCGAGCCGATCCGTGATTCGTTGAAAGAGCACCCTGCGCAGCTTGCGGTCCTCAACCGTCTGCATCATCTCTTCCCAGAGCACGACGGCAAGATCCGCGTAATTCTGCCCGAGCCTCTTGTGCGCTTCGACGCTTGCCTGGTAGGTATACTTGGGTCTTCCGCGCCCTCCATGCTCCGCCCGCCGCTCCACAAGCCCCGAGGCGACCAGCCGCGTCAGCCGATTGCGCACGGCCGTCGGCGTGACCTCGAGGTGACTCGCCATCTCGGCGATGGTAAGTGCACCGTGGCGACGCATGAGGTCCAGGAGTGTGCGATCGGACGATTCCGTCATTAAGAATCCACCCCAGGTCCTAAGCCAGACGACAACGCTCTTTTCATCACTGCCGCATTGTAAGCACTTTGGCGCCCAGCGTCTATGGGCTGAGCCCCCTTTCTCACCTTTTTCGCAGTGAAAATTGCGAAAAAGATCCAGCTGACTCGGCGGGAGTATAACGGGCTAGCAGGGATGCATGCCCTTCCTGACCACCCGCTGGTGACGGGATTGGCGGATTTCTTGTGAAAAACCGGCGCAGAGCTATAATGTTCAACGTTTGGCAAAACAATCGGCGCGGCGCGTTCCGAATCCTTTCCTCCCCAGGGAATTGAGCTATGCTGACCATTCCGGGCAGGGTGCACCGCGGATTCTGCGATGGCCTGACGCGGCGAGACTTCCTGAAGGTGGGAAGCCTAGCGCTGGGTGGGTTGTCGTTGCCGCAGTTGCTTGCGGCTGAGGCAGAAGCAGGCTCAGGCCTTTCTCACAAGGCCGTGATCATGGTCTTCCTTGCGGGTGGCCCGCCGCATCAAGACATGTTCGATCTCAAGCCAGACGCACCGGCCGAGATCCGCGGCGAGTTCAAGCCCATCCCCACGAACGTGCCCGGAATCGAGATCTCGGACCAGTTGCCCCGGCTTGCGGCCATGATGGACAAGCTGGCGATCATCCGCACCATGGTCGGTGCCCAGGGTGAACACGCCGCGGTGCAGTGCCTGACCGGCTTTCCGGAAGGGATCAGTCGCCAGCAAGGGGGCCGGCCGAGCCTCGGGGCGATCCTGTCGAAAATTGAGGGACCCGTCAATTCCGCTGTGCCCCCCTTCGTGGGACTCTCGCCGCGCATGGGGCATGCCCCCTGGGCCGACAACGGCAATCCGGGCTACCTCGGGGTCAAGTACGCTCCGTTCACGCCCAATGGTGCTGACGTGGCCAGCCTGAGCCTTCAAGGAATCGGCCTCGACCGGCTGGGTGATCGCAAGGGCCTCCTCCACAGCTTCGACGGCCTCAGGCGCGAGGTCGACGCCAACGGCTCGATCGAAGGAATGGACACATTCACGCGCCAGGCGTTCGACATCATCACCTCGAGCAAGCTCGTCGAGGCGCTCGACGTCACCCGGGAAGATCCCAGGCTCCGGGCGAAGTACGGCTATGGCGACATGAAGAACGTGGACGATGGCGGTCCCTGCTGCATGGACCACTTCCTCGTCGCTCGCCGACTGGTCGAGGCGGGTGCGCGTTGCGTAACCATCGGCTTTGGGCGGTGGGACTACCACGACCGCAATTTCATTCAGTGCCGCGAGCGTCTTCCAAAGCTCGACGCTGGCCTCTCGGCGCTGATCGAGGACCTGCACATCCGTGGTCTCGACAAGGACGTCTCTGTCGTCGTCTGGGGTGAGTTCGGCCGCACTCCCAAGATCAACCCCCAGGGAGGCCGCGACCACTGGCCGCCGGTCTCGTGCGCCCTGCTGGCTGGCGGTGGGATGAAGACTGGTCAGGTGATCGGCCAGACGAATCGGCTGGCGGAGGTCCCCAAGGACCGCCCGGTCACGTTCCAGCAAGTTTTCGCCACGCTCTATCGGAACCTCGGCATCAGTCCGACGACCACGGTGCCGAACCACTTCGGCCGGCCAATGTACCTGCTCGACGACTTCGAGCCGGTGCGCGAGTTGATCTGAACGCCCTTCGGGCAGCACACCAAGCAAAAGCCGCACGGCACCGGCTCTGTATCGTGAGCCCGTGCCATGCGGCGATTTGGATTCCGGCGATTCAGCACTCACCGCCAACCGTCAACGGTGGGCGTGAGGAGACTTTCAAAGCCCTTGCCCACCCAGGTGCTTGCGCTTTTTCGGGTTTCGGACGCCGTTCCGCTTGGGACGGCGCCCCTTGGCTACCGGCGAAGAGTCCGCCTTCTTCCGCCACATGTGGCCCTTGCGATGTCTCGTTTTCGTTTTCATAACGCTCTCAACGTTCCTGACGGCGAGAAGTCCCAAACAGGGAAAACGACCATTATGCGACGTTGATCGGCCGGCATCAAGCCGAACTGGAACTTCGCACACTTTCGGCATGCCGAACGATGCACAAGTGGAAACGCGAATCCTCATTCGCAACGCACGAACGCCATGAAATCAGCCGGACCCGCCGAACGTCCCGCAACACAGCAAAAATGATTCGATCAAACATGTTTTATTCGCCATAGCGGTTAAACAGCCTGCGGATATTTCGTGAACCGTTTTCCAAGAATTGTCTTGCAATCGGCCGGCGAAGTGCGCACACTCTTTTCGTCGGCATCGAAGGCTGCTCTCCTCCGCCTTCCTCTCCCGCCTCAAGGGCCTCCCTCCTCTCCCCTTAAGGTTCGATTCCGACGAGCTCCGGTAATCCCCTACCTCCAGACCTCGACGGCTCCCATCTCTCCTTTGGGTGTCGATCTCGAGACCGCCGGAATTTCCTCGTTCGTACGACCTCAAGGTGCCTCTCCTCGCCTACCGGTCATAACCCAAGAGGGCTTGCGTCACACTGATGTTTCGTCGTCCCGGCAGTGATCCACTGCCGCCATTCCCATTCCGCGTTGCATCCTCGAATCCTATCTACTTCAGTGTTAGGACATTCGTCCCAGGAGGTTCCCCGTGATTCGCGTCCGACGATCTGGTTTCACACTGATCGAGTTGCTGGTGGTGATCGCGATCATCGCCGTCCTGATCGCGCTCTTGCTCCCCGCAGTCCAGGCAGCGCGCGAGGCCGCGCGGCGCTCACAGTGCGTCAACAATCTCAAGCAGCTTGGCCTGGCGCTTCACAACTACGAAAGCACGAATTCGGTCCTCTGCATGGGTGGAGCGAACCTCGGCTGGTGCAGCGGCACACCCGTTAACCCCACGCAAGGCATCATGAACCTGAACGGACTCACCACCTTGCTGCCGTACGTCGAGCAGGCGGCCCTCTACTCCGCGACCAATTTTTCCCTCCCGATGTCGGACGTGGTCTGGAATTCCGGTGCACGACCCCTGATCGGCAGTCCGCTGGCCAACTCGACGGTCGTCTCCACCAAGCTCAGCGTGTTCCTTTGTCCGACGGACAACGGAACCAACACGGTATACGCGAGTAACCCTTACTGCCCGGACATCACTCAGCCATCCGCGGTGATCGGTTACAAGACCAGCTACGACTTCACCGCCTACCCGGCACTCAGTGTCGACTTCTGGCGGACCGAGAGCACCCAGAACCGCATGATGTTCGGCGAGAACAGCAGCACAACGCTCGCCATGATCTCGGACGGCACCTCGAACACGATCGCCATGATGGAGAAGACGTTCAACGTCTACAACGGCGACGGCACGGGCTGGGCCTTCCGCGGCTGGGTCCAGACGGGGGTTTATCCTCCCTATGGCATCAATAATTGGACCTATCCGTCGACACCGACTTCAACGTTGGTGGGTCGCCTCGGCTCGTGGGCCTGGCCGGGAAGCCTTCATTCCGGCGGCTGCAACGCGTTGTTTGCCGACGGCAGCGTCCGCTTCATCAAGCAGTCCACGAGCACTCCTGTTTTGACAGCAATCTCGTTCATCAGCGATGGCAATGTGATTTCTTCGGACTCGTATTAAGGAGCAACGCGAATGACGCGTCTCTTCGATCGTTGCACCGTCAACCGCGGGTTCCGCGTGATCGGTGCGGCCGGACTCGTGCTCGGAGCAATCGGCTGCAGTGGGGACATGAATTCCTCCGGTGCCCCGATTGTGTCCGCGCACGGCAAGATCACAATCTCGGGCAAGCCCCTGGACGGAGCGCTGGTGGAATTCATCCCTGAAGGCGACACCAAAGGCTTCGGAGGGTTTGGCATGACGGACGCAAGCGGTGCCTATGCTCTGACGACTCGGTTCAAGGAACCAGGCGTGCCCGCGGGTCAGTACAAGGTGGTGGTGACCAAGGCGCAAGGGACTGCGGCGGCTGACTCGCCGGACCACATCATCCCTCCGACCGAGAAAGACGAGATCCTGTCACCCAGCTACACGGACCGACGATCGACAATTCTGACGGCCAAGGTCCCCGAAAGTGGGGAAGCCACGGTCGATTTCGATCTCCAGTCGGGAAAGAGTCGGCGAGTGACGGTGAATTCAGCCGCCATTGCCGCACCCGTACCAGTACCAACGAGGTGATGCACCCACGTTCCAATCTGTGAAATGAGCGAACTCCCGACGAAGGCGTCTTCGTCGGGAGTTCCCCATACTGCGGGTCGCCCCGAGCCAACACCGTGGCCCGAATTTGCGGGGCCGCATCCGCAACGCCACAACAATCAAAGCCGTTTCATTCGCGGCCCGGTGCGACGTCCGTCAGTTCAATTCGCACCGTTCTGGGCGGCTGCCGGGACAGAATGAGCGGATTCGAGCTCAGTGACGGTTTCTGTCTCGGGTTTCGCTTCAACGGACTGTTGCATGGACTCCATGGCCTGCTTCGACATACGGTCGACGAACTCCTGAAGCGTGGAGTTCCCGGTCGTTTCGGAAAGCTGGAAGCCGGACTTCTCCGCGACCAGGAGGTTGATCAAGAGCCCCAGCAGGCCAGAGCCGGCGGAAAGGCCGTTTCCGTCCGAAGTGTTACCGTTCGTCCCCGCGACGAAGACGCGTTCGGGAACCAGGGGTTGGGTGCTCTTCGAGAGTTGCTGGGCAACTTGCGACAATGCATACAACCGCGGATCGGAGAACGATTGGATCTTGCGCAGCAAGACTGAGGCCTCTGACAAACCCACCTGAAGAATCCGCGAGCCTTCGCCGCGACCGGCGAGGACTCGCTGCTGGCTCTCAGCCTGGGCGGTAACGACCAACTGCTCGGCCTGTTTGCGAGCACGCGCGAGAGAGGCTTCACCCTCATTCTCCGCGATCCTCACTTGCACCACCGAATTGGTGAGCGAAGCCTGCATCGCCGCGTGCGCCTCGGCCTCCTTCAAACTTCGAAGTTTGTCGGCTGCGGCGACCTGTCGCTCGTAGGTCTCGATCTGCTCGATGGACAGTTGCCGCAGCCGCAACTGTTCCAGAAGCGTCTCGATCTTGCCGCCCGCTTCCGCCGTGTCGGGTTTGCCGATCAGGACGTCGACGCATTCGATGTCGAATTCGTGGAACTTGCGACTCAGCTCGGTGCGCGACTCCAACTGGATCTCGTCGCGTTCGTGCAGGAGTTGGAGCATGGTCTTCTTGTGCGCGACGTCGCGGAAGTAGGCGCTGAGCATCGGATCGAGCGTCTGCGTGATGAGCTTCTTCACATCGCCAAAACGCTGAATGACGTTCGGAGCCTTCTGGTAATCGATGTGGACGACCACGGAAAGCGGCAGCAGCGGCTCGTAGGCGTCCTTGGTCACAAGGTCGATCGAGCGCAGGCTCTCGTCGTAGCGGTGCGACTCCGTTCGACCCGTCACCCAGTGGAGCACGAAGTTGGTGGTCGGCACGAGGATGATGTTGCCGGCATACGTATTAAACGGATACTTGCCTGGCCCGAGGGGCCGTTCCCAGACTCCGCGCTCGCCCTCGGCCACACGTTCACCGTGGCGGAACTTGTCGCCCGAGACGTCGTGGCCGGTCTGTCCGTAGTAGCTCACGACTACGCCCACGAAGCCAATCGGCACCACGGTTTTGGGGATCGACTCGACCGTCGCGAACCACCGGTTAATGAAGTAGGTACCGTCGGTCAACGGCACGTACTGCAAGCCTCGACGTCCCCCTGCGCGGAGGAAAGCCTCGGTGTCCTGGTAGTTGTTGTGGTAATTCTTGTCATTGCGATCGGTGCCGACCGCCGGCGCGATGATTTCGCCGGGTGCCAACGACGGGCCGTCCTGCACGGTGACGATGCCAATGCTGTCGACCTGGATCGTCTTGCCCGGCAAGATCGGGTCGGGCGCGTCGACGGGCCAGCCGATCACAACGGGAAGGAAACCCTGGACCTGATTCAGCTCGGTCTGCCAGCTCACGAGCGTCTTCAGCTCGCGCTGACCGCCGATGTCGAGTCGATAGACGGCATCGTCGGTGATCACGACGAACGCCGCCAGGTTGATCGCGTAAACGCCTTCACGCAAGATCGCGCGCTGCCGTCCGCGCTGGCCGATGGCCGGCTCGTTTTCGGCGCTCGATG
This sequence comes from Singulisphaera sp., assembly GCA_027451445.1. GTDB lineage: Bacteria > Planctomycetota > Planctomycetia > Isosphaerales > Isosphaeraceae > DAIDJG01. The sequence continues at coordinate 19,494 of DAIDJG010000338.1, forward strand.
GTTCTCCGATCAGAAACGCCCGCGCGTCCTGGAAGTTGTTGCAGGCAACGCAGTGACCCAACGTTTGGCTCGGCGGCAGCGGTTGGCCATCGCGTGCGTACACGTAGCCGATCTTCCCCTGCGGCACGGTCACCAGCGGCACGTTGTGGATCTTGAACTGCCAGCGCCAGAGCCCGAAGTGAAGACCACCGCGGAGGATGACAGCCTGATAGCCGGCTTCACCGTTGAGCGCGATAATGCGTCCTTCGGAAACCGATCCTGCAGGCGACCACAGCTTTTCGACAATCCCGACACGGTTGTTGGAGATGTAGCGCATCCCCAACGCCTCACAGACGACCACGACCGCGACGACCAGGGCAACGCCCCAGAAAAGCAGGGTGACGAATCCTGAAGACGGCTGAGCAGCCTGCGACTGAGCCCAAATTCCCGACACGGCCCCAAGCCACGGCAGACTCACGGTGTAACTCCTTGCTGAACGAAGGCTCGAGGAACGGGCCAAAGACGAGCCCTTGGACGGAAACCGTTTCCCCGGCAGAGTTTACCCGATCGTTCGGGTCGGGGCGACTCGTTCGTTCGCCCCTGCTTCACAAGATATTCGCCAGAACCCACAATTATTGAGTTGAAGCCGGTTCTTCATGTTCGGATTGGTCGGGGAAGGAGCGATTCGCCTCGGGCGAGGGTGGTTTTAGACCGCAAGCTTGGGCAGAATCGGCCGTGCACGATCCGCAAAGCCACGAATTCGGTCGGGTCACAGGTGGTCGACATGGGCTACGAAGTTGAGGTCAAATACCGCGGGGTCGATCGGGAAACCCTCATCAAGAAGCTCGACGCGCTTAACGCCCAGGGCGGCCCAACGAGCGTTCAAGAGGACGCATACCTCAAACACCCGTCGCGCGACTTCGCGCAGACGAACGAAGCATTCCGTATCCGGCGCGTTGGGGCGTCGAACTACATCACTTACAAAGGTCCTCGACAGCCGGGTCCCACCAAGACGCGCGAAGAAATCGAAATTGCCTTCGCGCCGGGAGACGAGACCTATCACGCACTCGTTCGGCTCTTGCACTCGCTCGGATTCCAGCCCGCCGCGACTGTTCGCAAGACGCGTTCCGTCTATGCGATCCGCTTCGGCGGCTGCGACATCGAGGTGGCCATCGATGACGTCGAAGGGCTAGGCACTTTTGCCGAGGTCGAGGTGCTCGTTGCGAACGATGAGGGTCTCGCGGCAGCCCAGACGGCCGTACTGGCCCTTTCGCGAGAGCTCGAACTCGTCCAGGTCGAGCCGCGATCGTATCTCAGAATGGTGCTCGAGCGACTGGGAGCCTGACTGACAGGTTCGCGAGATCCCGGGATCGCGAGAACCCGGCTGTTCAGACTTGAGTCATTCTGGTATCAAGTCGGCCGACCGGGGGCAACCTCCGCGTCTCACGTCTTGTCAGTGTCATGTCGAGGAGTTTCGCGCGATGGATCGCCGCCGCTTCTTTCCCTCCTCGGAGTCACTCGACGCGCGCGTTTTACTCAGCGGCGTCTTCAATCAGAACAGCGCGCTTTCCATGGCGGCGTCGGCTCAAAGCTCCGAGTTTCCCGACACGTACCTTCAGAAGCTGAAACGGATCGAACGTATCCCTTCTTATCTTAACGATTTACAACCCGGCCGGTTTCTGCCAGCCGACACGATCAAAAACCTTCAGACCGACATCGCGGCCGTCGCCGCCAACCTTGAAACAACGCGCACCAACGTTCTGAACCCTCAGCCGGTGCCCGAATTGTCGGCGTTCAACGAACAAATCCGGAAGATGCTGCCGGAAAACAGCGTGAGCCCCAAGGAGGCCGGCGAGATCAATCAGCTCTTCGGGGCCGCGCTCGCGCAGGCGGGCGCAACGCCGCAGGAGCAGTCGAATCTCCAAAACGACCTCAGTGGGATCGCGAATGCCGACACCAGCAGTCCCAACCCGGTCTATCTCACGACGAACGATTATTCGATCCTTCTGCAGGGGATCCGAATCCTGGGCCGGCCGATTCAGACGCCCGATACGCCGCTCCTCGCGTCCGGAAGTGGGATCCGGCTCAAGCAAGCCGGGGAAGGCGCTACGAGCAATCCCACGCCTACGTTCGTGGGCTACTACCGCGTTGGAGGGGTCATCGACCCGGGAACTCAGGTCCAGATCATCAACCTGCAAGGGCAGGTCCTTGGCTCGGGTGAGGTTCCCGTCAGCGGCGCGAACCAAGGGAAGTACCGCTTCACGCTCAGCGAGCCCCTTCACATGGGTCTGAACTGGATGCGCGTCCAGGCGGTTGATGTCGAAGGACACGTTAGCGTCGTGAGTCCGGTCTTCGCGGTGAAGCTCGTGCCGCCGAAAGGTCACGCGTAGACGAAAGAGCTCCGGACGCGTATCCCCAAATCCGCGCCTCGCGGAAAAAGCGGGCAACCGCCGGGCTTGACTCGCAGACGGAAACCCCTTAAATTCTTGGTTTCTCACTATTTCGAAAGCTCGTGTTGGGGAATGATTTATCCCCAACAACGCGATGCACGTTTTTCGTCCGAGGACACCAGGTTCATGCCGAGGAAACGTTTCGGTCGCAACCGCAAGAACCGCTGCCGGTTCTGCACCCCCGAGGGATGCCCCCGACCTGCCTATGTCGACTACAAGGACGTCGGCCTCCTGAAGAAACTCTGCACGAATCAAAGCAAAATGTTCTCACGCAAGCGCAGCGGCAATTGCGCGGCCTTCCAGCGCGCGGCGAGCGATGCGATCAAGCGCGCCCGGTTCATGGCCCTCATCCCCTACGTGGGCGAGTGAGAACCGACCATTCGCGCGGCGCTCAAGGTGCCGCGCCTCCCTTCAAATAGGCGAGAAACTCGGCGTCCAAATCCTTGTAAGGGAGGCCGAGCCGGCTTTCCAGCGAGCGGCCCGACGCGCGGCCCACGCGCCCCTTGAAGGCGTCGCTCACGTAGTCGAGGAATCCCTCGCGGTATTTCCGGTCGTTCGCTTGCATGAAAAAGACCGCCAGTGCGTTGGCCTCCTGGTAGTGCAGGAAGACGACCTTATCGGTGTTGAACCGCTCCTGGCTGTAGCTCACGAACTCCTCGAGCGGAATGTACTCCTGGTTTCCCGCCAACCGGGCGCGGGCATATTCAATACGCTTTCCCACCAGGCCGCCGACTTCGAGCGCGCCGTCGGGCGCGTGCTCGAGCGTCTCGAAGTAGGTGCCGAGCCCCTCGAAGACCCAGTAATTCCCGACGTTCTTCTTGTACCCTTCCGGATCACCCAGTCCGGATTCGAAGAGGAGCTGGTGTGAGACCTCGTGATAGAGGGTCGCCGTGACCGGGAGCTGTTCCTTGGTATCGCGGAAAAAGTACGCGGGTCGGTGTTTCTGCTTGCCTCGGGGCGGGATGTACAGGCCAAGACTCTTGGCAACGCCAGGCCCTTCGAGCGGAACGATGAAGTCGACGAATTCCTGCTGGGTGGCGAAGTAATACACTTCGTGAGGCTTGACGACCTCGGGTTCGCCGACCCGCTTCGGATTGTGCCAGCGTTGGGCTTGCGGGAGCCCCTCGCCGAAAAGGTCCGCCAGGAGTGCGAAGAAGAGCTGATGGAAATCCTCGAGACGACGGCTGAACACAATCGCTTCCGCCAGCGGCACGTTGGTCCGGACAACGAAATGCTCCGTCGCGATTTGCCAGGCCTTTTCCCAGGGCGCGTGGAGCATATCGGCTTCGTCGGCTGGTAGCCAGCGCGCTTGACTCTGACCGCGCTCGGGGGGTGCGGGGAGCTCACCCTTCTCGAGGTGGGGTATCCAGTCCTTGGGCACCCAACCGTACGTGCGATGGAGTTGTTTACCCGCCCGGAGCTGTCGCACCGCGTACGGGGTGGCCCATCCCCCTTCATGCGGAACGAATCCGAGTAGCCGCCGCGCTTCCGCGTGATCCGGTTGCCGCGCGATCACCTCGCGCAGGCATTCATCGGCCAGCGCGTAATGCTTCGGCTGCCGCGTCGCGGCCTTTTTCGCCAGGTCGGAGAATTCCTGCGCGGAACGTTGTCGAACCTTCTGCAGCTCCCCCTGCCAGTCGGCGTCCTTGGCGGGTTGCGCCGGAAGGTTGGCCAGCGCGCGACTCTTGGCGGGTCCGATGACGTCGGGGAAAGGAAGGAATCGCGACGCCCCAGAATTTGGAATCGGCGTGAGCCAGAGAGACGACACTGCGGTCGCTCCGGCGGAATCGCCGTCGTGCTTGAGCCGGTCCACAAGCTTCGTAAGATCCGTGCGTTCGCGCTCGGCGATGCCGCGCTGCGCCGCGCTCAATTCAGTTGATAGGTCCCCTGCCGCTCGAGGAGCGGGCACCTGCAGGGTGAGCGCCAGAACGATCAGACACGAGGATTGCGTCATCACCCCTCCTTGCTGAACAGGACGAGCCCGGCTGGAATTTCATTCGACGGATCGCAACGGTTCCCCCGACATCCGATCCGTCTGGACGGGCGCGGGATTCCCGCGCACAATGCGCGCGGAACTTCCGGACCGGACGTCCAAGCCCCGACTTGCGCGCTTCTGAAAGGAGTCAGCCACATGTCAGTACCCCGTATCCGCGTCCCCGGTGCACTCACGCTGGCTGCCGGCGTTTTCATCGGCTGGGGCCTTGCCGCAACACGTCTCCCCGTTCTACGGGCCAGTGGTGGCGACCGTTCAGGACAATCGATTCTGACCAGCGGGCCAGCAATGCTCGGCTATAACGCCGGCCTCAAGGTCCAAATGTCCCAAGATGCCCTTTACTTCCTCGATTATAGCGGCGGCCGTTTGTGGGCAACGATTCCTTCCCACCAGTCGGGAGTCGGTGGAAACCGAATCGTCGGCGCGTTTGCCGAGCGTGACCTCATCGCCGACTTCAAAATCAACATGGACGAAAAGCAGCCCCGGTTTCTGATGACGACCGGATCACTCGGCGTCTACAGCGAAGGTTGGGCACCGCTCTATGTGTTTGAAACCACCACGAGCCAGGTCGCCGTTTACCGCGTTCAGCCGCAGATGATCGGAGCAGAATCCAAGCCTCGCTTTGAACTGCTTGAAATGCGCCCGCTCGCGCCGCACAACGCCGTCGCCGGAGCCCGCTAATCGCCATAACGCGCGGTCCCGCCCCAACTCGCTCGTCAACGCGGGGGAGCGCCGGTTGGTGGAGAGCCACCGGGCGGCATGGCTCCGGGCATGGCTCCAGGGCCGGATGGTGAAGAGCCGGATGGCATGGCTCCGGGCATTGCCCCAGGCGCTGCGGGACCGGACGGCGCCATGCCTCCAGCAGCCGGAGCCCCCCCACCTTCGGCGCCACCGGCAGCACCTCCCGCACCCGCTTCATCGCCGAGAATCTTGTCGTCGCCGTAAGGCCGAGCCTCCTGGTGGATTAAGAGCCATTCCCCTTTGGGGTCGAATACATTGGCGTCGCCGTATTCGATGAACGGGTCGCGCCGATCGGTATGGGTCACAAAGACCTGACCGGTTGTATACTGGAAGAACGCGAGCCAGCCGTGATCGAATCCCATGCCGAAGGGAGGCTGGGTCTTGTAGTCGATCGCGCCGAAGATCTTCTTGTGGACCGGGGCCACGTGAAAGCCCAGAAGCAGGATACCCATCAACACGACACTGGTGGCAAACGCAAACGCCAAACGACCAATGTGATAGATCGGCGTCGGAAAGCGCACCATCGCGGGTGCGACGGTTTCGGTCGTTAACCGTAGCAACAGGACAGCAACGCAAAACACCGCCATCATACAGAGCGCATCGGTGAAGCCCCAATTGATCCCTGCCTTGTCCACCAACCCAGCGAGCGGCTCATAGAAGTTGAACGTGATGATGCCCGCGAAGAGCACATTGAAGAACATCAGGGCCGCACCCCAGAGCCCCTCGCTGGAGAGCGCGTAGGTCAACAGAAGGACAAGGGCGAAAATCAAGACGTCGACGATCCAACCTGGCATGTTCGAGTCCTCTACTGACGATGAAGTGGTCCAAGTTCGAGCATGGCGCGTTGGTCACTTGACGACGCGCAACAACTCGTCGATCGACGTCTTACCCTGAATGACCTGCCGGAGCCCGTCTTCCTGGAGGTAGATCATCCCGTTCTTCCTCGCCTCCGCCTTGATGGCGTTGATTGAGGGATTCTCGCGGATCATGTCCCGCATGGGTTCCGTGATGATCAGCAGCTCGAAAATGCCCGTTCGCCCGAGGTATCCGGTGCCCCCGCACTGCGGGCACACTTCCTGGGGCTCAGTGGGCTTGCGGTAGAAAAGTTCGACCTTGTCCGCCGGCAGGTTGGCCTTTTTCAGGAACTCGGGCTTCGGCTTGTACGGTTCCTTGCACGCCTCGCAGAGCACGCGCACCAGCCGCTGACCAAGCACGGCCGTGAGGGCCGACGCGATCATGAACGGCTCGACGCCCAGGTCGAGCAACCGGAAAAGCGCCGTGACGGTGTCGTTGGCGTGGACCGTGGAGAACACCATGTGACCGGTTGTTGCCGCCTGGCATGCGATCGTGGCGGTCTCCTGATCGCGGATCTCACCAACCATGATCACGTCAGGGTCTTGCCGCATGATCGATCGGAGGCTGGTGGCAAACGTCTGTCCGCTCTTGGTGTTGATTTCCATCTGCGTGATGTTGTCGAGGTGATACTCGATCGGGTCTTCGACCGTGATGATGTTCTTCTGGAACCGGTCGATCTCTCGCAGACAGGCGTAAAGTGTGGTCGTCTTGCCGGACCCCGTCGGCCCGCAGCAGAGGAACATGCCGTGGGGCTGGGTCACTAGGTTGCGAATCTCTTGCACGAGCTTGGGGCGAAGCCCCGAATCGTCCAGGCGCGCGATCTGGCCTGCGTTGTCCAAGATACGCATGACCATCTTCTCGCCCGACTTCGACCCGGACGTCGCAACGCGGAACTCGAGGTCGCGCCCTTCGAGCTTGGCGCCGAAAGAACCGTCCTGCGGTTTCCGCTTCTCGGAAATATCGAGCGCAGCGAGCACCTTGAAGACGTTGATCACCGCATCGCCCGTTGGCCGATCGAACGGCTCGGCGGCGTGGAGGATACCGTCGATGCGGTAGCGAATCGAAAGTTGTTCGGTGGTCGGCTCGAGGTGAATGTCGCTCGCGCGACGGAGCACGGCGTCGTAGACAAGCTCCTTGGCGGACATGTAGGAGCGCGACTCCTCGGCCGCTCGCACGCGGGCCGGGTCTTCTTTGTGGGATCCCTGGCTCTTGCCGATGAAAACGATCGGCGGTCCGGCGGCGTTCGCCGACGTTTCACCGCGGTTGAAGATCGCCTTCATCCCCATCTTCACCATCAACCCGTTCATGACCTCACCGATGTGATACGGCGTCAGCACCTTCGCATCATCGGGGACCGTCTGATTGCGCATATATATGTAAATAAATAGCGGCACAAAATAAGCGAGGAGCAAGAGCGTCAAACTGACGGGATAAATCGGGATGGCCCAGACCAGAAGGAGGCCGAGCACGCCCGTGAAAAAGACGACGGAGTTCCACAGTTCGAACTTAAGGTTGTTCAACTCCTTCGTATCATCGTCGACCCAGTATGTGGTCCAGGACCACATCAGGAAGATGATCACGACGGGGATGAACTTGAAGAGGTTCAAATAAAGCCCCGGCCCGCGCGTCATGTTCGGGGCCTGCGCGAGCAGGACGCCGGCGAGCTCGGCGGCGTCGGCCCCGGCGGCGACGCCAAGGGTCAACAGGGCAAACGTCCCGAGGAGAAGGCGCGGACGATTCATCACTTCCCTTTCTGAGCACGATGAAGACAGCACGATTCCGGTCGAAAGTGGAAGCCGGTCCGCCGACCCGCAGCGCCGAAGCGCCGCGGGGCGCGGTGCAAGCCTGGTCTCTTACAAAATGCCCGGTTGATTGACCGTAATCCCTTTGAGGGCCATTTTCAACTGCTCGACATTCGGCGCAACTTCGAACGCCGTCGCCCGTTCGATCTTCTCCGCCTGAACGAGGGCCTTCAGGCTCTCCGTGAAGTCCTGCATCCCCTCTTCCTTGCCGATGCGGATCGCATCCGCGAGCTTGATGTCTTCTTCTGTCAGGATCAGCTTCCGGACGGTGGGGTTCATACGCATGATCTCGCACGTCGGCACACGCGTTTGACCTGTCTTCTCCGCCCACTCCTTGGTGGTCGGCAACAGCTTCTGGGCGATCACGGCCTTGAGATTGAACGCCAGGTTCTGGCGCATCGCAGGGTGCATATCCTGCGGGAAGAGGTCGAGAATACGGCTGATCGTCGACGGAGCGCTGGAGGCGTGAATCGTCCCGAAGACGAGGTGCCCCGTCTCCGCAGCGTGCAAGGCCGCGCTGAACGTGTCGCGGTCACGCATCTCACCCACGAGGATGATATCGGGATCCTGCCGCACGGCGTGCTTCAGGGCCGTGTCCCAGTCGATCACGTCGATGCCAACCTCGCGCTGGTTGATGATCGACTTAGCGTCGGTGAAGGTGAACTCGATCGGGTCTTCGATCGTCACGATATGACAGCGCTCGTTGGCATTGACGAAGTTGAGCATCGAGGCAATCGTCGTCGACTTTCCGGATCCGGTGACGCCCGCCAGGATGATGATCCCCTGATCGGCTTTCGTAATCTCGCCGAGCACGGGCGGCAGCCCGAGGCCCTCGAAGTTCGGGATCGATGTACTGATGCGCCGGGCGACCAGGCTCAGCTTGCCGCGTTGCCGGAACAGGTTGACGCGAAAGCGGGTCTCCAGGCCGTCTGGGTCGAAAACGATGTGGGCGAAGTCCGCCCCGCCGGTTTCCTCCAGAATCTGCTTCTGGCGAGCGGTCAGGAGCGGGAACATCAACCGCTCCATATCGGCTGTGGTCAGCGGAGGCATCTGCATCTGCCGCAAGACACCCGATAACCGGAGCGACGGCGCCAGGCCGACTTTGAGGTGGAGGTCGGACCCCTTGAGCTTCATCACCATCCGGAAGAGCTTGTTGGCCTCAGGCTCGTTGGAAATGGCTTCGACGGGATTCTCGGTAGCAGTCGCCATAACGTCAGGCTCCTGGAATCAGGCCGTGGGAATTCGAACGGGGGACTGTGGTCGTGGAATCAATCGGAGAGCGAACCGCGTGCGAAAATCGTATCGGATCGTCCGTGTTAACCTGGGGCGACCGCCAGGAGGGGGTTGGCGGGCAACTGCCGAACCGGCACACCATGCCGAGCCAGATACGCTTTCGTCTCGGCGATGGTGTATTCGCGATAATGGAAAATGCTTGCGGCGAGCGCCGCGCTGGCTCCTCCTTCGATCAAGGCCGCGCGAAGGTGTTCGGGAGCACCCGCGCCCCCCGAGGCCACGACCGGAATCTCCACGGCGTCGACCACGGCTCGGGTCATTGGTAAATCGTACCCGTTTTTGGTCCCGTCGGCATCCATACTCGTCAGAACAATTTCCCCCGCGCCCAGGCGCTCGACCTCGCGTGCCCAGGCCACGGCTTCCAGCCCGGTCGGGATTCGGCCTCCGTTGATGTGGACCTCCCAGACTTCCCGGCCGTCGCGTTGCACACGCTTCGGGTCGATATTCACGACGATGCACTGGCTGCCGAACCGCCGCGCCGCGCGCTGGACGAACTCCGGATCCTTGACCGCGGCGGAGTTGATGGAGACCTTGTCGGCACCGGAGTTCAGCAGTGCACGGATATCGTCCAGGGTGCGGATTCCTCCACCGACCGTGACCGGCATGAAACACACTTCCGCCGTTCGCCTCACCACGTCCCAGATAATCTCACGCCCCTGGTGGCTGGCGGTGATGTCGAGGAAGACGAGTTCGTCCGCACCTTCTTCCTCATAACGCGCGGCCACTTCCACGGGGTCGCCCGCGTCGCGCAGATTGAGAAAGTTCGTCCCCTTGACGACTCGGCCCTCGTTGACGTCGAGACACGGAATGATTCGCTTGGCCAGCATGCGCGGTCCTGGGGCTCTGCATCGGCTTGCTTGATTCACGAGACCTTGACTGGGCCTGAATTGTATAACACAAGCGACGCCGATCCAAGGGGTTGGGCGCCGTCTCGCGAATCAGGTCTCAGCCGCCTTTCCGCGCATCCCACACAATCGTGTCAACGACGCGAGGGCAGTCGGGAAGCGAGCTCAGGAACGTGCGCCCGTAAGGCTTGGTCAGAACCCGGGGATCGAGAATCACGACGATTCCCCGGTCGTTTTTCGCCCGGATCAGCCGGCCGAAGCCTTGCTTGAGGCGGATCACCGCCTCCGGGACCTGGTATTCGACGAACGGATTGCCGCGCCGGAGGCGAATGTCTTCCAGTCTCGCTTCCAGCAGAGGATGAGTCGGCACGCTGAAGGGCAACCGGACTATGATCACGTTCGAAAGCGCTTCGCCGGGTACGTCGACCCCTTGCCAGAAGCTCTCAGCGCCAAATATCACACTGTCGACGTCGGCCTTGAACGCTTCGACCATTTTCGATCGCGGCATCCCTTCGCTCTGCGCGAAGAGTGCGATGTTCCGCTCCGCGAACCAGGGGGTCAGCCGGCGGACCGCGGTTTCCATCATCCGGTACGACGTGAACAGGACAAATGCCTTACCGTGGGTCATCTCCAGGTAATGGCGAATGGCGTCGATGGCTCGACTCTCGAACTCCGACGATTCGGTCGAGGGATCGGGCAAGTTGCGCGGCAGGTGGATCTTCACCTGGTTCGGGTAGTCGAAGGGGCTCCCTAACTGCAGCGTCGAGCACGACGTGAGACCCAAGCGCGTCTTCGCGAAATCGAAACGAGGGGGCGAGCCAACCGCGAGCGTCGCGGAGGCCATGATGCAGGTCGGTCCACGATCAAAAAGCGCCCTGCGCAGCGTGGGGCCGATATCTAACGGAGCCGACGAGAGAGTCACTCGAAGCCGACTTCCCGAGGTGACTTCCACCCAGTAGACACTGTCTTTCATGGTCTGCTGCTGCCACGATGCGAGCGAGTCGGCGAGGTCCCGGCAGCGGTCGCGCGCCGATGTGACTTCGATGCGCTGTTCTTCGTCCTCGATCGATCGGGATCCTTCGTCGATGGCCGTTCCCAGGCGGCGGAGCGCTTCGCAAAGGGTATCCGGCCAGCTCAAAGGCTTCCGCAGCCGGCCGTTCGACGCCCCCTGGTGTTCCTGCCAGATTCGGACGTCGTCGAAGAAATCACTCGCCACCTGGCGCGTTCGCCGCGCCTCGCCGACCGCCTCGTGCAGTTTGTGGTAATTGAGTAAACCCTTGTTGGTTCGATCGTTATGGAGGCGCGTCAGCAGATAATCAACCTGGGTGTTGGACAGATGCAATCCCAGGTGCTGACCCGCGACGGCTTCGAGAGTGTGCGCCTCGTCGAACACCGCGACCGCATAGTCGGGTAGGATGGATACCCCGGCGTCACGCAGCGCAAGGTCCGTCATGAACAGCGCGTGATTCACAACCAGGAGGTTCGCCGACCAGATCCTGCGCCTGGCTTTGAAGTAAAAGCAGTCCTTGTGGTGCGGGCATTTCGGGCCCAGGCAGTTGCCGCTCTCACTGGCGACCGCATCCCAAACGCTCGGCAACGGCTTCATGTCGAGGTCCGACCGACTGCCATCGGTGCTCGTCCGCGACCACTTTCGAATCGCATCGAGCTGGTCGAACTCATCCTGCCGCAGGAACGACGCTCCCGCACGTTGGGCCGCCGCCTCGGCCCGTCGCAGGCTGATGTAGTTGCCGCGTCCCTTGACGAGCACGGCCGAGAACTCCTGCGGCATCACCGAGCGCAGGAAGGGAATGTCCTTTTGCAGTAACTGCTCCTGGAGGCTGATCGTGTGCGTGGAGATGACAACTTTCTTGTTCGTCTCGGCCGCATAGAGGATCGCTGGAACGAGGTAGGCGAAGCTCTTGCCCACGCCGGTTCCGGCTTCCGCCATCAGATGGGTTCCGCTCTCCAAGGCGCGCGCCACGGCCTCGGCCATCTCGAGCTGCTGTGGCCGCGCTTCATAGGTGGACAGGCGGCGGGCCACCGCACCTTCAGGCCCCAGGATGGAAGCGGGATCGAGCTTGGTCATGAGCGTGGGGTTGACAACTAATACCGTTCGGTTAGCCCTAAGCCGAAGCAGGCGAAAGATTTAACTCCCTCCCCCCTTGTCTGGCCACCCGACACTTTTTGCGCGGCGGAACGTCTTGCAAGGCTTGCACTTATGATCCGACAGGCGATGATCGCTCCAAAATGGCTGTTTTTCAGCCAACATAGCCTTGTTCGTTCCCCAGCAAGCTCAGCCATTCGCGGTGTGCTTTTTGGCCACCGGGTAAAAAGTGTCGGGTGGCCAGACCCAACTGGGGAGGGACGAGTCGCGGAGCCAGGCAAACCGCTTACAAGCCGCTCAAGTCCGCGGCGATGACGCGCACTCCGTGCTTGAGTTTGAGCCGATCAACAGTATCGGCGTTTGCCGGGGCGGTCAGGGTTTTGCGAGGCGGCAGACAAAAGCCCGCCAGTGCTGCGGGGGGATTCTCTGCCGAGACTTCAGTTCCGGCCAGTGCCAGGCCGTTCAGAATCAAGGGGGAGCCGTTCTCGATCTTGATCTTGTACGACAGCTTTCCGTTCACGCGCGGTCCCTTGGACAGGTGGACGCGCACGAGGCGCGTCAGCAGGCCTTCCGCGACCGCATCGCCGAGACGTGCCGCCTGGGCAAGGCGCACCTTGTCGCGGCTCGGTTTGTCGGTGGTGGAATTGTCAAAAACCGGTGTGATATCAGCACGCTTGATCGTGAACGGCGTGAGCTCCTGCCAGGCCGACGCATCGCCGTCGGTCGAGGCCGGTTCCACCGAGATCGACTGATCATCAACCTTGAGGCGGCACGCGAGTGCCGGCCCCTCCGGGTGCGCGGGAATGCCCTCGTGCGGCTTGAGGCCGAGTACTGGGTATTGGCTCCAGAGCGACCGCAAGCGTTCCACAAGCGCTTCCGATTCAACGCCACTGGATTTCGCTTCCCAGTAGAGCCGGCCCGAATCTCCGTTCGGCGAGGAGTCCGCCGCGGAATCAAGCCGGTCAACAAACTGGCGGGCCAGCGCGAGTTCATTCGCATTGGCCCATCCCTGCGCCTGGGACAACCGGCCAATCGTTTCCCAATCGATCTTTGCGGCCACGTTCCAAAGCACCAACTGAGCGACGGTCTGAGGCGCCTTGTCTTCGGCGAGTCGCTTCATCGCGGCTTGCGTGCGGGAGTCCTCCGTCACCTCGGTGATCGATCCGACTCGATATTTCTCCCCCAATTCAGGCACCAACGGACGACCGTCGCGTTCCGCGATCGGCCCCGACAACCCCACGACGGCGGTCGGCAAATGGCGCGATTGATGAGGGGCGAGCGTCGTTTCGGGCAAACCCGTTGCGGGCACGGACCGGAAGCCACCACCCATGCCACCCATCATCCCCATGCCGCCGCCCATCATCCCCATGCCGCCGCCCATACCCATCATCATGCCCATCATAAGCGAGCGCTGATCCCAACTATCGCGATCGCCAATCAGCGTCATGATCAGGCGGCCGAGCATCATCATCCCCATGGAGGCAGGCATTGTGCCGCCGCCCCGCATGCCCATACCACCTCCCCGCATGCCCATACCACCTCCCATCATGCCACCGCCCATACCACCCATACCGCCGCCCATCATGCCCATGCCACCGCCCATCATGCCCATGCCGCCGCCCATCATGCCCATGCCACCGCCCATCATGCCCATACCACCGCCCATCATGCCGCCCATACCGCCGCCAAAGCCACCCATGCCACCAAACTGGCTGGTTGCATTGGAGACAATGAGGCCCGGCGGGAGAACCACGCGCAGCTTGCGTCCGGTGCGGTTCGTCAGCGAAAGCGTCACTCGCCCGTCCTTTCGGCCTTCTGCGGAAGCCGAGAGTTGACGCGTTTTGAGGCCCTCAAGAACATTAATCGTGAGAATGTCTTCCTCGGACCTGCCGTCTTTCGACGCCGGCGATTTCGCCGTCGGCTCGTGAGCCGTGGACGGCGTCCCAGGGTTCGGGGACGAACTCGCGGAGTCCGCTCGCAGCGGCGGCAATGACGTGAGTGCCAAGACACAACCAGCGACCAACGCCGTGAAAACGGACGCAAGACGCGCACGCGCAAACATCGCAACACCACCTTTCACAGAACTGAGGAGGCCGGTCCCGGGAAGGAGGGGGAAGGGCAACCGGGAACCCAGCTTTCGGGATGAATCTTCACTCGAGGCGGGAGGAGGGGGTCATCCCGGTGACTGGG
>DAIDJG010000339.1 GCA_027451445.1 Singulisphaera sp.
TCCTGCTTGTGGGGGCACATGTTCTGGCAGGCATACCACTCACCTCGACTCTCGAAGCGGAACACCGCGATCTGGAGCGGCCCGTACTTCACGGTTCGGCCGCCATCCACCGGGAAGTCGCTCACGGCGCCCACGTTCACCCAGTTCGTGCGGTCGTCGTGACGCGGTTCCTCGGGCAAGACCCGGTTGGGCTTTGCGAGTGCAGTCAGCGGAACGAACTCCTTGGGCCAGTCGGCGGGCCGCTGCTGGCCACGCTCGGAGACGAACTCGACGAACGACTCGGTCTCGTCCGTATTCGCGAACTGCTGGAAGAACCGCCGCCGTTCGGGATCCTGGACGACCTCTTTCCACTCGCACTTGTAGGTGTCGACGAGGAATTGCATCTGCTTTTCCAGCTCCTCGCAGATCCCCAGCCGGTCGTTGATGATGACGTCGCGGAGGTACTCGATCCCCCCCTCCATCTTCTCGAGCCAGACGGATGTGCGCGTGAGACGGTCGGCCGTCTGGATGTAGTACATCAGGAACCGGTCGATGTACTTGATGGCCGTTTCTTCATCGAGGTCGGCCGCAAGGAGGTCGGCGTGTCGCGGCTTGGCCCCGCCGTTACCACAGACGTAGAGGTTATAGCCGTTCTCCGTGGCGATCAGCCCGAAGTCTTTCCCCTGAGCCTCCGCGCATTCGCGCACGCAGCCGGAGACCGCCGCCTTGAGTTTATGCGGTGACCGGAGTCCCCGGTAACGCAGCTCGACGCGGACCGCGAATCCCACCGAGTCGCCCACCCCGTACCGGCACCACGTCGTGCCGACGCAGCTCTTGACCGTACGAAGTGCCTTGCCGTAAGCATGTCCGCTCTCGAAGCCCGCGTTGACCAGGTCTTCCCAGATGTCGGGCAGACGGTTCACTGGTGCCCCAAAAAGATCGACACGCTGGCCGCCTGTGATCTTGGTGTAAAGACCGTACTTCTGTGCCACTTCACCCAGCACGATCAATTTGTCGGGCGTGATCTCGCCGCCGGGAACGCGCGGAACCACGGAATAGAGCCCGCCGCGCTGGATGTTCGCGAGGAACCGGTCGTTGGTGTCCTGAAGCATTGCGTGGTCCATCACGTTTTCGTTCCATAGACTCGCGAAGATCGACGCGACCGCTGGCTTGCAAGTTTCGCAGCCCTGTCCCTTGCCATGCTGAGCGACAAGTTCGTTAAACGTTTTAATCTGTTTGATTTTGACGATCTCAAACAATTCCTGCCGCGTGAGCGGGAAGTGTTCACACAGGTTGTTGTTGACTTTCTTGCCCGCCGCTTTCAGCTCGGCCTTGAGCAGGTCGGTGACCAGCGGGATGCATCCGCCGCAGCCCGTGCCCGCCTTGGTGCAGGACTTGACCTCACCGATCGTCGTGAGCCCCTGTTCGCGCACGGCGGTGCAGACCTGCTTCTTGCTGACGTTGTTGCACGAACAGACCTGTGCGTTGTCCGAGAGATCGCTCGTATCGTCGCTCTCCTTTCCGGCCGCTTTCCCCATCATCAACTGACCCGCGGGGACGGACAGCGGCTCATCGCTCTTGAATCGGGCCAGCAGCGTTCCGTAATCGGAGGCGTCGCCGACAAGGATGCCGCCCAGCAGCCGGGTACCGTCGGCGTTGAAGAGCAGCTTCTTGTAAACGCCGGCAAACGGGTCCTCGTAGGTGATGGCCCGCGCCGATTTTTCGTCCGCGAAGCAGTCGCCGAAGCTCGCAACATCGACGCCCATCAGCTTGAGCTTCGTGGAGAGGTCGAATCCGGTGAACTCCGTTTGCTGCCCGGTCAGGTACGCCGCGACAGAGTCGGCCATAGCGTAGCCCGGGGCCACAAGGCCGTAGATCATGTTGCGGTGCAGCGCCACTTCGCCGACCGCAAAGATGTCGGGGTCCGACGTCCGGAGCGAGTCGTCAACCAGGACTCCACCCCTCGGTCCGACCTTGAGGCCGCTTGCGCGGGCGAGCTCATCACGGGGCCGGATGCCGGCCGAGACGACAACCATGTCGACGTTCAATTGCTCGCCATCGGTGAAGCTCATCGCTGCCACTTTGGAGGCGCCGAGGATTTCCTTGGTGTTCTTGTTCAAATGAACGCGGACGCCGAGTTGCTCGATCTTGCGGAGAAGCGTCTTCGAGCCGTGGTCGTCGACCTGTCGGGGCATGAGCCGAGGCGCGAATTCGACAACATGCGTTTCGAGAGCCAGGTCGTAGACGGCTTTTGCCGCCTCGAGACCGAGCAATCCGCCTCCGATCACAGCGGCTCGCTTTGCGTGCGCGGCGAAGGCGATGATCTGGTTCAGGTCCTCGATTGTCCGGTAGACAAACACTCCGGCTTTTTCAATCCCTGGAACCGGCGGGACAAACGGTGCGGAACCCGTCGCCAGCACGACATAGTCGTACTTGATCTCGTGCCCCTTCTCGGAGCGCACGAGCCTGCGTTCACGGTCGATGGCCGTGGCCTTATCGCCGACGTGAGCGATGATCCCCTGCTCGTCATACCAGTCCGCACGTGCCATCGCGAGCTGGTCGGCGTCGCGGTGCTCGAAATAACTCGTCAGGTGAACGCGGTCGTAAGCGAGCCGCGGCTCTTCGCAAAACGTCACGATCCGGTATTCCCGGTCGACGTCATATTCCACGAGCCGTTCGCAGAACCGATGGCCGACCATACCGTTGCCGATCACGACCACGGTCTTCTGATCGGGGTGTTCGTTCCTGAGGATCATGTGTGACAGGCTCCTGGGTTGATCAGTGTCCATGAGGGCGCAACGATTCCAGGTGGCGGTGCGGCCGGACCCGGACAGCGCAGGCTTTGTAGGAAGGTTGTTTCGAGTAGGGATCGAACGATGGGTGGGTTAGCTGGTTGACGACGTCATAGTGCATCGGGATGAAGACCTGACCTGGCCGCACGGTGTAGGTGACCACTGCACGCGCACGGATCTTGCCGCGCCTGGACTCGACAAGCACCCACTGGTTCGGCGCAATGTCGAGCCGTCGGGCGTCCTCGGGGTTGATCTCGACATACACCAACTCTGGGTAGAACTTCCGCAGGACGGCCGATTTCTTCGTCCGCGTCTGCGTGTGCCACTGCGCGACCGATCCCCGACCTGTCAGCAGGAGCAGAGGGAACGCGTCGTTCGCGGGCTCGGGCATTTCCCGAGGGAGTTCGAACAGGAACTTCGCCTTGCCGTCGGGATGGTAGAACTTGCCGTCCGCGAACAAGCGGCGCTCGGGCTCGGACGGTGGGTTGTCGGCCGGATACGGCCACTGAACTCCGCCGCGGTCGTCCAGCATCCGGTAATCCTCAATCCCCGTGATGTCGCATGGCTGGCCCTGCGACAGCTTCTTGAGGATCTGGAACGTTGCCTCGGGGTTGGTCCAATCCTGGAACAGCTCGGCGCAGCCCCAGTACTTGGCGATCAGCTTGAAGATGGCGAAGTCGGCCAGTGCCTGGCCGGGCGCCCTTGCCACTTTCTTGATCAACCCGATGCGTCGTTCGGAGTTGATCAGCGTCCCTTCCTTCTCTCCCCAGGCGGCGGCCGGCAGCACCAGGTCGGCGACGCGGGCCGTTTCGGTCGTCGTGTACATGTCCTGGACGACGAGGAAATCGAGCTTGCGGAGGACGTCGTCCAGCCCGTTCTGGTCGATCCAGGAGTGTGCGGGGTTGGTCGCGATGACCCACAGGCCTTTGATTTTGCCGGTCTTGATGCCGTCGATGATCTCGCTGTACGCCCAACTGTTGCGGTCGGGGATGCGGCCGGAGTCGATCCCCAGGATGCCGGCAACCTTCTCGCGGTGCTCGGGGTTCAGAAAATCGTGGCCGCCGAGTAGGTTTGTCGTGTTACTGAAGAGGCGCGAGCCCATCGCGTTGCACTGGCCGGTGATCGAGTTTGCGCCGGTTCCAGGACGGCCGATGTTGCCGGTCAGGAGGGCGAGGTTGATCAGGCTCTGCGCAACGCGGACCCCTTCGTAGCTCTGGTTCACCCCCATGGTCCACCAGAACGACACGCGCTGACCTTCGTGGATGGCCTTCGCGAGGTCCATGATCTGGCTCTCGGTCAGACCCGTGAACTTCGTCACCCGGTGCATGGGGAAATCGAACAGGTGGGCCTCGAACTGTTCGAAGCCGCTCGTGTGGGCGGCGATGAAGTCGCGGGCGATCCAGCCTTCGCGAATCAGGATGCGGGCGATCCCGTAGAACAAGGTGAGATCCGATTTCGGGCGGAGGGCGAGGTGGGTCGTCGCGGACATCGCCGTCTCGGTCGTCCGAGGATCGATGACAATGACCTTGGGCTTATGAGGGTTCCGGCAAACGCGCTCCCACATGATCGGGTGTGCGATGCACAGGTTGGCGCCGACGAGGACGATGACGTCTGACTCCTCGAAGTCGCGGTAGGTGTAAGGAGGGGCGTCGAACCCGAACGCCTGCTTGTACGCGACGACGGCCGTGGCCATGCACTGGCGGGTGTTCCCGTCGCCGTGGACGATGCCCATCCCGAACTTGGCGAGGCTCCCCAGCAATGCCATCTCCTCGGTCGCGATCTGGCCGGTGCTGAGGAACGCGACCGAGTCGGCGCCATGTTCGGCCTGGATCGCCTTGAACCGTGTGCAGAAGGTTTGAAGGGCGGTGTCCCAGTCGACCGGTTCGAGCCGTCCCATCGAATTGCGGCGCAGGGGCGTGATGGCGCGGTCGGGAGACGCGAGGACGGTGAGGGCTTCCCAACCCTTGGGGCACGCCATTCCCAGGTTGACCGGGTACTCCGTGGCGGGTGAGAGGCCGATGGCCTCCCCATCCTTCAAATGGATGTTCAACCCGCAGCCGGTCGAGCAAAAGCCGCAGGTCATCGTGGTCGTGGCGTCGGGGAGCCGTTTGGCGGGGACTTTGCCGAGTCCGAACTCCGCGGGCGACAGCAGTAGCTCGCGCGTCAGCTTCCCTTCCCGCTGGAGTAGGAGGTTGCCGATTCGCGTGCCCAGGGCCGAAGTGACGTGTGCGTTGTCGGTGCTCATGACGCCAGGGCTCCCGGCATCTTGGGGGCGACCGCCGCCGTGAAGAAGAGCCCGCGCTCGACGAACTCGCCCAGGAGCGCGACGAACAGGGAGAGCCCGACCGCAGCGATCAATACGCTCGGATGAAAATTCACCCGGCCGAACACGAGAAACGCCGGCCAGGCAACGCCACCCACGAACCCGAACAAGCCTCGGCGCATCGCCGTTCGGCTCAACTCGCCCGTCAGCAAGAGGGCCGTGCGCTTGAGCGCGGTTTGTTTGCGTTCACGGAGATGGGACAATACCAACGCATCGACGCCGAGTTTTGCCAACGTTGCCGCCATCTGCCATTCGAGGAGCTTTCGGCCGAACCTCGACATGACATCGTCGACGCTCATCGAGCCGGTCCACGACGCCCCGAGCAAGGAGACGAGGACGACTGCGGGGAGACCCAGGACCAAGCCCGTCAGCGCGAACTTGGTGCCGGTAAGCGGGAAGCTCCAGAACGCTCGTCGCGTATCGACATAAATCATGATCGAGCAGAAGACGCCGGCGAGCCCGGAGAGTGCCGCTGCGGGCCTGAGGAGCCATGTCATGTTGGGTTGGGGACTACCCCACGACCGGAGCCAGACATCGGCCGCGAACGCCGAGGCGAATCCCGCGAAGAGGCTAAAGGCCAGGATCTCGCGGCTGAGCCACGATGTCCGCAGACCGATCATCGCGCGGAAGGCGTAGAGGGGACGTCCGAGGTGCCCGATCGCCGCGATCATCCCCAAAAGGCCGACCACCAACCCGGCCAGCACTCGGCCTGGCTCGAGGCCGAGCATCAGGCGGTTGTCGACGAGGCGATCCAACCCCAGGTCGACGACGAACGTTCCCACCGACATCTGGGTGAGCACCAGCATGATCACAAGCGACGTGTGGGCATGACCCGGCGTGACGGCGTAGTGGTCGGCGGGCAGCAGGTTCCTCGGCAACGGCCTGGCTGTTTTGTAAACGGTCGTGGGGAGCGTGTAGTCCGGCTCTGGTGCACCGGGCAGGAAGAGGTTGGCCTCACAGTCCTCGATGACCTTCTGTTGATCGACGACCGTGATCCGGATCGCGCTCGTGGGGCAGGCCTGGACGCACGCCGGTGCTTCGCCGCCCGCGAGCCGATCGCTGCACATGTCGCACTTGCGGACGATCCCCTTTTTGGCGTTGTACTTGGGAACGTCGTAGGGGCATTTCAAGATGCAATACTGGCAGCCGATGCACTGATCATCGAGGTGCTTGACAATCCCGGTGACCGGGTCTTTTTCGTAGGCGATGACGGGGCAGCCGTAAAGGCACGCCGGGTCGAGGCAGTGATGGCACGCCGACGTGACGTGTTGCAGGACCGGGAGTGCCGTGGTGCCTCCTTGCAAGAGCCCCACCGCACGCCAGGTCTCGTCGTCATCGAGCCCGTTCAACTCGTGACACGCCGTCACGCACGCCTTGCAGCCCGAGCACGAGTCGAGGTCGACCTCGAACGCGTACTGCTGGCCGGCTTTCGGCGCTTGGAGCGGGATCAAGTCACGGTAGTATCGTGCCTGCAGAGGTCCGTCGGCTGCCGCATGCTTCTGTGCAAACTTCTCGACGGCCGTGAGCCGCTGCTGGTCCGCGAGGTAGTCGTCGATCAGAAACCGCGCTTCCGTCAACGGGACTGGAGCGTGCTGATTCGGTCGGGCTACCGACAACCGGCTGACGTCCTCGGCCCCGACTGCCGAATACGGCGACCGGGCATCCAAGGGTTCCCAATGCTTTTCGGACAGCGGAATCGACATTGGCGAGTGTTGTGATCCGTCCCAAAGATGACTTAAAAGCCGATAACTAACGATTCGATATGCGAAATAGCGTAATTTCGTCGAATCCCGCGCCGATCCATCAAAGTCGGTTCTTGTGGTGATTTCGGGAGGGCCTCAGCAGTCGAGGCAAACCCCATTCCGCCAGTACGCGGCGGTCTGGGATGCGCGCGGGGCCGCACATCCAAGCTCATGAGAGGATGAGGTTTGCGGCGAGATTTGTGGATTTCCGAAGGCGCCGGAGAGGGAGGCGCGGCTGCTCTGGAGTTGGGCAGAAAAGCTTAGAGGCGATGCATCAGCGATGCGTCGATCTTTTTGAATTCGCGCTTTCCTTGAGCACGATCTCGCGTTCGCCTGAAATGGGCCGATTCCAGGCTCGAACTGCGTGGCGTAGGGTGGGTCGGAACGCCGCGCAGCGGCGCGAGGCCCACCGGCCTGCACCATCGCTTAACCTCGGTGGGCCTCACCGCCCTAACGGGCGGCTCCGACCCACCCTACTTTTGGGGAAACGCGCAACTTCAAATCTTCCCAAGGTGGCGAGCTATACGTCGCTCCCGTGCAAACGCGGAAATCAACCGGTCCCATATCGTGAGCCATATACGGATTAGCCGATTTAGGTCGTGTAATCAGCGTTCAAGTGAACGTATTCGGCTGTCAGATCGCACGTCCAGAAGCGAATTGCCGCGTCACCGTGCGTGAGCTTGAGTCGAATGTGTGTCTCGCGGTTGGCCTTGAGCTGCGCCGAGACGGCCGCGGCGTCGAAGGGGAGTGGGGCTCCATCACGATAGAGCGCGACGCCGTTGAGCCAGAGGGAGAGTTCCGACTCTTCGAACACGACGCCCGAATAACCAGCGGCCGAGACGATGCGCCCCCAGTTCGGATCACCGCCATGGATGGCAGTCTTGACGAGGGCGCTGTCGGCGACCGCACGCGCGATGCTCCGCGCAGCCTCGCGATCGTGGCAGCCTTCAACGTCAATGGTGATCGTGTGTGTCGCCCCCTCACCGTCCTCGGGGATCATGCGGGCCAGGCTCGTGCAGGTTTCGTCCACGAGGGTCGCGAAGGCCGCAAGGTCGTTCCCATGCAGGGCGTCCGGCATGGCGGCGCCGTTGGCAAGGATCAATACGGTGTCGTTCGTACTGGTGTGCCCTTCGACGGAGATGCAGTTGAACGACTGCTCGACGGCACCCGAGAGGATCGTTTGCAAGTCGGCGGGGGCCACGTTCGCATCGGTGATGAGGAACGCGAGCATCGTGGCCATTCTCGGGCCGATCATCGCCGCCCCTTTGGCGATCCCGAGCAGGCGAATTACCGTGCCGCCGACCGTGAGCTCGCGAGCGATGAGTTTAGGTCGCGTGTCGGTCGTCATGATCGCCCGCGAAGCCTCCTCAAAAGACGACTCTGACGAATCCGCCGCACTCAACGCGCGACCGAGCCCTTCGAGAAGCCGCTCCATGGGTAACTGGTGACCGATGACTCCAGTGGATGCGACGAGCACTTGCTCGGTCCGGCATCCCAGTGCCCCCGCAGCCACTTCGGCCGTGCGGCGAGCGTTGGCCTCCCCCTCGGCGCCTGTGGCTGCGTTGGCGTTGCCCGCGTTGATCACGATCGCGCGAAGCACATCCGAAGGCACCAGCGCTCGGTCCCAGCGGACGGGCGCGGCACAGACGCGGTTTGTCGTAAACGTTCCTGCCCCCGCACAAGGTCCGTCGGAAACCAGAACCGCCAGGTCCAGGCCTCCCGATGGCTTGATGCCCGCCTTCACAGCCGCCGCGCGAAAACCCTTCGGAATCGGAATCATGGCTATTGATCTCAACGCTGCACGGGTTGGACGAAACGAGCACCAGACACCGGGAACCACGAGCAGGTTACCGGCAACTCCCGACTCCTGCCAGTCGCCTCTTCCGGATCGAAAACCTGCCCGATTGCGAAAAGTTTTCCGGTCCTCCGGACCGTGCCGATCCCGGTCTCCTGGGAGCCTTTTCTGGTGATGCAGGCACTCTAAGTGATTGGCGTAACATCTGGGCAAACATTACGTTCTGGCAGGATTGGGCTCTTGGGAAATTTAGAGAAACACACTGAAGCCCATGGTGTCGAACGGTCGAACCCTATTCGTGAAGTTGGCGGGATCGCGCGCCATGCGGAGGTCTTGGTGGTGCGAACTACCCGTGAATTCAGTTGGTCGGGAGTGTTGCTACGGAGCGTGCTGACGATGCGTAAACTTCTGACGGTGACCCTAGTGGCGCTGGTATTTGGCGCCTGGGGAGCCGCGCACCCGGCGCAAGCGGGCGGCTATGCCGGCGCCGCTTCCACACGATGTTGCCCCGTGACCCAGGAGTGCAGTGGTCACGTTGAGTATCAACTTCAGCGGCAAACCGTGATGCAGAACGTCGTCGAGACGGTCTACGAGACCCAGCAGGTCACCACCCTGCGCGATGTTTGCGAAACGGTCATGCAGCCGAGGACGATCACCACGATGCAGTCGGTCTCGGAGCAGTGCGTGCGGGACGTGCCCTACACGGTCCAGCGCCCCTGCTACCGGACGGTGATGCGGCAGGTGCCGTACACCGTTCAACGACCGGTGACGCGCACGGTATGGAAACAGTGCACGTACACAGTATGCCGGCCGGTGCGCGAAACGCACATGGAGACGCGCGCTTACACGGTTTGCCGGCCTGTCCAGGAGACGACCCTCAAGACGTGCGTTTACAACGTTTGCCGGCCGGTTCGCGAGGTGTCCTACAAAGAGTGCTACTACACGGTCTGCCGCCCCGTGCAGGAAACGTTCATGAAGAACGTCTGCTACACGGTCTGCCGCCCGGTCTGCGAAACGGCGTACAAGACATGCACTTATACCGTTTGCAGGCCGGTTCAGAAGGTGTGCTACCGGAGCGTCCCCTATACGGTGATGGTTCCGGTGCAGTCCACGGTGATGCAGTGCCAGCCCTATACGGTGATGGTGCCCGTGCAGCAGTGCGCGTACAAGCAGGTGGCTTACACCGTCTGCCGCAACGTGCAGGAAACCTCGATGCGGGAGTGCCGGTACACGGTCCAGACCCCCGTGCGCCGGACGATCATGAAGGAGTGTGCCTACACCGTCTGCCGCCCCGTCCAGGAGACGGTGATGCAGGAGTGCCGGTACACGGTCTGCCGCCCGGTGCAGACAACCTGCATGAAGACGGTGACCGAGACGTGCTATCAGACCGTCACCGAAACCGCCTGCCGTGAGGTTTGCGAAACGGTCTGCGTGCCGCGTACGGTCACTCAGCAGGTCACTCGTGAATGCGGTGAGTGGGTCACCCAGCGCTGCTATGTGCCGGGTCCGGTCGTCTGCGACGCCAACGGCTGCCCCGTCCAGTGCCCCGGCACCTGGGAGTGCAAGCAGGTCTGGTGTTCGCGGCCGGTGGTTGAGAACGTTTGCTGCACGGTTTACGAGAGTCAGTTGGTCCGCAAGCAGGTGCCTTACACCATCTGCAAGCAGGTCCCTGTCTGCGTGACCAAGCAGGTTCCTGTCACAGTGTGCACGATGGTGCCGCAGGAATGCGTCAAGATGGTCCCCGTGACCACCTGCCGCATGGTTCAGGAAACCTGCGTCAAGATGGTCCCTCAGACCATCTGCGAGATGGTGACGACCCAGTGCGTGAAGATGGTTCCGGTGACCACGTGCCGCCAGGTGCAAGAGACCTGCTACAAGACGGTCCCCTACACCTACTGCACCATGGTCGCCAAGACCTGCATGCGGCAGGTGCCGGTCTGCGTCACGAAGATGTGCCCCCGGACGGAATGCCGCCAGGAGGCGTACACGGTCACCTGCATGGTGCCCCAAACGTGCACGAAAACGGTGCCCTATACGGTCACCCGGATGGTGCGCGAGACGTGCACGAAGCAGGTGCCCTGCACGGTCACCCGGATGGTGCGCGAGACGTGCGTCAAGCGCGTTCCCGTCGTCACCTGCCGGATGGTCACCGAGCAGTGCGTGAAGCAGGTCCCGGTGACCGTTTGTCGCAACGTGCAGGAAACCCGGTACTGCCAGGTTCCCGTCACGACGTGCCGGATGGTTGCCGAGACGTGCGTCAAGAACGTGCCGCAAACGATTTGCGAAACGGTCTGCGAGACGCAGGTGAAGTGCGTGCCCGAGACGATCTGCGAGATGCAAACCGTGCAGTGCATCCGCAAGGAATGCTACACGGTCTGCAAACAAGTGCCCGTGACGCAGGTGATTCACTGCCCCGTCACGGTTCACAAGCAGGTCCCCGAGTGCCGGAACGTCTGCGTGCCGCGGCAGGTGTGCAAGGCGGTTCCCGTCGAAGTTTGCGTGAAGGTGCCTGTGACCGTGCATTGCCCGCCCGCGGTGGTACCGTCGGCGCAAAGCGTGCTCGCCACGTCCCAGTCACTCACGCCGATGACGACGCTTCCCGCCTGCGACACATGCAACTCCGGTCATCCTCTGTTCGGCCGCTGGCTCCATTGAACGCGAGCGAACCAAAACGGACACCGTTCGACGCCCCCGCTCATCCCGGGGGCGCTTTCGTTGGTCGGTGCGGGCCGAAGGACGTGCGGGGTTCTCAGATGAATGGCCCGGCCTCGCTCTCGCCGTTCTCGCACACTGCTGCGCACTCCCATGGTGCAATCCTCCCGTGTAAGAGTCTGTCCCAATAGTGCGAGAAGCGTGGAAATGGGGACTGGCACCGGACGTCTTCGGACGGTGCCAGTCCCCATTTCCACGCTTCTCGCTCCGCCGGAAAAGGGGGACAGGCACCTCGAAGACTCGGAGCCAGTCCCCCTTTTTCGGCTCCGCTTCACTTCCGGGACAGACTCTAACTGCAACGACCAAGTGAGTGCCCGCCGAGCGTTCCAACGCGAAGGCGCGGCGGGCCATGTGGCTTGTACGGTCGGCTCGCCCGTCACGCTCCCGAACCGCCAGATTCCGAGCGCCGTGATGCACAGCGAGCCTGGGTGCAATCCCTCACGAGCAGGGTGCCGCAGCAAGCGGCGTTGGTCCTAACGGTGTGATGCACAGCGAGCCTGGGTGCAATCCCTCACGAGCCCCTTTATAGCTCAGCGCCGGGAACGACACACGTGTTGATGCTCGTGTAATCTCCCGCGCCGATGTCAATGCTGTCCGGTAACAGTCCCGTCCCGCTCCAACTCGCCAGGATCGAGCCGTCACCCGCCGTGAACGTCGCCCCGGCAAAGCTGTAGTCCTGAACCAGGAAGCCAATCGCGTTACCCACGTCGGACATCTCGGCCAGCACCTGCGAACTGATCTTCTTCATCCCGACGACCATCGACAGCACCAGAATCGTGGCCACCAGCACCAGCTCGGTGGAAATGATGAACCCCGCCTCATCGGCCCACAGTTGCCGCAGCTCAGCCATCGTGAATCCCCCGAAGAACAGCGAACCCGGATAAAGGCCTCCCCGAGGGCCCAACCCCCTCGGGGAGGTTCCGATTCGACCACGAGTGCCAAATCTACTGAATCTTCTAGATTCACCAGATTTCGCTATTTCACTATACATTCCGAATTTTCTTATTGCAACTGTTTTTCCTATATTCTGCATTATACCCACTCTTCGGATTTGGCCCGCGAGCTCTAACCTTTTGGCTTCTGGGGCTTTGCGAAGGCAACGATCGTTGGCGGCGATCGCGGGATTCTCGACGGAGGGGGCGGAGTGTCGGCGATGACACATCACTCGCGCCAAAGCTGCCCTGGGCTTCAAGAACCGGGCGCGACGGTTGACTCCACGGTGGGCCACCGGTTCAATGACGGCGGTTCATCGGTTTCCGCGCATAGAACTGCCCTGGAGAGGCTCACGATGATGATGCTCGCTCGCCGCCGACTCGTCCTCATGTTTTGTGTCGGTCTTACGATCGCGCTCGTTAGCGAGCGAATGGTGAACGCGGTTCGTGCCGACGAACCAGCAGCGAAGCCCGCTGTCGGCGACGTTCCGAAAGGGCAGCGGATCTATTCGATCGGACACAGCTTCCATGTGTTCATGCCGGGCATTTTGCAGCAGATCGCAAAATCAGCCGGCATTACTGATCACAAGCAGGTCGGGCTCTCTTCAATTGGCGGCTCGTACGTCTTCCAGCATTGGGACGTGGACGACGACAAATTCAAATCCAGGGCAACGATCGAGTCGGGCAATCTCGATGTGTTGACCATCGCTCCGCTGTTTCTGCCGGACGAAGGGATCGAGAAATTCATTCACCTGGCGTCGGAGAAGAGCCCGCAGATTCGCGTGCTGGTGCAGGAGTTCTGGCTCCCGTTCGACGCGAACATCAACTTCCGGAAGGAAAAAGCACCCAGCCCGGACCGTTCGATATTCGACCCGAAGAAGTTACAGGATGAACATGACAAATATTTTCACGACATCGACGAGCTCGTGAAGGATCTGAACAAGAAGTATGAAGGAAAGCCCGCGATCTTCGTGGCGCCCGTGGGCCAGGCGGTTCTCACGCTTCGAAACGGTATCGCCGAAGGGACGGTGCCCGGACTGACGAAGCAGACCGACCTGTTCACGGACGCGATCGGCCACGCCAAGCCGCCGCTTGCGGTTCTCGTCGCCTACTGCTACTACGCGCAGATCTACCAGCGCAGCCCGGTCGGTCTGCCGGTCCCTCCTGCGCTGAAGGGTGTCGGGGACGAGGAGACAACCTCGAAGCTGAATCGGCGGCTACAAGAGATCGCCTGGAACGCCGTGACCGAGCACCCATTGAGCGGCGTCAAAGCAAAATGACGCGTCTGCCGGCTGCGACTGGCAAGCGCCGTCCTGGACACGATCAAAGGTGGCCATGATGAAGTCCGTCTGCGTTTTTTGCGGGTCGAGTCCAGGGGCGAATCCACGGTACCGCGAAGCCGCGATCGCGATGGGACGGGAGCTAGCCCTCCGCGGTTTGCGACTCGTTTATGGAGGCGCGAACGTGGGCCTGATGGGTGCGCTGGCCGACGCCGCACTGGCGGCCGGGGGCGAAGTCGTGGGGATCATCCCGCAGTCGCTTGTGGACCGGGAGGTCGCCCACCGAGGGGTCAGTGAGCTGATCGTCGTTGCGACGATGCACGACCGCAAGGCGCAGATGGCCGATCGGGCAGACGCATTCGTCGCCCTACCGGGCGGTTACGGCACGTTCGAAGAATTCTGCGAGGTTCTCACGTGGACGCAACTCGGACTGCAATACAAGCCGTGTGCGCTGTTCAACGTCGATGGATTCTACGACCCGCTCCTGCAACTCTTCGACCGTGCTTTGAGCGACCGATTCCTGCGGCTGGAGCACCGGGCATTGGTCCTGACGGCCGACAGCGAGCAAAGCGTCCTGGACCAGCTCGCACAATGGACTCGGGTCTCGAGCGATAAGTGGATCGATCGGGACCGTCGTTAGCCAAGGTTAGCAACGGCGAACTTGGGCGCAACAATTACGACCAAGAGTGTACGACCTGTGACACCCGCGTGCCACGCTCTTGTCGACTCAAAGGCCCTCAATGCTTGGAGAAGGACGTTCGAGGCGACGAGAGCGACGACCTCGTGAGGGTGGTCCGGCTGGCCGTAATAGTTGAACACTTTCCGGACGTAACTGACACCCGTCATCGCCGTTCTGAACGACTGCACCAGTCGTCCCAGGCCCTGCACACGAGCGTCTGAAAATGTCCTGCGGTCCGGCGTCCATCGCAGAGCGGTGACGACGACATTCGTGTGCGCAAACTGGCGCGCAACGCGGCAAGCCGTGGCAGGTCGTTTGCCAGGGCAACGGCTTTCTCGATGTAGTCTTCCAGCGTCTCAGCGACGGTTTCCGACGCACCGACGGTTGAGAGGAAACTTAGCGATTGCCGACTAGCAAACGTCTCGCCGGGGAGAGTCACGACGGGCACACCCATCCAAAGAGCCAGGCAGGTTGTCAGGCCGCCGCCGAAGGGAAAGGGATCAAGGGCGATATCGACGCGCTGATACTGGGCGAACATTTCGGGCAAAGGCGATCGGTCCTGAAGTTCCAACCGATCCGGGCTGATTCCATGTCGCGCAAATTGAGCGCCCATGCGCTGTTGAGTCTCCCGCTGCCCGAAGCTTGTGTACTTGAGGATGAGTCGCGATTGGGGAACCCGTCTCAGGACTTGCGACCACAGGTCGATCACCGTGTCATTGATCTTGGCGGGGTTATTGAAACTCCCGAAGGTCACATGCCCCGCGGACTGGGCGGGCAGGGGCCCAACGGGCGGCGCGTCCGTCGGCGGGTCGAAACACACAAAGCTGTCGGGCAGCCGCAGGATCCGTTCTCGATGATGGATCTCGGAGCCATTGGGAACGACGAAGGAATCGGCGATCAGGTAGTCGATCGCGCCCAGGCCTGTGGTGCCGGGATAGCCGATCCAGGTGATTTGCACCGGAGCCGGTTTGCGCGCGAAGACCAGGAGCCGGTTGTTGTTCGTATGGCCGGTCAGGTCGAACAGGACGTCGATCCGATCGGCCCGGACCTGTGCCGCAAGACGATCGTCGCTCAGACCAAACACATCGTGCCATTCGGTGGCCGCGGCTTGCAGACGTTGACTCATGTCGTCTTTGAGCCTGCGATCGGAGTAACAGACGATTTCCGCCTCGTCCGCACCCAGGTTCTCCAGGACGCCGACGAGGAAGTGGCTCACGGGATGCCGGCCCAGATCGGGCGAAACGAAACCCAGACGGAGTCGGCGTGTCTGGCCTCGGGAGCACTCGTGCGGCTCGCTTGCGCTGAACAGCGGTGCGGCATGCAGGCGATCGTACTCGGCGTGCGCGTCCGCAAGCGCCTTCGCGGTGATGTCCGCGCGATACTGAAGCGTCAAAAGCAGGTTGCTGTGGGCCTCGACAAAGTCCGGCCGCAAGCCGAGGGCACGCTGATAGCCGGAGATGGCTTCGTCCACCTTCCCCTGGTTCTTGAGCACGCCGGCCAGATTGCTGTGGGCCGTGGCATCTTCGGGGTTCACACTCAAAGCGCGCTGGAAGCTTGCGATGGACTCGTCGAGCTTTCCCTGGTCCTTGAGCGCGTTGCCAAGATTGTTGTTGGCCGACGCGTGGGTCGGATCGAGTTCCAGGCATCGGCGGTAGCAAGCGATCGCTTCGTCGAGCTTTCCCAGATCCTTCAGCGCGTTACCCAGGTTGTTGAGCGCCGAGGCGTAGGCGGGATCAAGCTCAAGACAACGCCGGTAACACGCCAGGGCTTCGTCCATCTTTCCCTGAGTCGACAACACGTTCCCGAGATTGTTGTACGCGATGGCGTATTCGGGCCAGAGTTCCAGCGCACGACGGAAGCTGGCGGCCGCATCTTCAGCTCGCCGCTGGTTCCAGTAAACCGTGCCAATGTTATTATGCGCCGAGGCGTAGTTTGGGTTTAGGACCAGAGCTTGCCGATAGCAGCCGAGTGCCTGCTCGAATTTTCCCTGCTCACTCAATGCACTACCCAGGGTGTTGTGCAACTCGGCATCACCCGGATTGAGGGCCAGGGCACATCGGAAACTGGCGATGGCTTCGTCGAGCCGACGCTGCTCTTTTAACGCTTGGCCCAGGCGGACATGGACCTGGACGTCATCGGGCTTCAGGACCGCACTATGGCGAAAACACGCAATCGCTTCGTCGAGCTTTCCGTCTTCCCGCAAGGCTTTGCCCAGGTTGAAGTGCGCCTCGGCCGATCCACGATTCAATTCCACGGCGCGGCGGCAGCAAGCCACGGCGTCGGGAATTCGGCCCAGGGCCAAATACACCCCCGCCAGATTGCTGTGGACGCTATACGCGTTGCCATTCAACGCGATCGCGCGCTCCATATATCGTGCGGCAGACTCGGACCTGCCAACCTGGTGTTCGATCAACCCGAGCAGATGGAGCGCGTCCGGCTGATCGGGATTCGCCTGGAGAATCTGCTGATAGATCTGTGCGGCGGCCTGCAACCGTCCGTTCCGGTGGTGGTCCGTCGCGATCATCAACGCTTCGGTAATCGTTGCCATGGCGCCAATATCACCGCCCCGATAGTCTCGCCGCAATCATTCTCGATTGCGCAGCCGCCACTCTCGACCCGGGCCGAGGGCAACAAAAAACCCGGCAAGCTGCCGGGTTGCTGATGTCCGAGAGTCGCGCCGGGTGGAATCGAACCACCTACCTCCAGGTTATGAGCCTGGCGAGCTACCGGTGCTCTACGGCGCAAACATGGTACGCTGGTGAACCCCCTGCGGGTTCGTCTCTTAATCCTACCTTACTGACGAGAGGGCATCAATGTCAGCGTGACGCGCCTCACGTCCATGACGGTCTTGCCCGGGATTTCCAACGCGCGAAGCGTGAGGGGCCCCGTTCCTTGTTCCAGGTCGATCTCTCCCAGCCTCAACGAGTGAAACTCCTTCATTTGCGATTCGCCGTGCGGCCGCGGAAGCGTGTCCTGGTTCGTGTTCAATGGTGGATCCCAGCCAGGTGCAATCCGACCCGTCAATCGACTATCGTGAAAACTCAACTCGACCATCGACCCAGCATCCGTGATCGGACACGTGTAGTCGACGACGACTTCGTAGCGGCCGGTCGTGTGGACGTCGAGCAGCCAGACCATCGCGCCGTCCTTTGTGGTCCAGTTTACGAAGTACGAGCAATTGGGTGCCGCGCTGCTCCGTTTCACACCTCCGCGAGGGGCGCCATCTTGCGCGGGCAGCATCGTGATCGGGAATTCTCGGTAACCCACAGGAATCGGGCGCGGGTCGACATCGGTCCCAGGCAACATGGGCCGTCCCGGTTGAGGGTACATTTCCTGTCGCCAATTCTTGACGGCCTCGGCTAATCGTGACGCCGTCTCCGGTTCGCGGTCATTGACCGGCTTCGTCTGGCCTGGGTCCTCGACCATATCGAAGAGCCGGCCCTGGTCGTCGAGGCGATAGCGCTGCGTCCGGACACTGACCCGACGAACCCACGTCGAGAAGATCGTCCGATCGGGCCAATCGGTCTCGCGGTTCAGCAACAGGGGAGTGAGGTCGCGGCCATCAAGTGGTTTGCCACCAACTCTGGGAATACCCGCGAGCGCCGTCAGCGTGGGCAGCAAGTCGATCGCGCCGGCGATCTGTTTGACCGTGTGCCCCGCGGGCAGGTGGCCCGGCCAGCGCAGATAGCAGACACTACGCACGCCTCCTTCATCCGTGCTTCCTTTGATCCCTTTCATACCGTCGGTCCAACGCATCGTGTTCGGGCCATTGTCCGAAAAGTAGAGGACGATCGTGTTCTCACGCAAGTCAAGCTCGTCGAGTTTTGCGAGAACCCGGCCGACATTCGTGTCCTGGTTTTCCAGCATCGCCAGCACGCAACGCGTTTCCTCGACTCGTTCTCTGCCCGGTTCCGTGCCCCGCTGGACGATGGGCTTGTCCTTGAACTGCCGCCACTCTTTCTCCGGCGCAGACCACGGCGAATGCGGTGTCGTGAACGGTATGTAGCAGAAGAAGGGCCGGTCCTTGTTCTTGTCGATGAAGCGAAGCGCCCGATCCGTGCACACGTCGGCGATGTAGCCGTGCGTCCGGATCATTCGCCCGTTCTCCTCGAGGGGGGCGTCGAAATACTCGCCCCAGTGCCCGGAGGAGTGGCCCAGGTACTCATCGAAACCACGCGCCAACGGATGATAAGGCCACTGCGAACCGTTGTGCCATTTGCCGAAGATTCCCGTCGCGTACCCAGCCGCCTTGAACGCTTCCGCAACGGTCCTCTCTCCCAGGTCGAGCCGCTCCTGGTTGGTCGACACCCCGCGCACGCCTCCGCGCGGATGATAGCGTCCCGTGAGGAACTCGGCCCGCGTTGGCGAACACACCGGACACACGAAGAACCGTTCGAGCGACACTCCGGCATTCGCGATCGAATCAATGTTCGGCGTCGATGCCTGCCGGTTGCCCGAATGACCGTAGTCACCCCAGCCGGCATCGTCGGCGAGCAAAACGACCACGTTCGGGCGCGATTCGGCCTGGCAAGTCAGCGCGGAAGCAAACACGAAGAGAAGCGCGTACGCGACGCTCGCGAGCAGTCTCATGGTAGGAAGTCCCTCAATGGCAAATGCAAAATGGCAGATGCAAGATGCAGAATAGCAAGTACCGGAAGCATTGTGAGCGTCTCATTCCCCGGCCAACGCACCAGTCCATTAGACATAGCCTGATGCATCCCATCTGCCATTTTGCATCTTGCATCTGCCATTTTGTGAGGAGTTATCAATACCGAAAATGTGCGCTGTCGCTCGGCGTTCGCCATCCTATCGCTTGGTTTCCTCGATCCACCGCCCCAACTCATCGTGAAGCGTCTTCACCTTGTCGGGAAAACGGGAACTGACATTCTTCGCTTCGCCGGGATCGGACGAGAGATCGAACAGCTCGGTTCTTTCAACACCGAAATAATCAATGAGTTTCCAGTCACCTCGACGAATCGCTGCCGACGGCTTGTGTCCTGAGCCGTGCTCGTGGGGATAATACCAGGCGAGGGAACGGTCGCGCAGTGCCGCGCTCGGAGCGCCGCCGAGCGCACGCACCAACGAGAGCCCATCGCGATGCTGCTCAGGCCGTGTCGGCAGCCCACAAAGCTCGAGAACTGTTGGATAGAGATCGGCGGTGTAGGCGGGTATGGTCGCGGTTGCCGGTTTCAAGTGGCCCGGCCAGACGATGAACGTAGGGATGCGAATGCCCCCTTCATAGTTCCAACCCTTGCCGCTGCGCCAGGGGAGGTTGCACGTGGGTCCGGGATTTCCGTTGGCTAAGGTGCATAGTCCCCCGTTGTCCGACGTGAACACGACGATCGTCCGCTCGCGCAGCCCTGACTCATCGAGCGCAGTTAGAACGCGCCCGACGTTGGTATCGAGGTTCTCCACCATCGCCGCATAACTCGCATCGTCCTGGCGCCCGCGAGAGACCGCACCGAACGGAGCAGGCACCGTAGGCGTTTTGGACTCGCCGTACAGCCGAGCACGTTTGTCGCGGTATTTCGCGAGCAGCTTGGCCGGTGGCTGGATCGGAGTATGGACGGCGTAGTGCCCGAAACACATGAAAAACGGGCGGGAAGGGTCGCGCTGTTTGAGGAACTCGATCGCGCTCGCCGTCAAAACGTCGGTAAGGTAGTCGCCCTTTTGGCCCTTCTCGAAATCGGGCACATCCCAGATCGAGGGTGTGTCCCCTGGTCGCCGGAACGGGAAAAAGTAAGAGCCCGGTTGGCCCGCGCGATTGACGCCGCGGATCCACCCGAATCCCTGGCGACTGGGTTGATCGGCGTCCGCCTCGCCCAGGTGCCACTTGCCGAGATACGCGGTCTGATAGCCGGTGGAAGAAAACGATTCGCCCAGTGTGATCTCAGCGGAAGTGAGGGAAACACCGGACCCGGGATGAATCCAGTCGGTGATTCCGACGCGCTGTGGGACCTTGCCCGTCATCAGCGCTGCGCGCGTTGGCGAACAGACGGGGTGGGCCGAGTAGAAGTCGGTAAAGCGGACACCCGACCGGGCAAGCGCATCGAGATGAGGGGTCTCGTGAAACGGCGAGCCATCGATTCCGAGATCACTTCGCCCCAGGTCATCGATCACGAAGATCAAGACGTTGGGCTTTGCGGCGGTCGGATCGGCTCCCGAATCGGCACCGACCTCAGTTGCAGCGAGAAACAGGCCGAGCGTCCAAATAACGACCCAATTCGCGCGGAGAAACGCAAATCTTCCGACCATCCGCATTGGCGCCTCTTCCAAGGCCGACAGCTCAATTCGGGCGAGGGTCTGTGCGGGAGAGAGAAGGTCGTCGCAGCTTCGCTTCCAAAGCGTCAGGGATATTCCAGCCCGCGACGCGTGACGTGCGGCAGGTCGTAGTGGACCTCAAGCTTCTCCGCACACCAGGACTCGCCGGCCTTGTTCCACTGCGGTGTTTGGCTGACCCGACGGGACGCTGCGACGACCTTCTTGATCGCGGACAACGGCTCAGACCATCTCCTTGAGGGCCTTCATGGGCACGGCCCGAACCACGTTCCGCGCCGGCTTGGCTGCGATCGTGA
Source organism: Singulisphaera sp. (assembly GCA_027451445.1). Lineage (GTDB taxonomy): Bacteria > Planctomycetota > Planctomycetia > Isosphaerales > Isosphaeraceae > DAIDJG01. Next base: position 20,810 of record DAIDJG010000339.1, read on the forward strand.
TCGGTTGCTTGGTGAACGGATTGATGCCGGGCTTCGCTTTGGTTGCGGGCTTGCGGACGACCTTGAGCTTCAAGAGCCCCGGGACGACGAACTGCCCTGGCCCCTTCTTTCCCAACTCCTGGCCGATCAGATCGTGAAGACCGTCAAAGAGGCTGGAAATCTGCTTCTTGCTCAGCCCGGTCTTCTCGCTGATCGCCGCGTAGATGTCGCCTTTCGTCATGAGCTTGGCGCGAGACGCGGCCTTCGACGCGGAATCGGACGAGGATTTGCCGGCGGACGGGGATGCGGCTTTCTTGGCCATGGTCGTGGTGTTCTCCCTGAGATGGAGGAAATGACTTTCCGGTCTTTACGCAGCTCGAGGTGAAGCTCCGCCAACAAGCAGCGCTGAGCACGTTGAATACCGCAAAACACGCGGAAGTGCAGCGCCTTTCCGCGGTTTTCTCCCGAGATTTCTTCAAAAACCACGGGCGAGCCCCCGATTCCCCCCCAAAAATCACCAAGTTCACCCGCAGATGCGGTCTTTTGTCCCTCGGACTCGCCGTCGGCCGCACTCCAAAACTTGCCGTGAACAACGGCATTTCCGCCTGATCGATCTGAGCCACCTGCGCCGGGCGCAAATGCGTGCAAGCCAAGATCGGTGTCGTCGCGATCGCACGTCATCAGTAAATTCGAAGGTGCGATCCAGCATCCAAAGAAAGACGAAAAAACAAGTTTCCGCGCGCTGGCGAAACGCCGTAAGATGGGTCGGCGCCGGCTCCGGTGCCAAGCGGAAACCGGGCCGTGAAACGGCTGTTGCGACCGTCTCGGAACGTTCCACTCCCACACCGCAACCTTCTCGAACGAAAGGCTAGGTCGATGTCACGCCGCGGAAACCTCTCTCGCCGGGGATTCATGAACCAGTCGCTGGCCGCTCTTGCGGCGGCCGGGCTGCCGAGCTGGTACGCCAGCCAGTATTTTGGCGCCGCGGAGGCCGCGGCTGAGGACAAGGTGATCGGAGCCGCCGAGAAGCTTCATGTCGGCGTGATCGGAGTCGGACCGAGCCCACGTCGCTCGACCGCGCTCTATGGGGCCGCAAAGAAATTCAAGCATGTGTCCTTCACCGGCGTTTGCGATGTGGATGGCCGGCACCTCGATTACGCCCAGGCCCATTACCAGAAGGATGGGTACCAGGTGAAGGGCCACAAGGATTTCCGCGAGCTTTGCGCGCGCGACGACGTCGATGCGGTGATCATTGCCGTGCCGGACCACTGGCATACCCTCGTCGCCCTGGAGGCGCTTCGGCGCGGCAAGGACGTCTATTGCGAGAAGCCGCTCACGCTGACGGTCCAGGAAGCGCTCGTGCTGTCGAAGGCCGTCAAGGACTCCGGGCGAGTGCTCCAGACCGGCAGCCAGCAGCGAAGCGAGATGGCTGGGCGATTCCGGCTTGCGGCGGAGCTGGTACGTTCCGGGCGCATCGGCAAGGTCAAAACGATCGAGTGCCGCGTCGGTACGAACCCGGAAAGTGGCCCGATCCAGGCGGTGACGCCGCCGAAAGAACTCGACTGGGACATGTGGGTCGGCCCGACGGCGATGGTCCCCTATCGGTACGAGAGCGAGAAGAAGACGAACTGCCATTACGAGTTTCGCTGGTTCTACGAGTACAGCGGCGGCAAGATGACCGACTGGGGTGCCCATCACCTGGACATCGCCCAGTGGTGCCTCGGCAAGGACGGCAGCGGGCCAACGGGCGTCGAACGCGTAGCGGCCAAGGAGCCGCACCACGGGACCGACGGCTACAACACGCATCCAACGTTCAAGGTGCGCTACACGTACCCCGAGGGGAGTGAAGTCTTCGCCATGTCCGGCGGCGGCACGAAGGTCGACGGGCTCGTGGATGCCAAGGGAGAGAAGAGGAAGAACAGGGAGGGCAAGGAGATTGACGGCATCGATGGGAACGAGAACGGGCTGTTGATCGTCGGCGAGGAGGGGACCATCTTCGTGAGCCGCGGTTTCATTGTCGCCAACGACGCCAAGATCCTGAGCGCTCCGATCAAGGACGACCCGAAACTCTATCCGACCCGGCCAACTGACCACATGGGAAACTTCCTCGATTGCGTCAAGACGCGCCAGAAACCGATCTGCGACGTGACCGTGGGAGCCGGCTCGGTGATCGTCTGCCACATCGGCGTCATCGCGCTCATGACAGGCAAAGCCCTGACGTGGGACCCAGCCGCCCACCGGTTCACCGGGGCGAACGCCGATGACGGAAACAAGCTTCTTTCGAGAGAGATGAGGTCTCCCTGGAAGCTGGAGGCGTAACGCCGTCCGGCCCGCCGAGTGGATTGGACGTAACTGTTCAAGAGCCCTGAGGCCCATGCACCCTCGGGGCTCTAAACGAACTTCCGTTGGGCGATCCCCGCCAAAGCCAATCTTGAGCGATCGAGGTTCCTACTCGGAAAGATCCTCGACTTCAACCTTCATACTCGTCGGGCGCAGGTGGACGAACATCCTGCCGTGCATCGAGCTATCAAAGGAGCCGCGGTACTTTCGAGTGATGACGGGTTGATCGGGCAACCGGTATACGATTTCAAACCCTGGCGAGTTTCCCAACATCTGGCAGGACGCCGTGGCGCCCGGCTTGATCTCTTCCACCGTGAACAGGCCCTTGCCCTCGAAGTACGTAAAGCGAACGTCGCTGATAGGCGAGCCTGACTCGTTAATCACGTCGATCGAGAGACGCGGTTTGGGCTGAAGTAGCCAGAAGGCTACTGCGAAGAGGATGAACCCCACCAGCACGACCGCCGTGACGATCGCCTGTTTCTGATGCGATGTCAAGCGAGCAAAGCGCTTGGGAAGATTCCAAGGACTCTCGGACCAGTCGTTCACGATCGAGGGGTCAATGTCGGTCATGATTCCAATGATCTTGCGTTCCGCCAGGGTCAAACCGATAGGGTCGTCAACGCGTCGATTCGGACGACGGTTGCCCTGGGATTCGAGCAACGATTCTAGCGGTTCGGTGCGGCCGCGGGCTAGTGATCGTGCTAAACCGGTCTCTCCCACGCGGTTAAACGTGGCTCACGCGAGAGCGTTCGTCAGTACGGTTCTGAATTTGAGATTCGCTCCGGAATGTCCCCGTTAAACTCATCGTTATGTCCATAATGATTCAGGACGCTGAGTCCAAAGAATCCATCGCAGTCAACCGCCAGCGCTTTGGAGTCAATCCGACTGGCTCACTGCGCTAAACTTTGACTGCGCAACGCGCACGCACCGTTGATCGAGATGGCAGCGGCCTAGACTCACCCAGTTCGTCTCCGGCGCATCGACCGCGACGAGCAGGAAGACCGTTTGGATATTTCGCCGCCCCCGCTGGAGCGTCACGGCGTCGATCCGGTGACCGAGGGCGCTCAAAAAGTCAAGCGCCAACCCATTGGTCAGAAAGATCTCGTGGTCCGACGGGCATGAGCGGCATTCCTCGTTCACCAAACACCAGAGCCGGATCATGCCGTCAATCATCGCCGCATCATGTGGCGGCGCGAACAGCGCGAGGAGTTGCCGATCGAGATAGACGACGCCGAGATCCATGACGATGCCGCCGGTCGACGATCGGGTTACGCACTGAAGACATGCCTTCAATCCGTTCTGCGAGGAACCGGCAACGCAAGTCCGGCTACAGCGATCACAAAGGAGATCCACGCCGTGCAGCCCACGCGGCTCAGCAGCTCCCGCGGGTCCAGCCCTCTTCCGTTGGCGGCGATGACGCTCATTGTCATCCCTCGGCCGATGGCCACCAACACGACGACCAGGGAAAGGATCGCCACCAACGCGAGCAGAGCGCGAGCGGTTCCAGGAGAGACGATGGGAGAGACTGACGCCGGCGGCCCAGCAACCGGGAATTCACGTTGCAGCGGGGCGCTTTCCCGGGCGCGTCTTCGAGAGACCGCGGCCGGTTCTGCGGTCGCGGTGGCAACCGAACCGGGCTCCTCGCTCCTGCCGAAAAGGCCTTTAACACGCTTCGCCTTGAACCAACGGTCCGTCCCTTCCCGCCGCATCATCGTCGTCGGGGTGATCTTGCCGATTTCCACAAGCTTGCGGATGATCGACGTAGTGACCGGTCCGATCTCGCTCTGGTCGTCCGCGCGGTAGAACCATCCCACGGTTTATGCTCCCCACCCGAGTCGTTGAGTCACACCCATTGCGAGCGAACGGCACAAGTTGATGTTTACCAGGCTACCCCGCCACGGCGTATCCGGCAATGAGTACCGGAACCACGGTTCGAGTCCGACGCCAGACCACCGGCTGGGTCGGACGGTTTTGCGTACCCGTTTCTGATAGTCGGCGATGCTCGCTCCGGATCGAGCTACCGCAGCGCATTGAACGCAGGGCGTCGGCACCGGGCGGGATGTTGCGGACTTGCCGTGTCCGCGATTGGCCAAATTGGGTTCGCGTGGGCACGGGGATCGGCCTCATTCTCGGCCCTTTGCCGAGGTTTAGTCGGATTGGGGATCGCCGCGGCTCGCCGATCGTTGCCACAGGGGTCAATCGGATGTCGGCTCTCGCGAACCGGTACGAAAAGATCTCTTTGCTGTACTGGAGACCTTGCATTAACATTTCTTCAAGGATATGCTGAGGGTCTGAGCTGTTTTCCTCATTCTGGGTTGGAGTACCCATGGCCGCTGCAAACTCGAAGTCCGTGATGCCCTCCGACGACGCGATCTATGGCGCCGTCTCCGCACTGAAACTCGTCGCCGATACCACCCGCCTCAAGGTACTGTTCCTCCTCGAACAGCGCGCGTACAACGTGGGCGAGCTTTGCGAGATGCTGTCTCACGGTCAGCCCGCGATCAGCCACCATCTTACGTTATTGCGCGTGGCGGGCATCGTGGAGCGAAGCCGCAAGGGCAAGACCAATGTCTATGAACTGAGCGACTTGGGGCGGTTCGCGGTCATCGCGGCGCGCAAATTGATGGCGCACTGACGAGCGCGACCGTATGCGCTCGATCTGCCACGACTTTCGCGTCAGAATCACCGCGTCGAGCGAGGTCGTTTTGATCGTCCCCCTCTCGAAAGGGAGTCAGGGGCCGACCCACCGGAAAGCTCCTCAGCGAGCGCACCGAACTCACACGAACCCGAAGCGCAAGCGAGGCATAATAATATCATGGCCTCGCTCGCGCTTTGGGTTAATGTGATGCGGTTTGACCTCGCGTTATGCGAGACCCTAGAGTGCGCCGCTCGAGGTTCTGGGCACACATGTCGAAGCGCCCGATGGCGTCCGGGCTCGTGGTCCAACTCGCATTCACTGCCATTAGGGCAATTACACCTCAGCTTGCATAATAAAACTCCGCGCTTTCTCGACGTCCGAGCGCGTTTTTTTCCGTGTTGCAGGAGGACAACACACGGACTGCTCACCTCCGGATTTTTGACAAGGCGGCGAAGCGCGAACTAGGTTTCCGGTGTATCAGTCGTCGCTCACGCAACGAGCCCACATCGCAGCAACCAACACAGTCCCAATCAGAAAGGTCTTCCCATGCAAGCGATTACCGCCCAAGTTCGTCGTTTCCTGGTCAGCGAAGATGGTCCGACGGCCGTCGAGTACGCGGTTATGCTCGCCCTGATCCTCGTGGCCTGCATCACCATCGTCACCACGCTCGGCACCAGCGTCAGCTCGACCTTCAGCAAGGTCAACAACTCGATGAGCTGAGGTCCCCGTACCTCACGAGGAGAAAGGCGTCTCCTCCAGTCCATCGCGAACGAAACCAACCCCGCGGTGTGCTTGCAAACGCAACACACAGCGGGGTTTGTGCTTGCGCCGAGCGTCCGATCCCGGCTCAGCGTCTGTCCCGGACGTGGAGCGGAGCCGGAAAACGGGGACTGGCTCCGAGTCTTCGAGGTGCCTGTCCCGGTTTTCCGGCGGAGCGGGAAGCGAGAAATGGGGACTGACTCCGAGTCTTCGAGGTGCCTGTCCCCGTTTTCCGGCGGAGCGGGAAGCGAGAAATGGGGACAGGCACCGTCCGAAGACGTCCGGAGCCAGTCCC
>DAIDJG010000340.1 GCA_027451445.1 Singulisphaera sp.
AAACCCAGGGGTCAGACTAGGTAACTAGGGATTTTTCTTGAAAATCCCTAGTTACCTAGTCTGACCCCGAGCGCTTCCGAGCGCTTCCACGAGCGCTTCCCGAGCGCTTCCATAGTCTGACCCCGAGCGCTTCCAAGAAGACTTGTTGTTTCTTCGAGGCATCATGAAGTTTATGAAGGGCGGTATCGCTGGCATAGAAGAAGAATTGCGGTCCGAATGGGAACAACGATTCCATCAGGTGATTGAGAAGCGTTTTCCCGAAGGCGAAGGATCAGGGAAATGAAGCGATCGGAATGATTGGAGATCCTGGCAGTGCATTAATCAGCTTCCGGTCGGACGTCACCAACTCGCAACCCTCACGCTCGGCCAAAGCTACGTAGATGCAGTCGTAGATGCCGATCCTCGCGATGGCCTTGCGGATGAGGACGGCCGCACGCGGGAGCAACGATGTGGATTGATAGATCGCCGGTCCGACACCCAGCACGTCGGCCATCCGGTGCTCGAATCGGCCGGCAGGGATGTTTCCCTTCAGCTCCGCCGAATAGAGGGCGTTCGCGATTTCGATCGGCCATAGGTCCGGCGCGAGCAGTTCATGGATGCCGTGACGGTGGGCGTCGCGCAGCCGGATCGCCTTGTCGGAGTCGGCTTCGGGCACTTCCCACTTGTACGCCACGGAGCAGTCGATGACGTACCTCATACCTTCGGATCACGCATTTCGCGGATGATCTGAACGCCGGTATCCTGAATCCCGCAGAGCCGCAAAGTCTCCTCGCGCGCCTCATTGGCTCGTTGTTCGATCCGGGCAAGCAACTCGGGATCAGTGGGCCGCTTCCCCTCGGAGAGAAGGCGGCAGACTTCTTCGAGGTCGGCGTGAGCCTGGTCCGCTGATTGTTCGACGGTAGCCATAGGGTTTCTCCTTTTCAGGATTCTACGGAAAGTCTTGTGAACTGACGAGATAAGTTCGCTCAGAAAATCTCGCAATAATTCGGACGGTGGCGACGAATAATCAACCACGCCCATAGGACGTGGTATTAGGACGCGGAAAAGGGGACGTTCTACTTTCCGCTTGCTGTCTCTTCGTATCAGTTTCGAGGAAATCGACGACCGCATAGCCGAAGCCGAGGAGTGGGGGAAACAACCGCGGGGCCGATTTTGCTCGCCGGCAGAAGAAATGGGTCAAGCGGCAGCAGCGCCGGGCGAGAAAGGGTAACGAAGCGTGAGGCGGATTTCCGACCGTCACTTTGAGTTGGACGCCGACTCGGTTTCGAGTTGATCCTCAAGGACCTCGATGTACGCAGGCTGAGGCTTCCGCCGAACTAGGATGCGATAGACTCGCGCCCCCTTCGGACCGAGCGGGCCGCGAAACTCAACGATTCGGGCACGACCATCGCCGGAATCGTGGACACGAACGATCGTTCCGATCTTGAGGGGGTCCGTGGAGTTTTGCGTTGCCATAGCTCTCTCTCGCTCGTCACCAGGGCGCGGCACCCAGGATTCGCGTAAGCTGCTGTCTCATGATATCGTCGAGGGAGGTCGCGAGACCATCGCAAGATGTCCGCCAATCTTGAACATCAGGCAAAGTGAGCGCCGCTGGCACCCCAGGGGGCAGCGAAGTGCTCTTCTGGGGGCGATCAGGCGATCATGGGGTCAAGCTTGGTTTTTGGTTTTTCGCTTGATGATGCCAGCCTCCCTCCAAGCTCGACCAGGCAATCCTTCAGGGGGAATCCGCGGGGATTGCGCCCCAGAGGACAATTTCGAGGGGGGCCCCGGCGCATTATCTCCCCTGTCTTGAAGCCCTCGGTCGCTGTGCGTTACGCTTAGTTCCTGCGCGAAACGCGGACCGCCCAACCCCACTACGCGAGGGCTCGAACATGCTCGGTCGACCCGATCATCGCGGAATCGTCACAGCATCGATCCTGGTCGCTTCGTTCGTTATGGGCGCCGCTCCCAAACATGATCAAGTCGTTCCCGTCATTCGTTCGGCAGGCTTGGCGATTCAACCGCTTCATACTGTCAAACGTCCAACCAAGCCGGGCGAGTGGCTCGAGAAGCACCCTGAACCGGGGCAAAGCTTCGCCCAGTATCTGACGACCAATCCCAATCGACCGAACGAACAACGCACAACGCTCTACATCCAGCCTCTCGGCGATTTCGACCCTGAGCAGCGTCGGCTTCTCGGAGCCACCGACGAACTGCTTCGCGTGTTCTACGGCGTTCCGGTCAAGAAGCTCGAGCGGATCGACCTCGAGGTCTTTCCTGCCCAATCCCGGCGAGTTCACCCGACTGGTGGTCAGCATCAAATCCTGACCCGTTCTATCCTGGAGCTTCTCGAGAAACAGCGGCCGGACGATGCGGTAGCCGTGCTGGCCCTGACGACCTCATGGGCAGAAAAAGGGGTCAGGAGCCGTTGTCTTGTTTCTTCGGCCTGCCTCGCGGGCGGAACGTCGATTGCAGTCCCAGTCGCGCCGCCGTCTGAGCCTGCCAATCGGCGGTGCCATACGGTTGTCCTCGCTGCAAGCTCTTGCGCAACGAATCTTCCTCGGCCTCGCTCATTGGGCGGTTGACCCGTTCCACCCACCCCGAAGGGCGACGAATCGGCCACGACTCCAACGGCGGCCCCCCCGACGAGCGGGCAAGCCGCTGCGCCAGACTGCACCAGCGCCAACCTTCCGCACGCGCCGTAAGACCAGCGCGCAGCGCATTGCGTTCAACATACCGGCACAGCGTGACGAAATGTTCGTCCCCCTGCACCGGAAACGATTTGAAACGTCCCTGGTAGAGGTGGCCCGAACCGGCAGAGCGTCGCTGCGCGTGCCAGCGCTGGGTGTGCGTCATCGTAAGCCAGCGCATGAAGCGAGACAGTTCGCCATCGGCCTCGGGGCGGAGAACCAGGTGGAAATGGTTGGGCATGATGCAGTAGGCCATGAGTCGCGTCGGGTAGCGTTCCAGCGCCTCGGTGAGGACGCGGAGAAACGCGTCGTAGTCCCCTTCGTCGCCGAAGATCGCGACTCGCGCGTTCGCGCGGTTCAGGGCGTGATAAATGAACCCGCCTTCAGCGTTTCGAAGTGGTCGGCTCATCGTGACGAGTCTATCGAGCACGGCTCCGATTCTCAATAAAGGCTCCTGACCCCTTTTTTGGTTTTGGGTCCTGGCGCGCGAAAGACCTATGACAGACAACGAGTGGTTCGTTGCTTGGCGACTCACCGCACGTCCTGGTGCCGATGACGGCCGTATCCAGGACGTTGCCTTTGAGCGTCATGGCTCCGGCGCGCTGGCGTTGCCCTTTGCGGCCATGCGTGGTGCGGTACGAGCAACGGCGTCGACGTCCGCCCCAGTGCCCTCGGGGGGCGCGATTCGCCACGCGCGCGGGTCGTACACCATGGGGTCTACCTCGATCGAGCCCTCCTCCTTCACCTCGGGGCGCAACGTCCAGGCCACGAGGCCGAGACACGGTTCGTTCGTCTTGCCCGCTACCGTATTGACGATCCAGCTCGTCGGCCCGATGGCGTAAACGTTCTCCGCACCTTGCCAGGAAGCCAGGGTGGGACCGTCGGCCGTGGGGGAGTTGCCAGAGCGCATCCAGAGTGGCTGGCCGACTTCGAACACGGTGCGGTGCGCACGCACGCTCACCTTGCCGAGCCCCGGCTCGACGAGCAGGGCCGCGTCGTCGGGGAGGGGGCTTGACGGCCCCCAGCACACGCAGCGATCAAGCTCGACCACGTGGTCACCGTCATCCCTGACATTCAGTTTCAGTTTGACGAGCGAGTTGCGGACGACAATCCGGGCGCCCGCATTTAAGTCGGCCTCGAACCGCCCCCGCTCGCCCCAGCCGAGGGCCGCGCAGTTCAAAACTTCGACCGGCGCGCCATCGATGCCCTGGAGCCCGCGGACTGGCGACGGCGAGGGCGTCCAGGCGGGGGCATCCGACTCGAACGTGCAGTTGGCCAAGCGGGTGATCCGGCCCCCCTGGGCGGGCTGGTTGGGTGTCGCGGTGACGGCCGCGTTGTGGAAGTGAAAGCCCTCGATCGCGAGCGCGTCGGTGACCGCGTCGATCAACGCGTTCTCGAACACGGGCCGGTAACCGGGCGCGGCGCGGAACGTCAGCCGGCGGAGCCGGGCGCCGCGGCCCGAGGCGCCTGCAAACGGACCGTCGCCGCGCACCTCGATGACGTTGCCATCGTCGGCGATGTCCATGGCTTGCTGGAGCGTCGGATAGCTGCGGGCAGCTTTGTTCCGTGCGAGCAGGACGAACGGTCCCCCCTCGTCCGGCTCAGGGCGGAGCGCCGTCTTCTCCACCGGCCGCCCGGCGGCCGCCAGGGCGTGGACGTAGACGTCGCCCGGCCCGACGAGCGACCAGTCCGGGCCAACTTCACGGAAGGCCGGCCGCGCTCGGAGCTCTTCGACTCGCGCCCGCAGGGACGCGAGCGCCGCCTCGCCGCGTGCGTGAGCGGGTTGCGACCAGGGCAACGTGACGTACGGGACCGTGCGCGAGCCTGGCTCATCGTGGCCCCAGAAGCGTTGCCAAACCAAAAACCTCTCGGCAGGGTCGGAGGATGATTCGAATTCGCTGCTGTTGTCGGCATTCCGCACGAGAAAGGCGTTGAGTCGCACGGCGTACAGGTTGTTACCTCCCGTCCAGCGCAACTGGGCGCGCAGGTCGTCGAATGTTCCACCGCGGTACTCGAGCAGCCGGTTCACCTGCAATACGTTCCCGACGGCGTCGATCCGCCCCGGAGTCGCACCCTTGTCAAGGACGGCCAGTGGTGTGGGCTCGTTGGTCTCGGCCACGACCGTGTTGTGGTGCAGCGTCACGTTCATCCCTGGGTGGAGAAACATCAAGCTGGCGCCCTTTCCTCCCAGGAACACGACGTTGTTGCGGAACTCCAGGTCGCCCGGTTTCTTCATGCTGAACAGGGTCGAGGACTGGATCGTAAGCAAGCAATTCTCGACCTTCAGATGCGTCCCCGTGGAGTCGACGACGCACCCGGCCGACTTCAGGAAGCGGCAATTGCGCAGCTCCCAGGGCGCTCCCTCGCCCACGAACGTATTCCCGGCTGTGTCTGCGAAATCAATCCCCTCTACCAGCAGAGGAGCGTTCCGGACGTCGAACCACGCATAGGCCGGCGGTGCGTACGACACGGCCCCCGGCACAAACCGCGGCCGGTATCCGGGTCCGGCGCGGAGCGTCAGGCCCTTGCCGTCGAGCTTGATCTCGGGCACCCGGAACGGCCCGTTGCCGTGGACCTCGATCGCGTCGCCGTTCCTCAGCAAGGCGATCGCTTCGGCCAGGTGCTTGAACTCCGCAGGGCTGCTGCCACCGGCGCGGACGAGCACGAACGGCTTCGGCCGATCGGCGAGCTGCTCGACCAGCGGCACTCTGACCGTGGGAGACTTCACGAGCGTACCCGGCATGGCAAGATCTGGACGCGCTCCGGCTGCGGCGGCCACCGGCGCGGCCGAGGGTTTGGCGCTGTCCTGTGAGGGCGCCGGCGTCAGCGGTGTCAGGCGAACGCGCAGCTCCCTGCGATCGCCACGCGCGATATGCACGGTCTCGGCCGCGGGACGGAAGCCTTCTTTCGTCACCGTGACGTCGTGCTCGCCCGCCTGCACCACGATCGTGACCTCGTCGCGCGCCGGTTTCGGTTCGGTCGTCGGCGCTACGCCGTCGATCGTGATCTGCACGTCGGATTGGTCGACCCGAATGACGACGGTTCCCTTGTCGGTGGTGACGTAGATGACGGCGGCGGTGAACACCGCCAGCAGGGCGGCCGCGGCCGCGATCTTTGCACCCGTGCGGCGCCGGCGGGGCGGGACCGGGGCGAGCAGGCGACGTTCGATCTTGGCGATCGCCTCAACGACCGCTCGGGCGGATTCGGGGCGGTGCGCAGGTGCCTTCGCCAGCAGCCGCTGCACCAGCTCCGACACCTCGCGCGGTAGGGCAGGCGCAACGCGCGAAGGCGCCGGGGGGGTTTCGGTCGCGACCGCCACCAGCGTGGCGATCGCATCTTTGCCGCGAAACGGCGGGGTGCCGGTCAGCATGTGATAGAGCACGCAACCGAGACTGAACAGGTCGCACTGCGGCGTGATCGTGCCGCCACGAGCCTGCTCGGGGCTCATGTACTGGGGCGTTCCGGCGACCGCGCCTTCCTGGGTCAAGTCGGCGCCATCTCCAGCCTTCGCCAGTCCGAAGTCGAGCAGCTTGACGCGCCCTCGGCCGGCTTCGAGCCAGATGTTGGCCGGCTTGACATCACGATGAACCAGCCCGCGTTCGTGGGCGGCGGCCAGCCCCTCGGCCGCCTCGCGCGCGATCCGAAGCGCTTCGGCAGGGGGCAGCGCTCCTTCGCGCCGGAGCCGGTCGTCGAGCGACTCGCCCTTGAGCAGCGGCATCGCCAGGTAGAGAACGCCCTGATCCTCGCCCGCCTGGAGCACGGTCACGATATGGTCGTGCTCCAGGGCGGCCACAGCCCGCGCTTCGCGCAGGAACCGAGCCCGTGCCGAGGCACTCGTCGCAAGCGATCGCCGCATCGCCTTCAGGGCCACCAGGCGACCCAGGTGCGGGTCCTCGGCCTGGAAGACAACACCCATTCCCCCCGCACCGATCAGCCTGAGCACGCGGTAGGGCCCGAGCCGCCCCAGCTCGTCGGGCTCCTGCGCAGGGCTCAAGAACTCAAAGAGCTCTTGCGTTGCTTCCGGTGGGTCCATCTCGCGCGGTCGTGCCTGGCTGGCCGTCAAGTCGATGGTTTCCGCGCTGCCGTTATCCGACGTACCAACCATGGGAGTAAGTCGGCAGAGACGCTCCACCAGGGCGCTGATCTGATCCGGCTCGGGCCAGCCCCCTTCCACGGCGTGCTCCCGCATCGCATGGGCCATGACGTCACCCGACACGAGCTCGTGCATCGACTCGGCGCAGCGGTCGCAATCCGACAGGTGCGCCTCGAGCTCGACGGACTCCTCGTCGGCGATGGCGCCGTGTAAGTAGCAACGCAGGTGCTCGAGGTCCGGGCAGGGTGACGCGGCGATCATACGAAAGGCTCCCGAAGAGGCTGGCAATGACCCGACGAGCTACCAAACGGTATGCGCGCTGGGGCAGCAACCTGTCAAAAAATGGCCGATCGCGTCGCGGCAGGTCAGGGGCACCGGAGAGACATTCGTCAACGGGGTGCCCGTGCGGCTAGTCGAGCAGCCCGTTCAACTCTTGATACAGCTTGCGGAGCACGCGCGTTTTCGCGAGATACACGGCATTCACGGAGATACCGAGACTGCGCGCAATGTCCGCGGCGGGGCGATCTTCGACGACGCTCGCCCAACACGCCTGCCATGTCGCGGGTCGAAATTCGGTTTGCATGATCTCGAGCGCACGGCCGACCAGGTGGCGGCGATACTCCGCTTCTTCGAGTGCTGGCTCGGCGACCTCTCCCACGAGATTCGACACATCCGCATCGGGGGTGAGCGTCACGGCGTGCTTCCGCTGTCCTTCTCGCCAGCGGTTCAGCGTGACGGTTTTGAGCCAGCCGCGGAAGCTCTTGCCCGACTCGTAGCGAAACGCCGGCAACGCACGCACCAGCGCGGTGAGTACGTCCTGCACCAGGTCCGACGCATCCTCTGGGGACGCGCCGGTACGCCGCGCCCAGGTATAGATCATCGGCGTATAAAGCTGAACAAAGCGCGTCCAGGCCTCGTCGGCCCCTGGCTGTCGGAGTCGCTCCAGTAGGCTGGCAGATGTCGTCATCGCGGAATCACTTGATACACTTGTCCTGGCGATCCAGGTCGGACGTCAAACGCGAATATGAACCTGAAGGCGAACCGATCATAACCAGCGCAGGGGGACGGAGCGATCGCCATGCGCGAAATCTTTGTCGAGAGACCAACAAACGGGGCTAATGTCCACCGGGACGCTCAAGCGGTGTTGACGGCGCATCCTGCCCTTTATCCCGTACTCATGGAGGACGCGACGTCCTCCTGTGAGACCCGACGCTGGACAATGCACGTCGGAACCGAAGGGACCACGTTCAGCCCGTCGGCCGGCCCGGGAACATCTTGAGGATCTTCTGCCAACGGCTCTGCTGCTCGCCCTGGATCATCGTGATGCGCTGGCAGAGCCAGGCGTGGACGTCCTCGTCCGGGCGGGGCGTGGACCTGGGCGGACATTCCTTGGAGGTGGGCGCTTCAGGGGATGTCTTTTCGGGTTTTGGGGTGTGAGACCCGTTGGCTTTGGACGCCTTCGGTTTCACCGAACCGAGATCCAGGTTGATCGCGGGACGCTCGTCCGAGGCGGGCGGTGCCGGCGTGGGCTTTACCTTACCGTTCCCATTCGCGGTGCCGTTGGCGTGGGAGGTGCCGTTGGTATACGCGGCACCGTTCGTAGGCGCACTGCCGTTCGTGTGCAAACTGCCATTCGCGTGCGCAGTACCGTTCGAATGCCCACTACCATTCTTGTGCGAAGCACCGTTCGCAGGCGAAGCGCCGTTCGTATGCCCATTACCGTTCGTGTGCGCGGTGCCGTTGCCGTTCGGAGAGCGCGGCGGTGTGTACGACGTACCATTGCCGTTGAGCCCGGCGATGCGTGAGACGGGCAGCGGGCTTGTGATCACGGTCCCGAGGCGAGGCGAGGTCGGCGGTGACGAGTGCCCGTTCGACGTCTCTGGGGTCTTGGCGGCCAACTCCGCTTTCAGGGTCTCAAGCTCCTGGTTCAGACGCTGAAGCTTGTCGAGCTCTCGCTTGAGCACGCGGGCCTGCTCCTGGTGCTCGGTGTTGAACTGTTGCAGGAGGTGGATCCCCGCCTGATTCAGCTCGTCGAACATCTGCCGTTGCATGTCGTCGAACATCTGCTGCTGCATCACGCGAAACTGATCGACGAGAGGAGTCAGGAACGTCTCGACAAGCTCGGTCTTCAGCATCTCGGCCATGAGCTCGCGCGACACGGGCTCGAGGGCCGGCGCCTTGACCAGGTCAGAGGATGCCGCAGTCGCAACGCCTTGCGCAGCGTCTCGAATGTGGGCGGCCTCCAGCTCTTCAGATTCGTCGGCTTCGATGTCTTCCTCGATCGAGGGGAGTTCCCCGGTCGTGGCCGCGATTTCGGGGCGAGATCCCGAGCGCAGGCGGATCAGGGATTGGCCCACACGCAGCTCGTCACCATCCAGCACGTGTGCGGAGCGAACGGCCGTGCCGTTGAGGGTGACACCTCCCGGTCCGAGGAGGTCCACCACCCACACGCCTCGGGGCGTTTGGAGGACGCTGCAATGGTAGTTCGAGACGCTGGGATCGAGGATCCGGACGTCGCAATCGGTCGAGCTTCCCACGAGGGTCAGGTCACCGTGCAACTGGCAGAGCGACGAGCGAATCCCGCGGTGTGAGAGCTCGAGCGACAGGCGCCCGGCTGACGCATCCTTGAGCGGCGGAGGCGCAAACCCCGGCGGCCTTCCCGGCGCACTGGCGGCGGGTGCGGGCTCTGCGGCGATGCCCCCGAGCAGGCGGATCCGATACGGTCCGATGCGGAGCGTTTTCTGCATCGGGAGCCAGCCTGACCGGAGACAACGGCCTTCGAGGTAGGTCCCGCTCCGGCTCCCCAGGTCCATGTAGCAGAGGTGCCCGGCGACGATCTGGAGGTAGACGTGCCGCTCGCTCACGTCGTTGTGCGGGAAGTGCAGGTCGGCCCTGGGATCGCGTCCGATGAGAAGATACGGCTGATCGAACGCGACAATCTCGGCGCGGGGCGTGCCCTGACACTCGACGCTCAAACGAAGAGGACCCGTTGCTCCGCACGCTTCCAAGAATGGGTTCATCACGTCCTGCTCGTCGCGGAGAGGGGAAACCGAGGGGGGAAGAGGAACGCGAAACCTGCAACGCTCCATCAGCGCTTCGACCGGCAATAGGCGCTTGACCCGGATTCAACCCCCGGTTATGGGTAGTTGATATCCCGTTGCGACTGCCCGCTGCGCTGAACCCCGTTCGGCCGGGTTTGTTAACCCTTACACATAGGGCTAATGTAATCGATAGGCTGAAGATCTGGGCCTCAGCTCGCAATGGTCGTTGATTTTAATCATCACGCCCGCTGCCCAGGGTCGGCGGCGCCGCTTGTCGTTGCCGGCCGCCGTTGTTGGCCCGGCGCGTGGTCGCCTCCTTTCGCCGAGCCGTAACTCCTGACTGGCTCAGTCATAAGAGTACCGAAGACCAGAGCGCGAATGTGCGTTGTGGGTTCCCGCCCCGTCCGCTAGCATGGGTGCGGGTGGAAGCAACGCGCAACACATGCACTCTTGTCGAAAGCTCGCACATGGCAGTCCAGGGCGTTTTCTCCAAAGGGATCATCCTCGCCGGCGGCTCGGGCACGCGGCTGTATCCGATCACCAAGGCGGTAAGCAAGCAACTGCTGCCGGTGTACGACAAGCCGATGATCTTTTACCCGCTCTCAACCCTGATGCTGGCGGGTATCCGCGAGGTCTTGCTGATATCGACGCCCCAGGATATCGGCAACTTCGAGCGAGTGCTCGGTGACGGGTCCGCGATCGGACTGACCATCCAGTATGCGGTTCAGCCCCATCCGGGGGGCCTGGCCCAGGCGTTCTTGATTGGCCGCGAGTTCGTGGGGAAGGATCATGTCGCACTCATCCTGGGCGACAACATCTTCTTCGGCCAGGGGTTCCAGGCGATGCTCGCCCGCGCGGCCAGCCGGGAGTCGGGGGCGACGGTCTTCGCTTACCCCGTGAAGGATCCCCAGCGCTACGGCGTCGTCGCGTTCGATTCCCAGGGGACAGCACGCTCGATCGAGGAAAAGCCCGCGCAACCCAAGTCGAACTTCGCCGTCACCGGGCTCTACTTCTACGACAATCAGGTCGTAGACATCGCCGCCAACCTGAAGCCTTCGCCCCGGGGCGAGCTCGAAATCACCGACGTCAACCGCGAGTATCTGCACCGCAGCCAGCTCCACGTCGAGCGCTTCAGCCGAGGGTTCGCCTGGCTCGACACCGGCACGACCGAGTCGTTGATGCAAGCGGCGAACTATGTCGAAACGATCGAGGCGCGGCAGGGGCTAAAGATCGCGTGTATCGAGGAAGTGGCCTACCGGATGGGCTTCATCGACGCGCGGCAGTTGGAGGTGTTGGCGGGGCAGTATCCGAATGATTATGGGCAGTACCTCAGGGCGCTGCTGAGTGAGCCGGCGGGTGATGCAAATTAGAGCTGGCGCCGACACGCTGTTCCGGCCCGCGATGACCAACCTGGACATCCTTGATGCCCACGATGCCACCTGGCCTGAATTACGAACCAAGCGGGATGTTAGCAAGCGCTCGATCTACGACCCCCTTGAGTTCGGCAATCACTGCGGGGCGCAGGTTCTCGGGAAGGCTGGACAAATCGACGTAGAAAGCGCGGCCTGCCTCAACGGCCATCTCGACATGCCCAACGCGGGCGCCGGCCGATACGGGAATTCCACCCTCGGCCTCCGCCGCCGCACGGAACCGTTCTTCAGGAGAGAGGCGGATCATATGGTCCCTCCGACGTTGGCCAGCCAATCCATCGCTTGCCGGCTTGTGAACTCGAAATAGGTAAGGTCAAAATAAAGGATATCCTGACCTAACTCTGTCATGCGGCACCTCGATTTGTAAAACGTCTCCGCTTGAGGGAGCGAGTGAAGTCCGAGCCGTCCTCCAAAGCCCTTATCGCAACTCAGGCGAACCGCTTCTTCGATAAGAACTGTGCCAACTCCTAGGAATCGAGGCGCTGCCGTGGAGAGCCGCAAGTTCCATGGTGCCGATTCCAGGTAATCTACATAAACGATGGGCTCACCGGAAAGCCGAGAATGTTTCGACTCCGAGAGTACCGCCATGACTCCCTGAGCTTCGCCCTCACACTCCACCGCAACCAACATGTGGATTCCGGCTTCGACGCTCTGCGCCTTATTCCGCCAATCCCAATGCGAGTGCTCTAGCGGCGCCAATCTCACGTCAGGATCACCCGTCGCCAATCGTTTGCGGGCGTCCGCCCACTTGGATTCGATCACATCCAACTCGGCCGGTGGACAGTCGCGGTAAATTCGAGCGTCGGCGAGTCTTCGGTCGGGACCGCGAGCGTCGACAAGATGAACAGTCCGGCTTGACGATGGGCTGTCCATGAGTCGACTCCGATACGGGGCAAAGTCGAAAACGCGATCAGACCCAGCAATCCGCTGGCGCAGAACGAAACAGTCGAGGCGAGGGAATTCTCGCGGGCGCCGAGTGTTCCTGAGTGACCAGCCCGACATAGATCGGAACGTAACCAGCCTGAGCGTAAGCTTGCTTCGCGACTTCGACTTGATCGCGCCCTTCGGCAATCACGCGTCCTTGATAGACGGTGATGTATTGACCCTCGTGAGTGGCCAAAAGCGCCGGCAGAAGGCGAAGGAACGCGCGATGCTCTGTCTCCCAGGCGTCAGACGTTTTCGTCGTCGGTGCCAAATCCGGCGCGGGCAGTGTAACGATGTCGTCCATCGAAGGGTTCCTCGAAGCAATGCGACTGCTTCCCGCTCGAACGCCACTCCTTCAGTCTATGAAGAGTACGCGGGGTGACGCAATGCGAACGGCCGAGTGTCAGCTCCGAGAAATACCACCCCCCGCCGAGTCCGATATTCGTAAGAACGGGTGGCGCTGGGCAGACCTGGGTCGGAGAAGGCAAAACACGAACGGTCTCGAAGACAACTTCGAGAGCGATCTCGACCAGAAGCAGGGGAA
>DAIDJG010000341.1 GCA_027451445.1 Singulisphaera sp.
GATCCGTGGGGTTCGGCCCGGTGTGGTCCCCCCAAAAACCGCGCGAACGCTCGCCGAGTCGATCACAGCCCTTTCCAGGTTGATCGCCCCGCTCTTTCCGAGCACCTTCAGCAACAACGCATGCAGCTTCGGCCACACGTCCAGGCGGGTCCACTCGGAGAAGCGACGCCAGCACGTGCTGCCGCTGCCGCAGTTCATTTCCTTGGGTAATGCCTGCCACGGGATGCCCGTTTTGAGGACGAAGATCACGCCGACCAAAGCTCGGCGATCCGAGACTCTGGGACGACCCACCCTTGGGTGAGGGCTGTGCCTTGGGCAACAACGGCTCGACGAGAATCCAGAATCGGTCAGTAACAAGTTCCGCCATGCGTAGGCCTCCTTGCGGTACGCGACGGCGGGACTATAGCATGATCACGAGGTTTTGAAATAGCTTCTAAATCAAAGCGTCACTGTAGAATTTGATTGAGAAGATGATCGATGCCCTGTTCGATGGCTTCTGCTGTACGTTTGTAAAGTTCGCGGTCGCCGCCGACTGGGTCTTCGAGATCAATGCCGTCGGCTCTGAGTAGCCGAGTTCGCTCAGCGCAGTCGGGGGTGTGATCGACGACGGCTTCGAGGTGATCTCGAGTCATGGTAATGATCCAGTCGGCCTGACGCAGCAAGCGCTGCGAGACTTGGCGGCTTTGATGGTCGCGGAGCGAGCCGCCGTGCAGATCGACAACTTCAACAGCGTGAATCGCTGCAGGCATCCCCGGCATTGCAGAGATTCCCGCCGACATCACGACAAATCCCCTTGCCTCAAGGTTAGTGGGCGAGCACTTGAGTCGAGCGGCGAGCCTCGTCCTGCATATCGCCTCGGCCATCGGGCTTCGGCAGGTATTACCAGTGCAAACGAAGAGAAGAATCGTGCCGGCGAACCGACGGAGGGTTTCCTCGTCGACCAAACCCTCGCGCATCAAGGACCAATTCTCGTCTTGGACTCGCACCACGGTTGGTCCGGGCATTGGGTCTTCACCCTCGATACTGGATTGGGTCCCGCCTGCGGTGCGCGATTGGCGTGAGTCCTTTACGATCAAGTCGGCGATTCCCAGATTCGTAGTTCCCGCCCATAAAATGGGCCCCGCGGTCAATCGAAGCACGTCGCGGGCGAACAGATGGGGAGGCACCGACAGCGGGATTTCACCTGCACAACCAACGACGCGTTGGGTCGCCCGCGGCAGACGGCCGGCTAATCCCAAGGATGCGGACGGGGCGCGGAAGACTAAAATGGTCGCTCCTGGCCAGACGCGACGAGAGAGCCGTCGGCCCAACTCGGAGAGAGGTCCCGCCCAGTCGGGGGTCTCGCGCGCTCCGCGGATCCAGATCGCAAGACACGCCGAATCGTTGATCGGCGTGTCTGCCGTCAGGTTTGATGGAACCCGATGTAATTTCGACATCGATTCGGACAGTTTCTCAGCGGCATTCGGCCGCAGCGCCGCTGCAATCAACCCGATGGCACCCTCGAGGTTGAGCCCGACGACACCGTCGCGAGCCAGATGCTCGACGACCTCATGAACGACGTCCCGCGGGTCCTCGGCGCGCGCCAGGTCAATCGTTCTTCCGTCCCAAGGAGTTGCATTGTCCTTGCTCATGTCTTAAGAATACGCGGAGCCGAAAAGACTTCGCCGCCCTTTCGTCAATATTTGATTGGAGTCCGAGTCGTTCGGCGATCGATTCGATCCGAGGTGAACATCGCCTACTCGGGGAAAGTACGTTGCGGAGAGGTCGGCTTCATCGAGGATCACTTTCCACAACACCTAGTCGTACGACCACGAAGCCTGCTTACCTTCGGTCCAACCCTGGTGAGGAACTGACTATAGCACCAGCGTCACGCCCTCGATATCTAGGATGCGTTCGTAAATCTTTCGGACTTGACCGGGATTCTGAACGGTCAGATCCAAGGTCAGCGAGATGTGGCGGCCTCCTGGTGTTGTCCTCGAAACGTAATCGACCTCCGAGGGGGTCGACAACTCGGCAATAACGGCCTCAATGACGCGCGCTTCAAATTGGTCAGCGGCGAGGCCGATTACCCGAATCTGATACACGCCCGGAAACGCATGCACCGATTCCAGCAACTCCTCGGAAGGCAAGTGATCCATTGGTCTCTCCGAGCATCTGAACTCATCGACGAAGGCAGGCGATCGCGGTGGTCGTTTGGAGAACGTCCAACTCCTTCCGAACCGCGCTACGGGGCGATGGCATCACGGTTTCCGGGCTTGAGATATCGATCCATGAACTCATACGTCATCAGCATCGTGTGAACGAGGTCCGGGCCCGACCAACCGTGTCCCGAACCGAGCATCAACTCAACGCGACCTGCGACACCCGCATTCGTCTGAGCCTGCGCCAGTTTGATCGCCTGCGAGTGCGGCACGAGCGGATCCTTCGTTCCCTGAAACGTCAGAATCGGAGGGTCGTCTTTCGTCATCATCGTGAGAGGTGAGGCTTTCTTCGCAACTTCTAACTTGTCGGCGAGGGGACCGCCGAGAAAGTCGTTCAGAAGTGGCATAGTGACCTCGGGGATATCATTAGCGGTCAAGTCGGTTGGTCCAAAATAGTTGACCACAGCTTGGACGCGTGAGCTTGGGGCGTCGGACGGAACCGACCCTTCGAGCCCGTCCGATGGTCCCGCGACTCCAAGCATTAATGCCAGGTGCCCTCCTGCGGAAAAGCCCATCGCACCGATATGGTCCACGTCAAGGTGATACTTCTTCGCGTGCGACCGCAACCAGCGGACCGCCGCTTTTACGTCGTACACCTGAGTGGGGAATGTCTCCTTGGGGCAGAATCGATATTGCGGAGAGATCGCTACGTAGCCGTGTTTTGCGGCATCCGCGATCAGGCTCTCCATGTCTGCCTTGTTGCCGGCACGCCAAGCTCCGCCGTGAATGACCAGGAGTCCGGGGAAGGGTCCGGTCCCGCTAGATGGACGAGCAAGGTCGAGCTTGAGCGAGAGGTCGCCGACCTTCGCGTAAATGAGATCGGATTCGATTGTGACAGGGTCGAAAAGATTCGCAGTCGCAACTCTTCCCAGATCGCCGAGACTTGCTGCGAAGACCAGCCCAGCGACGAGTCGCGTGCTAACACGAGCGATCGGCGACATAGGCCGTACCTTGGCATTAGGAGCCGAATCCGAGAGGGCGATTCTCATCATCCGTCGAACTCCAGTCAGAAGCAAACGATCGTGCATCAATCCCTGGTTTATCATCGCACCAACCCGCCGCTCAAATCCAGAGGGCTTTCTCGACTTGGTTCCGCAGCGGCTCGTCGAGTGTGAATCGCCGCATGTTGTCAATTAAGAATTCGACATGTCTGCGATCGATCACCGTTGAATAGCCTGCAGTGTGCGGAGTCAAAAGCACGTTCGGAATGACCCAAAGTGGGTATTCACACGGCAGTGGTTCAACCGCTAATACTACAGCGCAGAGCAGATTGATCATCTACGCGGAGTCTTGTTCGGGTACAAGCGCAACCTGTCATACTCCTCGCAACCACTCGCGAGAGGATTGCTCATGGACGAGCAACAATTGCTGGCTCTAAGAGGTCGTGTAGAAAGCGATAGTGAAAGATGTTAGACCGGCGTCATGGACGCCAGCTGGCCTGCCCCCCCATAATCTGATCCAGTCGAAATGGGAGTCTCCTGGTAAACTTTACCCGGGAGGACCCCATGAGCAAGCGACGGACCGCGGAGGAAGTGACTCGATTACTGAAGGACGCCGACCGCGATCTCGCCAAGGGACTCACTGTCTCCGACTTCTGCCGGAAGGCAGGCATCGCGCAAACAACATATTATCGCTGGCGAGAACAGCATAATCCCAAAGTCGTCGACAACGATCGGCGATGTCGCGAGTTGACCATCGAAGTCGAGCGACTCAAACGGATCGTCGCCGAGCTGATGCTCGATCGTCAGATGCTCCAGGACGTCGCTAAAAAAAAGTGGTGACGCCGGTCCAACAACGCGCCGCGGCGAGCTACCTCGGCAAACGATACAAGGTCTCGGAACGGCGGATCTCTCAGGTTTTGGGACGGTCGCGATCGACCTTGCGGTATCGCCCAAAACAACGGCCGGACGAGCCCGTTCTGAGCCGCGAAATCAAACGATTGGCACGTCGCTACCCGCGTTTTGGCTATCGTCGAACCCACGCGATGTTGGTTCGACAAGGCTTCTCCGTGAACATCAAACGAGTACGTCGTCTCTGGATCGAGCTTGGGTTGAAACGGCCGTTGAGGCTGAAACAACCGAGGAAATTCGGGCCAAAACCCGGCACCGCCGCGAACAGTTGTGTCAACCAGCCGTCACGGTTCAAGAACAACGTTTGGACTTGTGATGTTATCTTCGATCGAACATCGCAGGGAGGTTCTCTCAAGTGGTTGACGCTGGTGGACGAATATACCCGTGAGTGCCTGATTCTGCACGCGGGGAGGTCGATCACGGGAGCGGAAGTTCGGCGGTTGATCGCGCGGGTGATTGGTCGGCGTGGAGCACCGACGCGGATTCGTAGCGACAACGGTTCGGAGTTCATTTGCAAGGCCCTCACGGGCCGGCTGCGGGCGATGGGAGCGATGTCGATTCCGGTGGCTGCGGGAAGCCCCTGGCAGAACGGTTAAATCGAGTCATTTCACAGTCGCTTGCGCGATGAGTTTCTGGAACGAGAGGAGTTTGAGTCGGTGTCCGACGCGCAGGCACGGGCGGACTGGTTTCGCCGAGAGTACAACACGGTGCGACCCCACAGCTCGTTGGACTACGCGACGCCGAAGGAGTTCAGCGAGAGCTGTAATGTGACCCAGAGAGCGCAGGAAGCGGGCTGAACTTATTATCAATCAAGCAAATATCGGGAAGAACTCCCATTTCAGGTGGACCAGAAAACGGGGGGCAGGCCAAGCAGCAGATACGACACGGACCTTTCCCGATGCCGAGTGGGCTCAGCTTGTGCGGGTGATTCCCGCACCCAAACCCGGCGGCAGACCCGCTCAATATGCTCGACGAGAGATCGTCAATGCGCTGCTTTACGTCACGCGCACCGGGTGCCAGTGGAGGATGCTCCCGA
>DAIDJG010000342.1 GCA_027451445.1 Singulisphaera sp.
CGTAACCAAACTGACGAAGGCCCAACGCGCGATCCTTCGCCTCCTACGCGTGGAGCCCCGGACCTATGGGCTGCCTTAGCCGCTTGCCGGGGGCCGCGGTTAATGCTGAGATATTGCCGCGGCCACCTACGGAAAGTCAGATCACAGCCTTGATGCACTGGTAGTTTTCCTCGGAATAATCGACATGGTACTCAGATGGCAGCTCTCGCTGTAACGTCTCGGCATAGTCGTGTAGGTATTTGCCGTTGTTAAACTCGAAATAGTGCATGGCGAAGTCGTTGCCCTCGTCGGAAAGCATATCATCGATCAAGCAGCAATCCCACCAACCGTACACGTCGTGTATACCCGCCTCGCCAGTGCGGAACTTCTCCAGGATCGTGGCCGACTCGTCGACGAACTCCTCGCTCATCAAACCGCGCTCGATGAGCCAGCGCAGGAAGAACACGGTGTGGTTATCAGCGTGATCCTCAGTTAATCCGTATTCCTCAACCGTCTCGTAATGGTACTTCGCTTTGTCGTAAACGTGCGGTGATTCCATGGATTCACGCCCTGAGAGTCAACGTAACCTACGTGATGCTGCAACCGAGACACCGCGTCGTCCGCGCGACCGAACGATCCAGTTCCGCGGCCGCACCAGCCGATCCGCTTGAGCGGTGTAGTCGCCGATCTCGTTGTGGCGCGGCACGGCGCTCTGGTGCTCGTTCGCAGGGGTGACCCAGACCGAATGCCCCCGCCCTTCTCGGAGCAGGCGACAGCCGTTCGCCCTCAGGTGCCGGATCAACTCGCGTCGCTTCACGAGACCGCCTTGGTTGGCAGCACTCGCACTCCTGCGCTGGCGCGAAGGTGCAGGTAGATCGGTTCCTCGATGTCCATCTCTGAGTCAAACACGTCTGGGTCAGGCGCCGGGAGGAGCTGGCCGGATTCCACTGCCGCCTCAGCGACGTCCACGAGAGCGATCCCTAAGAGCCGGCGGCCTTCGGTTAAGTCACTTGCACAAGTGATGGCCGCCGGGAAGTCCAGTACTTGAGCGTGGATACCCCCATCGAAGTACTTGTATCCGGCCTTGTACTGTAACATCGGCCGATCCTCACAAAGGTTCGTCAAGCGAGCAAACATCATCAGTCTACCGATCGATCCGGCAAACTCCACGGCATCGCATCGTGTTCAGCCGTACGAGCTCCCTTTGCCGAACGACACGGTTCGGCCCCCCGCGCAGCGGGTCCGCTGCAAGCGTTCGTCAGGCGTCGCATTTCACATCGTCCCACGCCTCGATCCCCTGCAACCACTGGAACGCATACCGCCGCTCGTACAAGACACTGACATCCAGATCGCGGGGCAACCGGTCCAACTTCTTGCGACGGCTTTGAAGATACCTGCACCACAGATCATAGTGACGATTGTCCTCGGCCAGCAAGACACCCGGCGATCGGACCTCGGAAGACTCGAGGAACGGCTCGATCTCTGAGCCCAGAGCCGGAATGATTTCGTCCACAAGTCGGCGACTATCGCAATGGTGGGTCGGGAGCCCCAGCCAGTCGACCTTGCCGACGACCCAAAGCAGAGCCCACTCGGCCTCCTGATGCCACCGCAGGCCATTGCGAACATCTGGGCCGATGGACGCGGGATTGAGCAGGAAGCCTTTCTCTTGAGGACTGACCTGCTCCCAGACGCCTTGCTCGCGATACCAGTCGACAACCGGCTCGGGATCGACCTCATAGGCGACTGCCACTACACCTTGAAGGACGATGACACGGGTTGCGATATCGCGGGCCGAGAAGGCGCACGGCTCATCATAATTGGCGATCGCAGGTGGAGTCACGGCCGTGGAGATCTTGAGCGACCGTGCCCACTCTTCGGTCGTCGGCTGACGCATGTCACACCCACCTTCGCGGTCTATCGACAACGTCCAGCGGGTCCGCTGGAACCGATGCTTCGGCCAAACCGGACGTCGTTGCAGATCCCCACTACGAAACCCCAACTTTAAAAACCGTTGCCTCCCGGACTCTTGGTATCGACACAACCCGCAGGCGACGGTTTCGGCCGGCACCCCTCACCCGGCCCTCGTTGAGGGCCGACCTCTCCCGCAAGGGGAGAGGTGTGTCGTTCGTCTTGAAGCCGCACGTCGCAGAAAACACCCGTCTCCTCTTGCAGGAGAGGGTCGCCACGCAGCGGCGGGGTGAGAGGTTCGGGGCGTCGTTGCCGTTGTGTCGCTCTTCGTGCCGCTGAGGCGCTGAGTTCTGCTTCATAGCGTTAGGAGTTCTAAGTGGACGTATCAACATGGTCCCAATTTTCGTTTTCCAGACTATCGACCAACCAATTGAGCGTGTGATGCCGCTGCTCGACGACCCCGACTACCGCGGCGATTGTAACCGGCATATATTCCGGATCACCCGACCAATCAAGCTTCTCGGGAATCATGCCTCCTTGATGGAGGTAGGCGTCGCGTATCGCCCAGTGAATGCGCATCGTTAAGTCTTGGGCATCGACGAGCTTATCTTTATCGCGCAACTTCGCATGAGTGATAAACGTCGGATCGGCTTCGCGAGGGCCGAGGATGCCCGCGAGCCGCTTAACATCGCACATTCCGCTGGGCCAATCCAGTTCTTCGACATAGCCAAGCGCCCACAGAAGCACCCACAGACTTTCGAGTCGCCACACGAGCGCCTGGCATTCTTTTGGTGACGGGTTTGGATCGTCTAAGAACTGCCTTTCTTTTGGACTTACGAATTCCCACAGACTCAGATGATCAATAATTTGGCGTGCTTCTTTTTGTGGTACGCCCTCAGCGCGGAGTTCGACAGCCCACAATACAAGCACTCGCCTGGCAGCGTCCTGAGGCGATCGAATCGTTGCGTCGTCGTCGACAAAAAGTGGACCCTGATAAACCGGAACATGACGTTTCTTCAACTCGACAAACGATCGCTTCGCGCGATCTCGCTCCCGGCTATTCGCGTATGCCCAATCGTCAGGCGAAGGATATGATGGCATGGTGAGCATTCCAGACTGTTGAGGTTTAGAGGGCCCAGTTCCGGTAGAAGTGATATTACCAGAACATCCCAGGGCCGCGAGGAGCGGCGTTAAAGTCATCAAGCGTCGCATCGAACGGCTCCAACACGGCCTAACGATCAAGTCAAGCGGCCCGCGCAGCCGGCTCGCCGCAACGAGTTGTTAGGCCCAGAAGGTTAGCAGCTACCAATACGTCTCCCCAGCGATTCTCTTACCCCCGACCGTTCAAACCGCGGATATCCCGAAGGTACTCGTCGCGCACGTCCTCGTCGATCTCCGGGCCAACATTGCTTGCGTAGAGCGCATCTCCGCCATCGCGGCGCGGCCCAGAAATCCAATAGCGCTCGCCCGTCTCGACGTCATAATAATTTGATTTGAAGCCATCGCCCTTCAAGCTTCGGAATGCCTTTCCGCGATAGTACAGAGTCGCCCCGGACTTCGAGAACGTGACCCGGCCGATCCGGGCGGGGCCGGTGAGGCCTCCGGCTTTCGATTCGATGTACATGATGCGGCGTCTCATAGCGACTCCCTAACGACAAGGTTTACCGGCCCGCGGAGCGGGTTCGCTGCAACCGATCGTTCGGCTAACGACCGGTCTACCGTTCAAATGACGGCTCGATTTTTCGGCATCGATCCCACCGGACCACAATCACATTCCATCCATCACGACGTTGAACCTGGTGCCAGAACCCTTCGCCGTCCTCACCATCCCGAAATTCCCAGGCGAACGCCGGAAAGGCCCAATACGTGGCACGGCGCAGCGGAATCGATTCGTGCTCAAAACGCTGGGCGATCGCCGGGGGGACGAGCACGATCGTCTCGAACAGCCAGGGCGCTGGAAACTGAACTGCGAAAACGTGGATTCGGCGCGACCGAAGTCCCGGCAGCGCCTGCAAGTCAATGCGATCGAGAAGGAACCCAGCGAGTCGTTGGTCGAAGCTGTCACGTGCGGTCAGTTCTAACAGCCGAGGGCCTGCGAGGAACTTGATAACCGCGTCGTACCGATGGCCGGGTGTCTCATCGTGATGGCGAAACACCTCATGCTGCCCGAGGATAACCCGTGTGGCATCCGGCCAAACTCTAATGAGTTCGGACATGAGATCCTGCACGTGGTACTCTCCTGCCTAACGACCCGGTTCCGTGGCCTGCGCAGCCGGTCTGCCGCAACCAACGGTCAGGCGTTAGCCTTCTCCGACGTCGAGTTTATCAAGTGCCCTGTCGATCTCGGGATGGATTCGCCGGAGATCCACCCCGTCCATATCACAATCCATAAAGAGCGCGAGGAGATCCTTCAAAAACTCCGCGCGGAAATCATCGTCCTTCACATGAGATTGTACCAGCGGCCACATCTCTCGAAAGAGTTCCGTGCCACCGCGCCAACCCATGTGTAGAACTCCGGACCAAAAACGCGTCGAACACCGCCTTACGTTTTCGCTCAGCGACCCCGGCCGCATTGCTCTGAGTTGACATGTTACCAGAAACCGCCCGTGGCGGCCGGGGACCGCTGGTGCGCACGGTTAGGCGGTCGATCGCGACAGAACCACGTTGCCTTCGAACTGACATATTCATGCCGCACTTTCACGCCGTTCGCCTTCCCGATTGAGAGGATGAAAGCTGAGCCCGCCGAGTCCGCACGGTGGCGAAAGCCTCCGATATTGTGTCGGGGAACTGAGGCCCCCCTCGACGAATGACGGCGGATATTCTCCGTGATGAGTCCGCCAATCTTCGATACCGCATACGAGCAGGTTACCCATATCGCGGATCTGCTGATCGTTTGGCGAAAACAAAACAAGGGAAGCGAACGCGAGCAGAAATGGCAAGCTTGCGATCACAGCCATCAACCGACGGAACGAGAATCGTATGACGAGCACGTGTGATCTCGCCCCGGGGCCTACGCGGTTTCGGAGTCACCTTACCAGAAGTAGGCGTGTCGGCTTATTTCCGAAGCACACCCGACGACGGATAGGAGTTCACGTCGATACGAGCTTCCGGGATTGGTTTGTTGAAGTCGTACAACTGCTCTCCAAGCCGCTCGTATTCAGCCGCGTTGATCACGTCCCTGGAGTCGACTTTCACCAATCGGCAGAGGAAGTCGAAGTACCATGGATGGCCTCGGGCGGCAAACACAACGCAACGGCGAATTCGAGCGACCTGCGACAACGATTCCAACCGCTCCAGGATGTGTGGAACTTCCTCAGCGGGAAAGTCCTTGCGCACCTGATCGACAATGTCTGATTCAATGGACATGACTTCTCCTAACGGCACGGTTGAGCGGGTCCGCTGCAACCGTCCGTTAGGCCGGGCGGCTGCCGTCGCGGACGGCTTCGAGAACCAAGCCCACCAATCGCTCAAGGCGACGGAAGTAACCCTGCTCCTCACCGTCGAGTTGGGCAACAACGAGGCTGAGCCCATGATGGCATAGGCCGAGCACGGCCAGACGCCAGGTATCGAGCGAGCCGCGGTCGAGGAAGGTGTTGATGCACCCGGCAGCGGTGTAGTCGAGAGCGACAAGGTCATGGCCGGCAACCTCGCGACAGCGAGACGCCATCGGGAACGCGGTGGCCTGATGCTCGCTCCACAGGCGATCAATCAACCGGTGGCCTCCCCCCTGACGATTAAGTTGAGCGGAGTCCAGTGCAACGCATCGTTAGCCAGTCGGTAAGCGCACGAGGCGCGTTACGATGCCTACGAGATCGATGATACCCCACGAAAGAGCCGGGGCGAAGACAACCGCAATCGAAAACAACAGACCGGCTTTCATCAAGCGCGGGCCAGTTGGACGCACGGGCTCATTCGCCAGTAGCGCCCCCTCGACAAGTCAACCAGCGGTGTAGGCCAAGTTGGCCGCGATGGGAGCCGCGAAAAGCGCGATTGGCTCTACGGCATCCTCACCCGGTGCGAGCGAACTCGAAGCGCCGATCGCGAGAAAGAACAGGAGCAGGCCGGGAATACCGATCGCGGCGAGGAAGAGGTTGTAGCTCAGGCAGCGGCGTTCCCACCAAGCGATCGTAACCAGGAGTGAGCCGTCGTCACTGGCCCGGGATGTCATCCACCTCCACCATGACCGAAGGTAGGAGATCAAGATAGCCTACGTCAGGGCCACCGGGCTAACGCCAACGCTCAGCGGCCCGACCACACACCATCACCGCTCGCATCATCTTACCGTGCACGCGCGGCCCGGTCCCCGGCAGCGCAACGGTTCGGCGGCGAGATTGCCTTGCTCACGCAATCGCCTGCCAGTAATTGAAATGTCCCCATCGGTTCTCCGCAAACCGGGTCTAGGCTCAGCTCAAAATCATTGAGTCCGCCAATCTATCGAGAATCGTTGGCGGCGTCGGACCCTGTCGCAGACCGAGTCCTCTTGTCGTGACGATACGAGGGGAACCGGTTGCGGACCCGAGACCGTCGGCGACCAGGTTTTGCACGAATCGGGGAAGTCGACTGAGAATTCGGGTCCGTTCTCACGCCTCTATGGGCGGACCGGCGAGAGAGTTGGCTGAGACGACGGTTCCGGGCCTTGCCGTTCTATCGGAAATCACGCCCGGTGCGGACTGCTCGTTCCTTGGATCGACGTTGGGCAGGTACACCCCACAGGGTTGAGAACTGGGATGAGGGGGCCGGGTCGGCGGGTCGGGAGCCCCCACGCCGAACGACCGGCGGTCGTGCGACGATTACGAGACAGATCCCGCCTCGCAGCGCAACAAAAATCGCTGATTCCGCCCGCTCGAATGTGGCCGAAATCGTCGCGATTCCACCACCGTGGCGTTAACCGGGCGGATCTCGGACGTCGGTAGCGCCCGTCACAGGGTCTACTGTCCAGAATTTCAGTTTTTCTCTCGAATATTCGCTCGGAACGAACGTATACTGGATAGGACCGTCCGTCGACCGTGTGTGCGACACGCTCATGATGCGCGGATTTCCGATGCGGAAGTCTGATGTTGGGCGCGTACTTCCCATCCGAAGCCGCGAAAATGCCGAGCGTCCGCCGGTCGGTGCATCACACAGGGTGGAATCCGTAAGAGCCGTAGGTATTCCTCAATGATTTGCTTCTCGTCGAACCGCTTGACGACTCTTAATCGTGACAGTGAAGCCGATCTGTACAGGAGTCGAGAGCTCATAACACAAGGGCGGCGGCGCGGCACCGAACTGGATCGCTTCCGGGTATGGGCGAGCCGTCCGCTTTCATCAGCAATCGGTCGGTCGCTCAGGTTCGCTACCCAGACACCTCGAGAGCCGTCCAGAGCGGAGACGACAACACGCGCGCTGCCATCCGGCCGGAGTCTCGCGTCAGGTGTCAAAGAGCATATTTCGGATTTAGCGAATATTTCGGAGCCATTTTTCGAAGTGCATGCACCGGTCCGGAGATGTTATTTCGCTCGGATCACGGACCGACTGCTGTCCCGCCGGAGTCTCAGGACGGGTGTCAGAGAGCATATTTCGGATTTAGCGAATATTTCGGAGCCATTTTTCGAAGTGCATGCACCGGTCGGGCGACATCATTGGCCACTGGTCGCGGACCGGTCCCTGGCGACCGTACCACCACAAGGCTCGTGGACCAGTCGGCGGACGGCGACGAGACTCGGCGAATTCGTGGTGTCCACCGCCCTACAAAGAGGTGCGCGCATGTGCGCAGTCCATTCGGTAATTCGGAACACCAAGGCTAGCAAGGGGTTCCGAATTACCGAATGGGCGGATTTGAGTGGTAATTCGGAACGTTAAGGGGGTAAAGGGGTTACGTAGGAATGCGAGAGGCAAGATGCAAAATTGCATATGCGAGATGACAAATGGGTGGGTGCAACATGGCCGATGCCGCGTGGCAAATAGGCAGATTCAAGATGGCGGCTACGAGATGGCGAGTGCCGACGATGGGTGTGATTCCGGGCTGCAACGAGGTCGAATTACGGCCCTGTTTCGACATGCTGGCTGACCTCGGCGGAGATCGCATCAGGCGGGAAGAACTGGGGATCCTGCCAGAGCGGTTTCATCGTCCATTCGGTTCCGGACCAGGCGTGGTGGATGACGCTGACGTCGCGGTCGTGCAGGACGATTTCGAGGAATCCGGGCGGGCGCAGGCCGGTGCGGTCGCGGAGGAGTGGGGCGCCGGCGTTGAGGCAGAGTTGGTTGGGGACGTCGGGGGGGACGAACGCCCAGGCGGCGTGGACGTGGCCGCAGCAGAAGAGGTGCGGGCCGATCCCGGCCAGCCAGGAGCGGACCTCGGGGGCGTTCTTCATCCGTTTGTGGTCGAGCTCCGCAGCGTAGGTCGGTGGGGCGGCAACGGGGTAGTGGCAGGCGATGATCAGGCGCTCGGGATGTCGATCCGCATCTTCCACAAGCGCCCGAGCGGCGGCGAGCTGGTCGGATGGGAGTCGGCCGGTGGCGGAGATGTGGGAGCGGGTGGCGTCGAGGCCGAGGATCGCGGTGTGGTCGTCCAGGGGACGGAGCCAGGGATAGGTGCGACTCGGGCCGAAGTCGCCGAACCAGGTTTCGAAGTGTTGGCGACGTACGGAGCCCGTGGTGTAGCGGTCGTGGTTGCCGGGGATCACGGTGGCACGCGCGGGATCGACGAGCAAGTCGGCGAGCGCGGAGCGGGCGTCGCGAAACTCGGCGGTGAGCGCGGTGGTGGTGAGGTCGCCGGTGATCAGGATGTGGTCGGCGTCAAGGCTCAGGACGCGGTCCACCACGGCGCGCAGGCGTTCCAGGCGAAACTTGCGGGCACGTCGCAACACCAGGCCGGCCATGCCGATGGCACGCTTATTCAAAATGCGGAGGGGGTTGAACGTGTAACGCCAGACGTGAATGTCGGAGAGATGGACGATCCGCACTGGGTTGGTCCCCGGGCCTTACACCGACGAGCCTGCGCTCGCACCGACTCCCTGATGCCAGCCGAGCCAAGCCACGAACACGTCAGAGCGCGGAGACGAAGAGTGGCCCGCTCCGCCGAAAAAGGGGGACAGGCACCTCGAAGACTCGGAGCCAGTCCCCCTTTTCCGGCTCCGCTCCCGTTTCGACGTGGACAGGCACCTCGAAGACTCGGAGCCAGTCCCCCTTTTCCGGCTCCGCTCCCGTTTCGACGTGGACAGGCACCTCGAAGACTCGGAGCCAGTCCCCCTTTTCCGGCTCCGCTCCCGTTTCGGGACCGACTCTCACAGGTGCCAGCCGAGCCAGCCCACGAGCACATCGTAAGCAGCGTGCGTGCCAACCGCGATGCCAAACCCGCGCGCCAGGAACACCCAGGCGAAGTAAACGCCCGCCAGCCATCGGAAAATGAAGGCGAACCAGGTGAAGGCCTCGCCCGGTGTGCCCGCGTGATGGGCCAGCGAGAAGAGCAAGGCGGAGCCCGTCACGGCCACAGTGCAGGCCACGACACCAGGCGTTTGCAACGTGCGCAGGGCGTAGAAGATCGCCGGGATCAGCATCAACCGGAACAGGGTCTCCTCGTAGACCCCCGCACCAAGGAAGCCGATGAGCCTCGCCGGAGAAACGGCATGCGAGCCGCCGGGCAATGCGAGGACGTGACCGCGCGTGTGTTCGAGCCAGTTGAAGCCGAGATCGACCAGGCGGCTCATGCCCACGAGCGCGACGCCGAGGACCAGGCTCTCGAGTCCCATGCCGAGCGTGGTGGAGGCGGGGAACCGCCAGTCCCGGCGCTCGAGGACCTGCCAGGCGATCAGGATCAAAACGAGGCTCAAGGGGAGAAGCCACTGGTCGGTGACCCCCACTCGGGCCAGCCCCTGGCGCAGCCAGGCGTCGGCCCCTGTGCGCAAGGCCTCGGCCGACTCGCCCCCCAGCCAGAGGATACCAATCTCATAGGTGAGCAGAATGGGCGCTATGAAGAACAGGCAGGGCAGCGGAGAACGCGTGGTCGACCAGTATGTGCGCTTGTCGGGCCCGACCTTCGGCGCTTCGCCCCACCAGCGCGCGTCGTAGCCGTAGCGCCGAGAGCGCTTGGGACGTTCCATCGGGCGTGAGATCTTGGTTCGCACGTCCCTCTACGATCGGCGGCTCGCTTGCCCAAACTAAAGTCAGCGTCAAGAATTACGGGGTTTTTGGATGTTACGTTATTTTCGTAAAGACCGAAAACAACGAAATGCCGGTGGCCCTTGTGGGGTGATTTCGGGGCGGCTAGGATGTTGGCCGTGGTGGTACTTCCGCTGCCTTGACGGTAGGGGGGTGCGTACCCACAATAGGCATTCCCCCGCCGTAGACTTCCGCTCCGCCGCTCGGGACACGAGCTTTGATGGGTGCTCGGTCGAGTGCGGCCCTTTGCGACTCGCCGACCGGGCCACATCTGGCCCGGGGGTGCGTTGTGGGGTTAGGGCCGTTATGACCGTCCGGGTTCGCCCGCGTTGGGAGGACAGACGCGTGATTTCGCGGTTTCGTTGGGCCTTGATTGCGGGAACCGTCAGCCTGGCCGGCTGCGGCGAGATGTTCGACCCCGGCCCGCTGGAGTATGTGGACAGCCCGAGTCTCCAGACCGAGCTGAAGGACAAGCCGACCATGCAGGCGGCGGTCCGGAAGGCGCTCGGGAATCTGTTCGGGCCTGAGCCTCGAGAGATTCATGTGCCGGTCGGGTCGGGATTGCCGATGGGCGGAGCGCGGCTGGCGAGCCACCGGCACTTCGACGATGGCGCGAAGCCTCAAGCGTTCCACGTGGCGGTCGGCTCCTCGACCTCGACTCCGGGAACGATCCCCATTCGCGGCGGTTTTGCGTTGTACCGCGAGCATTGCCTCCACTGCCACGGCGTGTCGGGAGCCGGTGATGGCCCCACGGCGCCTTTCCTATATCCCCGTCCCCGCGACTATCGCAAGGGGATCTTCAAGTTCACCTCGACCAACACCGGTCAGAAGCCAACACGCTCCGACCTGGAAAAGACCATTCGCTACGGTCTGCACGGGACGTCGATGCCCGCCTTCGACGCCATGCTGACCGAACGCGAGTTCCAGCAGGTCATCGACTACGTGATCTTCCTTAGCCTCCGAGGCGAGACGGAGCTGGCGCTCATCGGCGAGGCGGGTATCGCGGATGAAAAGGATCCCAACGCACTATCGGACGAGGTGAGCGGCGAGATTCTGAGGGCTGTTGCCAACAAGTGGAAGAGTGCGGACAGCCAGGTGATGAATCCGCCGATCCCGAAGCCCGAGTCGACGCCCGAGAGCATTCAGCGCGGTAAGGAGTTGTTCCTGGGTTTGAACAAGACCGGGAACAAGGTCGACTGCACTTCGTGCCACGGGCCGCAAGCCCTGGGAAACGGGCCGAGCTTCATCTCGCAGGACGTGTTCAACTATGTGGTGTTCGGCGGCGATCCGAGCACTCGTGGTGAGCGCCTGGATGCGGAAGCCGAGCGAATCGCGCGGAAGCGGTTCGAGATGGCGAATCATGGCTCCGCACACGAACCGACCGCTGACGAGTTGAAGCCTCTGCTGGCGCAGATCAAGAAGCAATGGGAGGATTCGCTCGACGATTGGAAGGAGCCGCTCCGTCCCGCCAACTTGAACCGGGGCGTGTACAAGGGAGGTCGGCGGCCGATCGACATCTACTGGCGCGTGGCGAAGGGGATCAATGGAGCGAAGATGCCCGCGCACGTTCCCACGCTGGAGCCGGAGAAGGTTTGGGACGTGGTGAACTTCGTGCTCGCCCTGCCCTACGAGCCCAAGCTGCTGGAAGGGGCGACGCTTCCGGCGGCCCCGCCGACGTCGGCGCCGAAGGTCGCGCAACCGAAATATGACTTGAGCAACACAACTCTGCTTGCGGATTCGCCGCCCCCCGCCGATCCGAAGGCGGGAAACACGAAATGAGCACGTGAGAGTTCAGATCACACGACTGCGTTCGGCCGAGATGTGAAGGGTCGAACGCAGTCCTTGAGACCTGCACCGCAAATTCGTCGGAGTCTGTGAGCGTCGCACTCGTGTCCGGGAGGGGGCTTTGACCGTCTCCTCGGCCTCCGCGAGGCCCGTCCAAGGGAGCGTTTCCGTGCGTTACTGGAGTATCTTGTTTGCCCTGGCCGCGGTGTTCAGCATCGGGGCCTTTGTTTATGCGCCCTTTTCACCCGACTGGTGGCTCCCGAACTCGGCGAATGAGCCATATCACGCGGTCTCGAAGTTCGGGCGCGAGATCGACAGTCTGTTTCTGATCATCCTTTGGATCACCGGCATCGTATTCATCGGCACCCAGATCGCGCTGGTGTGGGTGTCGTGGAAGTATATCGACAAGCCGGGGAGCGTCGCGACGTACTTCCACGGCAGTCAGCGGCTGGAGGTGATCTGGACGATCATCCCGGCGGCGATCCTGGTCTTCATCGCGCTTTACCAGATGGGGACGTGGGCCGAGATCAAGTTCCGCAGCTCAGCGCCGAAGGTCTTGCCGCTGGCGGAGGTCACGGCGAGGCAGTTTCAGTGGGTGATCCGCTATGCCGGGCCCGACGGCAAGCTGCACACGACCGACGATCTCCACCTCGTCAACGACCTTCACTTCGTGAAGTCCGCGGAGAAGCTGGAGAAGCCGGCGTTGATCTGGCTCCAGTCGGGCGACGTGCTGCACTCGTTCTTCCTGCCGCAGTTGCGGATCAAGCAGGACGCCGTTCCGGGATTGAAGATCCCGGTCTGGTTCGACTGCGACCGCGCGGGGCAGTACGAACTCTTGTGCGCTGAGCTTTGCGGGTGGGGACATTACAAAATGCGGAGCAAGGTGACCGTTCACGAGAACCAGGCCGACTTCGACGAGTGGATGCAGCGCAAACTCTCGGAGCAGAACCAGAGTCAGATCGCGGCCGTTGCCCAGGGGGGGAAATAACATCATGAACGCGGAGCATGCCGCCCACGCCAACGGCCATGGTCACGGTCACGGTCATGACGACCACCATCACCATGAAGACAACCGCAACTTCATCGAGCGGTACGTCTTCTCGACCGACCACAAGGTCATCGCGATCCAGTTCCTGTTCTCGGGGTTGATCTTCTTCCTCATCGGCGGCTTGCTCGCGATGGCGATTCGCTGGCAGCTTGCCTGGCCCTGGTCGCCGATGCCGATCCTGAGCAAGGCGCTCTGGTCGAGCCCGTCGCTCGGGTACCGGATGCCCCCCGAATACTTCAACAAGCTGTTCACGATGCATGCATCGGTCATGATCTTCTTCGTGATCATTCCGCTGCTCACCGGCACGTTCGGCAACTTCCTGATCCCGCTCCAGATCGGGGCGCGCGACATGGCGTTCCCGAAGCTGAATATGTACTCGTACTGGTGCATGCCTTTCGCGATGATCGCCATCCTCTACTCGTTCTATGTGGAGGGTGGGCCGGCTGAAGCGGGGTGGACGAGCTATCCGCTCCTCTCGGTCGCGAAGTGGGCGACCCCGGGTTCGCTGAACGGTCAGACGTGGTGGCTCATCGCGCTCTTGTTTGCGGGTGTGTCGTCGTTGATGGGGTCGATCAACTACATCACGACGATCATCATGCTCCGGGCGCCTGGCATGAAGATGTTCCGCATGCCGATGGCCGTCTGGTCGCTGTTCATCACGGCGATCCTGCAGGCGTTCGCGCTGCCGGTTCTCACCTCGGCGCTCGTCATGCAGTTGCTCGATCGAACGGCTGGGACGAACTTCTTCACGCCCACGAATTGGTCGGTGGCCAATGCGCCGTCGATCGTCGGAGGCGGGCAGACGCTGATGTGGCAGCACCTGTTCTGGTTCTACTCCCACCCGGCGGTCTACATCATGATCCTGCCGGGGATGGGCATGGTCTCCGACATCATCGCAACGTTCGCGCGCAAGCCGCTCTTCGGCTACAAGCCGATGGTCTTCGCAATCGCGGGCATCGCCGGACTGGGCTTCATCGTCTGGGGCCACCACATGTTCCAGTCGGGCATGAACCCCGCCCTGGGCGCGACGTTCATGCTGTCGACGATGATGATCGCCCTCCCTTCGGCCATCAAAGTGTTTAATTGGCTGGGGACGATGTGGGGCGGCCGCATTCAGTACACGACGGCGATGCTCAACGCGATGGCGTTCGTGGCGATGTTCATCATTGGCGGTTTGTCGGGGATTTTCATGGCTGCCACCCCGGTGGACATGCATATTCACGATACCTACTTCATCGTCGGCCACATTCACTATGTGCTCTTCGGTGGCAGCATGTTCGCGATTTTCGCAGGCATCACGTTCTGGTTTCCGAAGATGTTCGGGCGGCTGATGAATGAACGGATCGGCAAGATCCATTTCATTCTGACCTTCATCTTCTTCAACGGCACGTTCTTCCTGATGCACATCGTCGGGATGCACGGCATGCCTCGCCGTTACGCCGACTACACGGGGTTCCAGTATCTGAACAACTCGGCTGTGATCGGCATGAACCAGTTCATGTCCTACAGCGCGTTCTTGCTGGGGCTCACCCAACTGCTGTTCGCGGGGAATTTTCTCTACAGCATCGTGGCGGGACCGAAGGCCCCGGCGAACCCCTGGCACTCGAACTCGCTGGAGTGGACCGCTCCTTCGCCGCCGCCGCACTACAACTTCGAGGTCATCCCGACCGTCTATCACGCTGCGTACGAGTACAGCGTTCCCGGGATGGACAAGGACTACCTGCCCCAGACCGAGGAGCGGCCGCCGCAGGCAGGCCCGCTCGATCCGGTCATGGGGGGTGATTGAAATGCCCTCACAAAATGGGGACAGGCACCTCGAGGACTCGGAGCCAGTCCCCATTTTGTGAGGATCACTCGTTTTCCCTGGACCCGGCGGGTTGGCCGGGTCCGCAACTTCGGTTTGCCCGTTACTATCCATGATTCCCGACGTCCCTGAAACGTCCGAAGACCTTTCGCCACCGCCCTACCGTCGCGGTCCGCACTGGGTCGCGCTCTGCGCGACGGTCTTCACCTTGCCGCTGCTGTTCGTCGGCGGCTCGGTGACGACGTACCGCGTCGGTCTGGCCGTGCCCGACTGGCCCACGACGTTTCACGTTAACATGTTCCTGTACGACTTCTGGAACGCCCCGTTCGGCGTCCGGGTCGAGCATACGCACCGGCTCTACGGCGCGGCCGTGGGACTGGGGACCATCTTCCTCGCGGGGTGGTTCCTGGCCTTCGAACGTCGCAAGTGGATGAAGGTGCTGGGCGTGCTGGCCCTCGTGGCGGTGATTGTCCAGGGGATCCTGGGGGGCACCCGGGTCACGCAAACATCGACCTTCCTCGCGGCCGTCCACGGCGCGATGGGGCAGGCGTTTTTCGGGCTGATGGTGAGCTTGTGTGTGCTGACCGGGCGAGACTGGGCGACGAAAGTTTCCCCGCAGGCCGATGGGTTACACTTGCGGAGGCGGTCGGCGGTCACGCTGGTTTTGGTTTATGCGCAGATCGTGCTGGGCGCGTGGCTGCGGCACTACGGCACGGTCGTCGCGCTGGTCGTTCACTCGGTGATGGCGCTGGCGGTTTGGAGTCATGCGGCGGTGCTGGCCTGGCGGATCGAGCGGCACAGGGGCGAAGTGCCTGCACTGGTGCCCGCGGCCAGGGCGATGGCCTTGGCGGTGACCTTTCAGGTTGCGCTGGGAGTGATCGCGTGGTGGCTGTTGTTGCCGTTCGACCATATCCCCCGCTCGGTAACGCTGTGGCAGGCGATGGTGCGGACGGGGCATCAGACCAACGGCGCCTTGCTTCTGGCGTCGAGCGTGGTATTGACCCTGCGTACCTTTCGACATTTGAACGCGGGGACCGCGGCGACTCCCGCTCCCTTGCAGACCCGAAACGCCCCCTTGAATCTGGAGGCAGTCGCGTGAAGACGGTGGCGACGCTGGATCATCCCGGCCTGGCCGAAACCCCGACCGACGTCGCGTGGGCCGTGAGCGGACGCAAGCTGGCCGCGTACGTGTCGCTCACCAAGCCCAGGATCGCGGTGATGGTCCTGGTCACGGTCGCGACGGGCTTTGTGCTCGGTGCGCGGCAGGCGACGCATCCGGCCACGCTTCTGTTGACGTTGCTCGGCACCGGATTGGTTGCGGGGGGTGCGAGTGCGTGGAACCAGTACATCGAGCGGTTCCGCGACCGCCGGATGAAGCGGACGGTGAATCGTCCGTTGCCCAGCGGCCGGGTTGCGCCGGTCGAGGCGGCGGTGTTCGGGAGCGTGCTCGCTGCGTTGGGCCTGGTGATCCTCGCCCTGGGCGCAAACCTGACGGCGGCGGCCGTGGCGCTGGCGACGTTCGTGCTCTATGTCGGGGTGTATACGCCGATGAAGTGGCGGACGACGCTCAACACGGCGATCGGTGCGGTGCCGGGGGCCTTGCCGCCGGTGATCGGCTGGGCGGCGGCGACGGGGCAGTTGAGCATTGAAGCGTGGTCGCTGTTCCTGATCGTGTTCCTCTGGCAGTTCCCGCACTTCCTGGCGATCGCCTGGATCTATCGCGACGACTATCGCCGAGGTGGGCACAAGATGCTGCCGCTGTTCGACCCCGCGGGCGCGATGACGGGCCGGCAGGCGTCGGGCTATGCCCTGGCGCTGATTCCGGCCGGGTTACTGCCCGCGCTGATTGGTCTGGCGGGTCCTTACTACTTCGTCGGCGCCCTGGCGCTGGGCTTGTTCTATTTGACGTACGCGGTCTTGTTCTGGGCCGAGGTGGGCGACTCGTCGGCCCGCCGGCTGTTGCGGGCTTCGTTCCTGTACTTGCCCGCGATCCTGGTGCTCCTGCTACTCAACCCGCTGCCGGCCTGAGCGCCAGGCGCGTTTTCTTCCGAGGGTGGATCTCCGCGATGGCACACACCGCCGCTCCTCCGACTGCCACACACGTTCCGCATGTGACCCCGGCCGGTCACAGGCCCGTCCAGCACCCGCCGGTGACGCCTGGCAAGGTGGCCATGTGGCTGTTCCTGGCCACGGAAATCATGTTCTTCACCGGGCTGATCGGGTCGTACATTGTGCTTCGCGCGGGGAGCCCGGCCCTGGCGTTCTCGAACCTCTACAGCCCGAACACGCCGCTGGAAGACCTGAAGAAAACTCAGGGTGTCTTCATTGAGGACGTGGGATCGGATCCGGCGAGGGTTGCGGCGATCATCAAGAGCGCCACGGATCTCAATGAAGAACAGGCGCATGACCTTGCCCACAACCACAACATCGTCAGCCGTCTGACTCCCGAAAAGGCTGAGAAGCTGCACAAGGAGCTCGAAGCAGCGGGTGCCAAGACCGAGGTCGAACACTTCAAGGCCTACAGTTGGCCCAAGCCGTACGACCATCTCACGAACCCGCTCAGCATCGACCTCACGGCCGTCAACACCTTCTTCCTGATCTGTTCGTCGGTCGCGATGGTGCTGGCCCTGAGCGCGTTTCAGCGCGACGAGCGCAAGAAGGGCACCGTGTACCTGCTGGCCACCACGCTGATCGGTGCGCTGTTCGTCAGCATCCAGGTTTATGAGTATTACCAGTTAATGGTGGGGCACCATTATCCGCCGGGCATCAGCGCGACCGGCCACTTCCGGCCCAACGTGAGTCTCTTCGGCTCGTGCTTCTTCACGATGACGGGGTTCCACGGTGCCCACGTGACGGGAGGCGTCATCGCGCTGGCGTGCCTCACGCTGAACTCCACCTTCTCCGGCTTCAAGGCCTACACGAAGGACCATTATAGCCCCGTTGAGCTGATCGGGCTGTACTGGCACTTCGTCGACCTGGTCTGGATCATCCTGTTCACGATCGTCTACCTGGTCTGACCCTCGGATGTCGTAGACGCACCTTTATATTTTTGCGGCACAGAAGAGAGGAACCTTTCCATGGCCGAGACGACCCCGGGTGGCGGGCCGCATTCGATCGAACAGCCGAACCAGCCGTACGTCAAAATGGACGTGACGCGCGAGGAGGAATTGGCGCACGAGTCGCACGTGCCGCTTTACTGGAAGGTCTGGCGGTGGCTGTTGGTGTTCACCATCGCAGAATACTTCTATGCATACTTCTTCGCGAACCATACGTTGGTGGTCCTGCTCCTGGGACTGCTCACCATGGCGATCATCAAGGCGAGCATGGTCGGCTGGTACTTCATGCACTTGAAGTTCGAAGGGAAATGGGTCTACGCGTTCCTCATTCCCGCCGCGATTTTCGCCACGATCGTGACGCTCGCCCTGGTGCCCGACATCGCGATGCAGCCAGTGTCGGAGGAAAACCCCAACCAGGAAGATACCGAGGAGACAAGTGTTCTCCTGGAACGTTCGGCCGTGCCTTTGGTGGTGCGAACGCAATCGCTGATTGGTTAAACGCGTGCTTGCCTCTTATCGCAACGGTATCGCACTCGTCCTGGGAACGGTCGCACTGGCGTTTGCCGTGTGCTTGGCGACGGTGACCTTTCGCGTCCCGTCGTCCACCGCGGGGCAGGATCTGGGTGCGAACCCCTTCTCGCTCGGCTCCTTCCGCCTCACCGAGCGCTCCGGCCGCACTGTGACCGACGCCGATCTTACTGATCGGGTTTGGATCGCCGCGTTCATCTTCACTCGCTGTCCGGCCTCCTGCCCTCGGATCACGGCGACGATGAAGGGGCTGCAAGGTTCGCTCGCCCGCGCGAACGTTCAGCTCGTGAGCCTATCCGTCGACCCCGAGCACGACACGCCCGAGGTGCTCACGGCCTACGCACGGCGCTTCGAAGCCGATCCG
Source organism: Singulisphaera sp. (assembly GCA_027451445.1). Taxonomy (GTDB): domain Bacteria; phylum Planctomycetota; class Planctomycetia; order Isosphaerales; family Isosphaeraceae; genus DAIDJG01. Next base: position 18,609 of record DAIDJG010000342.1, read on the forward strand.
GATCGTTGGTGGTTCCTCACTGGGTCGAAGGATGATATCTACCACTTGATCCTCGACCGGTTCCACGTGGGCGTCGCCGAGTCCAGCGACGAGGACCGCAAGGCCGGGGCTGAAGCCGTTTCACATAGCGCCAAGCTCGCGCTGGTGAAGCCCGGGAACGAGGTCGTCGGCTACTACGATTCCGACGACCCCGAGGCACTAAAGGCTCTCGTTGCGAAGGCCCAACGACTGGGTGGGAGCCGAGCCGCCGTATCCGCGCCTCCCTGGGTGCGGTCCCTGCCGATGGTGAACGCCGCGCTCAATAGCCTGTGCACGCTGCTGCTGCTGACAGGTTGGTTCTTGATCCGCGGCGGCTGGACCCGAGGGCATGCCGTGTGCATGATCTCCAGTCTCACCGTTTCGGCGATTTTCCTGACGTGCTACCTGATCTACCACTATCATGCGGGTAGCGTCCCTTACCGCGGTATGGGCCCTTCGCGGCTCATCTATTTCACCGTGCTCCTATCACACACGGTGCTCGCGATTGGCGTGGTTCCCCTGGTCGTCCTTACGCTCGTCCGCGCACTTAGGCGCGACTTCGTCCGACACGCTCAGATCGCGCGCATGACCTTCCCCGTGTGGCTCTACGTTTCGATCACCGGGGTCATTGTCTACGTGATGCTCTATCAGTTGCCCGTTAGCTCTTAATGGGTGGCCTTCGGGCGGGCGCGGGGCAACAGTCGGCAGGACAGACGTCGTGGCTCGGGCCGAGCGACCCGAGGGCGCGGTGCTCGAGAGTGGGATCGAGCCGTTCCTGGATGAGTTCCCTCAACATTGATACGAACGCGGGATGAGTGCCGACGGTCGCGGCCCGTTGGAGGCTCAGGCCGAGCTTTTCGCAGGTGAGACGCGCTTCCTCGTCGAGGTCGAAGAGCACCTCCACGTGGTCGGAGAGGAAGCCGACCGGGTGAATCACGATGTCCTTTGTGCCGGCTGCGGCGAGCTCGGCCAGGTGGTCGAGAATGTCCGGCTCGAGCCAGGGGTCTTCCGGCCGGCCGCTACGGCTCTGGTAGACGAGACTCCAACGGTCGGCAGTGACGTCCGCAGCCTCGGACACCAGCCGGCACGTCTCGAGAAGCTGTGGCTCGTACTCGCAGTTGCGCGCCATCGACATGGGAATGCTGTGGGCCGTGAAGGCCAGTCGGGCGTTTTGCCGGCGTTCGGCGGGGATTCGAGCCAGGGCCTCACGCAGGTGATCGGCGTTCGCGGTCACGAAGCCGGGGTGGTTATAAAACACGCGGACCTTGTCGACAACCGGTGCCCCTGCGCCGACGGCGGCCTGGGCCCGTTCGATATCCTCCCGGTACTGGCGGCAACTTGAATACGAACTGTAGGCCGCGAGCACCAACGCGAGGGCCCGCCTGACGCCCGCGCCGGTCATTTCGCGGAGGGTGTCGGGAAGCAAGGGGTGCCAGTTTCGGTTCCCCCAATATAGAGGAAGCGTGATCCCGTGACGGTCCAATTCCGGTCGGAGCGCCTCGATCAAGGCGCGAACCTGGCTGTTAATCGGGCTCACGCCGCCGAAATGATCGTAGTGCTCGGCAACTTCGAGGATTCGCTCGCGGGGTACATTTCGGCCTCGAACCACGTTTTCAAGGAACGGGATCACGTCTTCGCGCTTCTCGGGGCCGCCGAATCCGACGACCAGGATAGCATCGTAACCGGAATCAGGAGAGGGGTTTGTCGTCACGCAGCTTGCCCTGTGTGGAAGGAGGTGGGCGTCTGGCGGCAGCGCCGATGGTGCCCACGCGTTTCTCCTGTTGTATCCGCCGAGCCCCGGAACTCAAGCCCCCTGGCTCATTGGGCTGTCGGCGAGAAACGGATTTGCCGGCGTCGACGATAATCCCCCGGCAAATCGACCGATCCGGCACAGTTTCCCGGCCGATTCTGAAGCCAAGAAAAAAGGAACGAACACTCCGATGTGCATGATAGAGTACCCCAGGAAACGGCGCGGTCGGCACCCCTCCGGCGGACCGGTCCGTTGTGACGCACGCGGTTTTCTCGTAACCGCTTCCGAAAAACTGTGACGTGCCCTTGACTGGGTAGGATAATCTCTTGACGCCGGCGCGTCGGGTTTGCTGGGATGGTGCCGCGATCGCGGTTTTAGCGGTAGAAAAGTTCCGATTCGAGTGAGGCGTGGGATGACAGGTGCACAGCTCCGGATTGGGATCATCGGGTGCGGTCACGCGGCCCGGATCCATCTGGACCGGCTACTGGACCTCGAAGGGATCCAGGTGGTCGGTTGTGCGGATGGGGATCGCGCCGCAGCCGAGTCGCTCGCCTCGCGCGTATCCGCTAAAGGGACGGAGGCAGGGGTCTTTGCCGACCATCGGGAACTGCTGCGACGAACGTCCCCCCAGGCCGTCGCGATTTTTACGCCTCATATCGCGCACTACCGACCCGCGATGGACGCGCTTCAGGCCGGTTGCCACGTATTCGTTGAGAAACCGTTCTCAACTAACGTGCAGGAGGCCGTCGATATCGTGAACCTGGCGCGTGGGCGAGCGCTGAAAGTGGGGGTCGGCCATCAGTACCGGCTGAACCCCTATCTTGCTGAAGCGCGTCGACGGCTCGCGGCGGCAACGATCGGACCGATCCGACTGGTCACGGCGACACTCGCGCTCTCCTGGCTTGAAACGCACGGTGGCGCGGAGAACGCCTGGCGGTTCGACCCCAAAGTCACCGGCGGGGGAATCCTGGCAGATACGGGCGATCACCTGGTCGATGCCCTCCTCTGGACCGCTGGTCAGCCCGCGATCGAGGCGGCCGCGGTTCAAAGCCGGTTGGAGTCCGGCCTCGATCTCGTCACCGCCGCAGCCTTGCGGCTCGCGGATGGAACGCCAGCGATGCTTGGGCTGTCCGGAGTTTCCGCAAGTTCGCTATTCGAACTGAACTACTTTGGTGAGCGCGGACGGATTCAAATTACCGATCAAAGCTTGATAGAGGAGCGAGATGGGCAAGCTGCCGAATCTTGTACGTTGTCGGAACCGTCGGAGAGCATCGACGGCAACTTCGCCAGCGCCGTTGTGGCGGGAACGCCGCTGTGCTGCCCTGGCGAGGAGGCGCTCGACACGGTCCGGCTGATCGAGGCGATTGCCCGCTCCGCGGCAACCGGGCAGACGGTGCGACTCGCCTAAGGGACGTCGAGCCCCATGTCCTTCAGGAGAATCGCTTTTCTGCAAATTACGTACTTGACAACCAGGGACTGCGTGGACTACCAGTATGGCTCCGCCCTCGGCAATCGTGGGGATCGCGCAGGGGCGAGCCGGACCTTGCCAGAAATCCAAGTGGGGATGGACCATCCCCAATAACCCTTGGCCTGAGGACCGACCTCATGTTGGACCGTCTGGACATGATCGCGACGCTCGACGAACCCGTCACCGGCCCTCCGGCGTGGGAGGAATGGTTAACGCCTCCCGCGCTCGACCGGCACCCCGGCGATGAAGAGGAAGACGAGGAATTCGACGACGAGGTCGAAGACGAGGATGAAGACCTCGACGATGACTTCGACGACGAGGATGATGACGAAGACTTTGACGACGACGATTTTGATGACGAGGAGGAACTCGACGAGGACCTCGACGACATCGATGATATCGATGCCGATGACGACGAGGATCTCGACGACGACGATCTCGACGACCTGGATGAAGATGAGGAGGAAGAGGAGATCGAGGATCTGTAACCAGAAACACGGCGAGCAAGGCCAGCCTCGGGCTCACGTTATGGGCGTGGGCCCGGGTCCTGGTCGGCTGATCGTCGAGAAATTGGTGAACGCTCCTTGTTCGCCACGCCTCGTACCGGCTATCTTGTTGCTTTGCGACACGCCGGGTTCCGTCGCCAACGGGGCTCGGTGATTCCAGGGCCGGGAAGGGAGCAACTTTCCGATGGCCGCACCACATGAACGCCCGGGTGACTCCTCGAGTTCCGAGGGCCCGGCTCCCGAAACTTCGACGCGGCGGCTTCGCGAACAGAGCCAGCTCGACTTCGAGCTGGAATTCCTCGGCCGCATCCTCGAACGCGACCCGTTCTTCACGGACGCGCTGCGCGTTCACGGGAATAACCTTGCGGCCAAGGGCGAGTACGGACGCGCACTCAAGATCGACCAGCGGCTCGTTCGACTGCTGCCTGATCGCAACATTCCCTGGTACAACCTGGCATGCAGCTATGCGGTCCTGGGGATGACGGACCTTTCGTTCTCAGCGTTACAGCGTGCGCTCGAGTTGGGTTATCGCCATCTTGATCACGTACGACGTGACCCTGACTTGAAGGCCTTGCGGCGCGATCCCCGGTTTTCCCGCCTGCTCCGGCGTTTTGATTGAACCCGCCCATTGGGGTGTGCACTACGCGGGTGAGACACGCATCCGGACGCCTTGCTCTCGGTGTCGACTTCGCGCACCCGACCGTCTTTTGTCTTCCCCCATGAAATACCACGACTGGGATCAGGTTCTCGAAGCCACGCTCGCCGTCCGTTCGCACTGGAACGGCACGCCGAAGGTTGGAGTGGTGCTTGGGACAGGCCTGGGCGCCCTCGCGGCGGAGATCGTTGCCGAGGCCACGATCCCGTATCCGGCGATTCCCCACTTCCCGCACTCCACCGTTCAGAGCCACAAGGGTCAGCTCGTTTGTGGGACGCTCGCCGGTCAGTCGGTGATCGCCATGGAGGGTCGCTTTCACCTCTATGAAGGGTATTCTGCCGCCCAGGTCACCTTCCCCATCCGGGTGATGAAGGAGCTGGGATGCCGTTATTTAATCGTGTCGAATGCTGCGGGAGGGTTGAATCCGTTCTATAGCAAGGGCGACCTGATGGTCATCGATGACCACATCAACCTGCTGGGTATGAACCCCCTGATCGGACCGAATGATGAGCGGCTTGGGCCTCGGTTCCCCGACCTGATCGAGCCTTACGACGCCAACCTTCAAAAACTGGCACTCCAGGTGGCTCTCGAAGAGAACATCGTCGCCCATCGCGGTGTCTACGTAGCCGTGGTTGGACCCAACCTGGAGACCCGGGCCGAGTACCGCTACTTGCGGACCATCGGCGCCGATGTCGTCGGCATGTCGACGGTTCCGGAGGTCTTGGTGGCGGTCCACGCCGGGCTGCGGGTGCTGGGCTTTTCGATCATTACCGACATGTGTCTGCCTGATGCGCTCAAGCCGGTGAGCCTCGAAGAGATCATCGCGGTTGCCCAGGAGGCGGAGGGGAAGCTGAGGACGGTGGTCCGGAAGGTGTTGGAACGGCTGGATGGGTGATGTTCGTTGCGGAATTGCTCCTCGCCGGAGGATTACCCTTGGTACAATCGATCGGTATCCCGGTTGAGTCCGAAATCGGATGCGTACCGACGACGTGCGATCGAGCGACTATCGTAGTCGAGGAGTGGCACGATGACACCCACGGCAGCCAAAGTGTTGCAAGAGGCTCTCGCCCTCCCCGCCGAGGAGCGAGCTGAGTTGGCGGACATGCTTTTGTCGAGTCTCGGCCTCGCGGGCTCGAGAATCGACCGGCTTTGGGCACAAGAAGCCGTAGAGCGTTTAGACGCCTTCGGAGCGGTGCTAATGGATGCTATTCCTGCCGAAGACGTCTTCAAGGAGCTTGAAGATCGTTGAGTGTCCGTCGCTTCGAAGCGGCACGCGATCGTCTCAACGCCGCGGCCGAGTTTCATAACCGCGCCAACGTCTTGGGAATCTTTGGGGGGGAAGTCATGGAGTTCGACACTGTGGGGCGCGTGGTGACGGAGGCGACGATCGAAAACGCGGGAGACCTATGGGCGGTTCAGCGTAGCCTCATGCCCCCCGACCAGGTACGTGGAGTCGTCGTGACCGATGTACTCGTGGACACCGGCGCCACGTTATTGTCCCTGCCGACCTCGCTGATACAGCAGCTTGGGCTCGCGAAGGTCGCCTCAAAGCGTGTCACGAGCAGTGCGGGGCTCGCCGAAGCGTCACTTTATGAGGCCGTCCGCCTTACGATTCATGGGCGTTCGTGCACCATGGATGTGATGGAGGTTTCTGACGGAGTCCCCATGCTGATCGGTCGAATCCCGTTGGAACACCTTGATTTCGTCGTTGATCTCGGAAGCAGAACGCTTATCGGGAACCCCGCTCACGGCGGCGAGCACATGTACGAGCTTTATTGATAGAGCGCGATACAGGACCACAGGTCTCCCACTTTTCATCGACCGGGAAGAGCCGGCCTTTTCGGCGTCAGTCTACGGACTTTGCCTCTCAACGAAACATGGATCCATGTCCACCAACGCCAAACCCTACAAAGAGACGTTGAACCTCCCCGTCACTCGCTTCGAGATGAAAGCGAACCTCACCGCGCGTGAGCCGAAGATCCAGGCACGCTGGCGGGAGGAAGACCTGTACGGTCAGATTCGCCAGGCCCGGTCGGGTTGTGAGGCCAAGGTGCTCCACGACGGCCCGCCGTACGCCAACGGCGAGATCCACATGGGGCACCTCCTGAACAAGGTGCTCAAGGACATCGTCGTTCGTTCGCTCACGATGCAAGGGTACGACAGCCCCTACGTCCCCGGCTGGGATTGCCACGGCCTGCCGATTGAGCACAAGGTGGTCAAAGACCTCGGTGCGAAGGCCGCGACCATGAGCCACGCCGAGATTCGCGCCCTGTGCCAGAAAGACGCCCTCAAGTGGGTCGATCTCCAGCGCGATCAGTTTCGTCGGCTCGGGGTCTCCGGTGATTGGGACAATCCGTACCTCACGCTCGACCCGCGCTACGAGGCGGGCATCCTCGACGTCCTCGCCGACTTAATCGAAGGCGGCTATGTCTTTCGTCAGCTCAAGCCGATCCACTGGTGCATCACCGATCGCACTGCCCTGGCCGAGGCCGAGCTGGAGTACAAGGACGAATCAACGCCGAGCATCTACGTCAACTTCCCGATGGTGTCGGGCGTCCCGGCCGAGTGGGGCGATGGGCCATGGCACGCGATGATCTGGACGACCACTCCGTGGACGCTTCCCGCCAACGTTGCCATCGCCGCCCATCCCGACCTGGAGTATGTCGGCCTTCGCTATGTTGATCCGGCAACAGGTGCGACCGTCCACACGATCCTCGCCGCTGCGCTCGTGGCCAAGGTCATGGGACTGCGGCAGGTCACTCAGTTCGAAGAAGTCGGCCGCGTTCGCGGTCGCGAACTCGAGCACGCGGAATACCGGCATGCGTTCATCGACCGCGTGAGTCCGATCGTGCTCGCAGGCTATGTGACGGTCGAGGACGGCACGGGGCTCGTCCACACCGCCCCTGGACATGGTACCGAAGACTATCAGACGGGGCGAACCTACCAGTTGCCGACGTTGAGCCCCGTCGACGCGTCGGGGCGCTATACGACGGAAGCTCCCGAACACCTGGTCGGCCAGGGGGTGTTCCAGGCCAATCCCAAGATCGTGGCGATGCTGAAGGAGTCGGGCCATCTCTTCCACGATGTCACGTTTGTGCACAGCTATCCGCATTGCTGGCGCTGCAAAAAACCGGTGATCTTCCGCGCCACGGAGCAGTGGTTCATCGGGGTCGATCGCAACGACCTGCGCGGACGGACCCTCAAGCAGATCGACGCCGTGCGCTGGCTTCCGGCCTGGGGCCGCGCCCGGATCGACGCGATGGTCGGAGGAAGGCCCGACTGGTGCATCAGCCGCCAGCGCTCGTGGGGTGTGCCGATCCCCGCGCTCGGGTGCGAAACCTGCCAGACGCAACTGCTCACGGCAGAGACCGTTCGACACTTCCGCGACCTCTTCCGGCGCGAGGGTGCCGACGCCTGGTATACGAAACCCGTCGATGAGCTTTTGCCCGCCGGGGCCGTCTGTCCCAAGTGCGGCGGGACAACGTTCCGCAAGGAAGGCGATATCCTCGACGTCTGGTTCGAGTCCGGCTCGAGCCACCGGGGCGTTCTTTCGAAAGACTTCAACCTCGGCTATCCCGCCTTCATGTATCTCGAAGGTTCCGACCAGCACCGCGGCTGGTTCCAGTCGTCGATCCTCACCGCGGTCGGGAGCACCGGCCGCGCCCCGTTCGAGACCGTGCTGACGCACGGGTTCGTTGTCGACGAGAAGGGGGAAAAGATGTCGAAGTCCGTCGGCAATACGATCTCGGCCGTCAAGGCGACCGAGCAGTATGGCGCCGATGTCTTGCGGCTCTACGCCGCGAGCATGGACTACGCCGACGACGTTCGCATGAGCGAGCGTGGCATCAAGGAGATGTCGGAGGCCTACCGAAAGATTCGTAACACGTTCCGTTATTTGCTAGGGAACCTGGAAGACTACGCCGGGTTCGATCCAAACTCCGTAGCCCCGGAGACGCTCCACGCTATTGATCGCTGGGCTCTGGGGCAGTTCAACAGCGTGATCCGAGACGTCCGGGCGGCATACGAGGAGTTCGAGTTTTACCGGGTCTATCAACGAATCTATCAGTTCTGCTCCGTGGAGCTTTCGAGTTTCTACCTGGACGTCCTCAAAGATCGCCTCTATGCTGAGTCGCCGAAAGGCCCAGACCGACGCGCAGCGCAGTTCGTGCTGGCAAGGCTGCACGATGGCTTGACCCGTCTGCTCGCGCCGATTATCCCCCACACGGCGGAGGAGCTTTGGGAACTCAGTCCCAGCGGGGCCTCCCGACCAGCGAGCGTACACCTCGCCGAATTCCCACAGCCCGATCCCGCGTTCGACGACGAAGCGCGTGATCATGTCTGGCAGCGGCTCCTGGCCGTGCGGACCGAGGTGCTGCGCGAGCTCGAGAAGCTTCGCTCAGCCAAAGTGATCGGCAGCGCCCAGGAGGCATCTGTCCGACTCGGCAGCGACGACCCCGAGATGTCGTCTCTCCTGGAACATAACCGCGATTTGCTCACCACAATGGCGATCGTGTCGGAGATCGAAGTCGGAGGATCGGCGCCCCCGGATTCCGCGCGCGGCCAGGAACTCCCCGCGCTCTGGGTTCATGCCAGTCGCTCTTCGCATGCGAAGTGCGAACGTTGCTGGAACCTCCGGCCTGAGGTCGGGCGAAGCGAGGCGCATCCGACTTTGTGCGCGCGTTGCGAGCGTGTCATCTCCGAACGGAACACCAACGGCGCCTGAAGTTCGAGTTGATGGCGGTTCTTGCCCATTTTCACCTTCCGCTGACTTACGAGTCACCCGGAGGGCCGGGGCAAAGTCGCTTCACCCCACCTCGGCGGTCTCCCGCCCCCTCCCAGGGCAGCGCGCGCCCACGCCCGCGGTCGGTCGACGACGAAATACTTACCACCAAAAAAATACTGAAAACCCCCGGCAAGTACCGTGCAAACACGCGGTGCGGGTGGAAACAACTAACAAGTTGCCCGGAGCATATAGATAGAGAGAGCGCCGAAGTCCTGCCCGTATCGACTCGCTCCGCCTAAAAAATCGGTGAGATCCGAGTTCGGCGGTTGTATTACCCTCAGAGTCTGTCCCGGAAGTGAAGCGGAGCCGGAAAAGGGGGACTGGCTCCGAGTCTTCGAGGTGCCTGTCCCCCTTTTCCGGCGGAGCGAGAAGCGTGGAAATGGGGACAGGCACCGTCCGAAGACGTCCGGAGCCAGTCCCCA
>DAIDJG010000343.1 GCA_027451445.1 Singulisphaera sp.
GCTGGCGGACAAAATCGAGACACCTGCTGGGCGAAAACTCCTTGCCAAGCAACTGAGGGACTCTCATCCGAAGGAATACCGCGCGGCGATTTGATCAGCCGACCCGTCAAAACGCGCAACTTCAAAATTGGGAAGGGGGGGGTTGGCGGGGTGGGTCTTTGCCGTCGAATACGTCTGCCGCGTGTTGCGCGCTGTTCGGCGCCTCCTGCGTTGCCAGCCTGTTCGTAAAGATCTGATCGGTCGCGTTACGGACAGCGGGGAGGGCGAGGCTCCGTTCGAGCCAGCCTTGATCTATCGGCGAGTCTTCGGGTCGATGGATCATCGCGTGCCGCGCAGGGGACCGCGCCATCACACGCGATGTTCAGCGGACTCGAAGACTCGTCCTCCGAACAAGGCTGGCTCGGACGGAGCCTCGCCCTCCCAAAAATATGCAGGTACCAAACATAAAACGATGTCAGGCCATGCAGGTATGCGCAACGCCAGTGAAAACCGCTCTATTGCTTGTCAGGAAAATAATGCCCGCGGCAGTGGGAGTTCGGAGGCATGGAAGAGTGCTCGAAGGAACTCTTGACTCCGCCGCACCTCGATCAATTCAGCAAACACGCGCTGATTGAGGTCTGCGGCGTCCCGAGCGGCGAAGTTGCTCAATCGACCATACTTCAACCAACTCCAGAGCGGCTCGACGGGGTTCAGCATTGGTGCGTAGGGCGGCAATCTCTCCAGAGTGATCCGATCGGAGAAGACCTCCTCCGTCTGACGGATCGGATCCCCTTTGTGCATTGGACCACCGTCCCAGACGACGATGACTCGGCCTGGCACCGCGAGCAGCAGTGCCTCAAGAAAAGCCGCGACGTTCCAGGGGTTGAAGAATCCGTTGACCAACGTTTGGAAGTACAGTTCGAGTCGGTCTCGGAGCGGTGTCAACCATAATGCTGCGGCGACGGATACTTTCTCGCGCGGACCAATACCGCTGCTCTCAAGTAAGTTTGGCGTCTCGCCTCGCAGCGCCCATGTCCGGCGGACAAGCGGCGCCATCATCAGCCCGCTCTCGTCGATCAGGGCAATGCAGGCTTGCTGCCTCCTAGCTTTTTTTTGATCCGCGGCCAGTCGGTGGCGAGCCACCTCTGGATCTCTTCTGGGTCGCGCTTTCGGGGAACTCGCTGGGGCTTTTGCGGGGTGAACCCGCGGTCCCGCAGCCAAGAGCTGAGGTATCGCGGGTTGAAGGTGACGTCCAATTCCCGCTCGATGAGTTGGCGCAGTCGGTCGGCCGTCCAGAGTGAGGTCTGGAAACCATGCTCGGTGGGGTCGTCGGAGAGCCAGCGGAGCACAATCTTCTCTTGGGTGCTGGTGAGTTTCCGGGGTCGGCCGGGCGACGCACCCACCGAAAGACCGGCGATTCCCAGCGCGCGGAAAGCAGCAACCCAACGGGAGACGGTCCTGCGGTGGACACCGAGGACGTCCGCAACCTCCTCGATCGGGTATCCGTCGAGTACGCGCTGGACGGCAATGAGCCGTCGGCGCTCCAATTCGGCAGCCGAGCCAGGCGACCTCATGCCATCCAGTGTAGCAAACCCACGAAGCGTGTGGCATTATTTTTCTGACGGTCAATAAAGGGGCCGAAAGTGGCGGCAAGCCGCCGCACTCCAGGGAGCCCAGTTGGGCTCGGGAGATCGGTGCGTCACTCTCCGGCCTGCGCCGGGCGACGGTGGACCCACATCGGGCTGCCCCAGGCGAGCTCGCCGTCGTCCTGGATCACGCGGACGTAGTACCAGCTCACAGGCGGAGTCCGCGTTTCGTCGTCGGTCCACTCGAACGAGACCTTTTCCTGTTTGGGCTCGGTCGAGTAAACGTAGACGAAATCCTTGATGATATCGACCTTGGCGATGGGCCGGGTGCCGTGGGCCTGGATGCGGAGCTTGACGGGGCCGTCGGCGTCGAACTCGTCGCCCATCAGGTGATCGCCGCTGCGGACGTCGAGCAGGATGTTGTCGGTGGCGGCGTAGCAATGCCGGCGTTTGAAGGCGTCGAGGATGGCCTCGCGCGTCGGTTCTTCGGCGAGCGCGATGCCGTAGCTGATGTGGGTCGAGATGTGGTCGCTCGACGCCTGGAACCCGAAGCGATACTGGAGCGCGAATGCGTTCCAGACCAATCCGTACGGCTGAAGACCCGCGATGGCCTCGGCGTTCGAACGGCCCACGCGAGGTGCGCCCAGGTGCTCGTAGGAATTGCGGTGGCCCTGGAAGATCTCGACGAACGGCTCGGCCTTGGGGTCGTTGTCGCGCCAGTCCGTTCCCATGCCGGCCGTGGCCGAGGTGTGCGAGGCGCAGATGCCGTCCAGGGCTTTCAGGTGATCGTAGAGCATCTTGGTGTCTTCATCGTGCACCGTGCCCCCTTCGTTCTGGAGCCGAGGCAGCGTGCGGACGCCTCGCTTGGCGAACATCACGTTGCGGTGGCCGTTCGGATAAACCACGCTCCGTTCGTAGGTGAACATCGGCGTGAAGTGACCGGCGCTATGGTAAAGGTCGGTGGTCTTCTGGGTGATCCACCAGGTGTATTCCTTGTGGCCGCCGTTGTCGTGGTCACCGTTGCCGATCCAGTCAAGGCTGGCGACGTCAATTGCGTACCGCCACATGTCCTCGAGCGCACCATCGTTGCCGCCGTCGCCCGAGATCTCCGTGTGGCGGTGGAACTCGCCCCGAAGCGGCCGGTACGACTTGCCGTCCGCCTGGATCCGATACGCCCGCAGACGTGCGACGTCAGCCGCTTCGTTGGGATGGATCACGGAGCCCGGCGATTGTTCCGTGCGGGCAACTTCGGTCAAGGCGGGCTCGGCCTTGATCCCCGACGGCGGGACGAGCGAGGCGATGTGCAGACCGTGATCGACGCCATCCCCGGCGCGCTGGAGGCGGTTGTCACCGTCGTACACGATGAGCGGCGGGCCGTCGCCCGTGACAACCAGCGAGGGGCGGTTGTCAAGCATCGCGTCGCTGCGAGGTACAACCTGCGGGACATCCCAGTTCCGTCCCGACAGAGAGGTGATTTGCTCGATCCAAACGCCTCCGACAGCCGAGTTGTTGGGCATGTGGCGATGGCGGTAGGCGAGCCAGAGCCGGCCGGAGCGGTCGGTCGCGATGCGCGGGAAGCTGTTGTGCAGGCGCAGCGGCTGGGCGGCTTGCTCAACGGGATCTGGTGTGTCGAAGCGGCGCTTGCCGTCGACGCGACGAACGCGCACGGCGCTGCCGCGGTAGAGGGTGGATCCCTCGCCGGTCTGGAGGTTCTCGGCGTCCTTGCCCCAGTCCTTGGTGCGTTCCTCGTACGCAACCCACACGCTGCCGCCAGGGTCGAGCGCGAGGCTCGGGCGGGCTTCGAAGAGCGGCGAGTCGGCCACGCCGACGGGGTCGGCGAGGGTGCCGTCGGTCTCTCGGGTGCGGAGGATCACGTCATAGTTCCCGGCCGCGTAGGAGTCGAAGGCGACGTGGATCCGCCCGCCCTTGTCGATCGCGAGGGCAGGGGACCACTCGTTCGTGGAACTCGTGCTGATCTTGACGGGGGTGTTGGGCGCTTCGACGCGGGCGAGAAGGATGTCGGCCTGGCCGTCGCGCCAGGCCTGCCAGGCCATCCAGACCTGGCCGTCGGGGGCGGTGGCGAGGACGGCGTCGGTATCGGTGCCGCGATTGTCGGTCAGCCGCTTGGGCTCGGACCAGGCTTTGTTTTCAGGGTTGTACTTGCGGAGGAAGAGGTCCCAGTTGTCGTCCTTGAACTCAGCCCAGACGATGACGATAGCGCCGTCGCCCGCGATGGCGACAGAGGGACGCCAGACGTCCAGGCCGCCTGGGGTGACTTCAATCGGAGTGCCTGGCTGCCCGTCCGCGAAGCGCACGAGGCGGACCTGGTCGCCGCCCCCGGTTGGGGTCGAATCTTCGAAGCTCTTGGGCCGCTCCTTGAACGGGGCACCAATGGCCAGCCCGCGAGCCTCGTGCGCGACGAACGCGACCCAGACGGCTCCGCCGCGGTCTGCGGCGGCCGAGGGAAAGTCCTCCTGATCGGGGCCGTCAAAGAGCGTGACGGTCGGCGGCACGCGCTGGGCTTCCACCCGGCCGTCGAGCAGTCGATGCACGCTGCCGTCGGCCAGCTCGGCGAGGGCGATGGTGAAGTTGCCCCGTTCGGTCTCGACGGTCAGTTTCGCCTCTTCGGGCGTCTTGAGCGTGATGACGACGCCGTTGGCCACGACGCCCTGATTGGCCCCGCCCCCACCGGCGGCCTTGGCGACGGCGGCCTTTTTCTTCGGGGTCGCCTTCTTCTGTGCGGCCTTCTTGTTCGCGGCCTTGGCCGTGAGCCGCGACTGCGCCTCCCACGAGTCAACGCCCGTCACACGATCGCCCTGCCGGAACCGCCATCCCTCGACGCCGAGCACGTCGCCCTTGTCGAGCTTGACTTTGCCGCTCCACGTCTGCTCCTGCGTGTCACCGACTCCCAGCAGCAATCGGATCGAAAATGCTCGAGCATCCAGGGTGCGGAGTGTGTCATTGTCCGCCTTCTGGCCCTGGACCACGGAAAAGCCAACCAACAGAGCCAACGACACGCCGGTGACCAGCAGACGTTGAAGTCGCATCGAAAGTCTCCCCCGCGTGAGAACCGCCCCAACCGCCTCGCGCGCTCGACCCCGCGAACGCAAGCGGCATAACGCTTGTTATACGGCACGCGAAGGCGATTGAAAGATCGGACCACCTGGTTCTCGCGGAGGGCGATTACCGGGGGTTGGCGATGGGAGATATCGCCGTGTTCCCTATTCCCGTTCGCGCGGGAAAGCACATATAACTCCCCCCCTTGGGAATTTTGAAGTTGCGCGTTTTGACGGGTCGGCTGATCAAATCGCCGCGCGGTATTCCTTCGGATGAGAGTCCCTCAGTTGCTTGGCAAGGAGTTTTCGCCCAGCAGGTGTCTCGATTTTGTCC
>DAIDJG010000344.1 GCA_027451445.1 Singulisphaera sp.
TTCCCCTGCTTCTGGTCGAGATCGCTCTCGAAGTTGTCTTCGAGACCGTTCGTGTTTTGCCTTCTCCGACCCAGGTCTGCCCAGCGCCACCCGTTCTTACGAATATCGGACTCGGCGGGGGGTGGTATTTCTCGGAGCTGAATGACTAGCCAGAGCGTTGACGCGATGCCGATACACGTCATATGATGTAACAGAAAGGCCAGCTGTCCCATTCTCAACTTTCTCGTGCTTCCTACGAAGAGGAGGTATTATGTTGCCGGGATCCTAGCGGACTTGGCATGTTTGGGAGGAATGGCGACGCAATGGCGCAAGATAACGCAAAGATCGCCGCCATCAGAACGCGGCTGATCGAGCTATTGGACGAGTGTGATTTTTTTATTGATCATGCGGTCGAACGCGAGGCGAAGCACACGCTCGCGATCTACAAAACCTGTCAATCACAATATGTGATCATCGATTTCATTCTTGATTTGCTCCAGGACGGCTTTCCCATGGTGGAGGTCGAATTAAACAACGAGAAATACTGCCCGGGTAATGGCTACGTGATGAAACGGCCCTATGGCTATGATATTTATATCAAGTTAAAAATAGATGAGAGTGCTTCTCGGGACCGAGTACACATCATGAGCTTTCACCCGGAACGACCGTAAGTGCCCGTCTCAATGCACCTAGTTTCAGCGGTTGCAACTAAACTCTGGAAATATCTATGCACGTGGTCTTCTCGTTCCGAAAAGTTCAGCCTTGAACCTTTAGGCTATTTCTCCACACTACCGAATACGTCAGAGTCTTCAAAGAAGGGGGCTCGCCTTGGAGCGGATACCTGTGACATTCGGCGGCACTCCCGCCGCCGGTGAATTCGGAGCGTGCCCCAACTGTGGCAACGAATCGCTCCGTCTAGCGTATACGGACGAAGTGTTCGACCACGCTGATGACGGCGCCGCGACTGTCACGGTTCGCGCGACGAACGTTCCAGTGGAAGTTTGCGATCGATGTGGCAAATCGTTTGTTACTAAAGAAACCCTTCGAGTTCGTCACGAGTCCGTTTGTCGGTCTCTTGGGCTCCTTACTCCTGCGGAGATCAAGGCGATACGTGAACGACATCGCCTCAGTCAAGCAGAGTTTGCTGAGATCACTGGCCTCGGCGAAGCAAGTATTTCACGGTGGGAACGTGGTCGGTTATTGCCAAATCGAGGCAACAATGCCTATCTCCGATCTCTACGGCAGAATCCAGAGCTCGTTGCCCAGCTTAGGCGCGAGTTTTGCGAATCTCAGCGCGAATCGAGTTCGCGGCTCGGCTCTCAGGGTAGCGCACGTTTTCGTTCGCTGCCGGCGGCCGAGGTCCGACGACATCAAGTGAGAGCTCGATCCTTCAATTTGATCGCCGTTTAATGATAGGCGTTGAGATGCACACTATAACATTTTACTCATTTAAGGGTGGCGTCGGCCGGACGATGGCTCTCGTCAACACGGCCGTAGAAATGGCCCGACGTGGTCGTAGCGTCGTTCTCGTTGATTTTGACCTTGAGGCTCCCGGACTCACTACATTCGAACGTCTACGTCCCCCACAACCTCATCCCGGAGTAGTCGAATACGTTACTGAATACATCTCAACCGGAAGATCACCGGATATTAGAGATTATGTCTTTAAAGCGGAAGTATTTCCAGACGTTCCTGGAAACATTTATATCATGCCCGCTGGCAGAGAGGATGCTCACTATCGGAGAGCTCTCGCCAAGATCGACTGGATTCATCTGTACGAAAACTTGGATGGATTTGTATTCTTTGAGGATACCAAGACCCAATTATTGGCATTCACAAATCCAGACTACATCCTTATTGATTCGCGCACTGGACATACGGACGTTGAAGGTATTTGTACACGTCATTTACCGGATAGCGTGGTCGTTCTTTTCTTTCCGAACGAACAGAACCTTTCCGGGTTAGACGATGTTTGTCGAGCGATCCGTGGCGAGAAACACGGTGGGCTTTTGAAAGACATTGCGCTTCACTTTGTCATGTCTAACGTCCCAGATCTCGACGACGAAGATGAGATTCTCAGAACGAGAATCAAATCGTTTCGTTCGCAGCTTCACTTTCGCAAGCTTGCGGCCACAATTCATCATTACAATAGTCTTTCACTTATTAACCAGTCTATCTTCGTCCGAGACCGTCCGAGAAGCCGCTTGGCGAAAGAGTACAGGAAGCTTGTCGACGAGTTGATCAACACCAACCCGGGAGACCGAGATGGGGTTTTGGTATCGTTGGAGCAGGCAGCTAAGGGTGTGAACTATTTGAACTCGGAGCAGTTGAGCAAGGTTCAGCAGAACTTCAGCGAGGATCCAGAAGTCCTCGCCGCAATTGCGAGGGTGAAATATGGCGAGGGACGCTTGAGTGACGCACTGGAAATCGTTGAACGCGTTCTTTCATCCGCGAAAGATTACGCGGAAGCCCTTTATTACAGGGCGCTTATACGCGCCAGCATGAATAATAAAGAAAAAGCAATTGAAGATACGTTTGTGCTATTGAACACCAAAAATATCAAATCATCTTATATTGTTAGGTTGATGCATATTTTGATTTCTATAGATCCTACGCGTGTCGCCGATGCTTTCGCGGCTCCCGCCGTTCAGGACCTGGATTGGGAGTCGAAATACGAGATCGCGCTTGATCTTAGCAGACACGACTTGCATTCCAATCTGGCAGTCTCTCTGTTCCGAGATGTATGGCAAAGCTGTCCACAACGGCCGGAGCGCCGGTGGTCGGTAAGCCATCAGTTTTCTCTTCTCTTGATCCGATCCGGTCGTTGGGAGGAGGCGGTTGAAGTTTTGACTCCGAAAGATCACCGGTTTAAAAAATCTCAACTTAATGAACTTATAGATAATTTCAATCTCGCTATGGCTCGATGGGGAAGAGATTCGAGCCCACCGGCTGAGCTTTTCAGAAGAGTGATGGACGTGGCGCGTTCGCGATCCCAACTGGTAGACAGTGCGAACAGTATGCAGTGTCTTGCTGTGGCTGCTTGGGCAGACGGGGATGAGGTCACGGCGCTGGAGTACTTGGGGCGAGCGATCGACTTGGCAAAAGTTTCCGTGGCGCCCTTGTTCTCATGCTGGCGTTATCGCGATGTGAGCCCCGAAGAATTCTTGGACGATTGCTCCGAAATTCGTCGCCTTATCTCTGGATTGCCCGTGTACCCCGCAGTTTTTGGAAGAAGAGAGTGAATGAAGGCCGGCAACGATGGGCTCCGCGAAGCGCGCTATAGATCGTGCAAACCGGGCTCACGCTAAATCCGGAGAGAAATGGCTGGACGTTACAAGACTCAGATCGAGTCGCCAGAGGTGACCCCTCGTCAAGGGCTCCCGCAAACAGAGCCATGTACAATTTGGATCTGTTGTTCGTTATGCTACCGCTGGCGAAATCAGGTAGCGATTCGAGAATCGGTCGAGACGGACGCAGTTTATCTACCGCCTCGCTATGCCGGCATGCTGAGCTGCGTCTCCGGAGCTAGGTAAGCGCGAGAGGAATCGGTGTCTGTTCAAATTCCTTCGCGGAACATCAACCGACAGCGAATTTCCGCCCGACCCTGCGAGTTGCTCCGCAGAGCGACCATACCCTTTGAGGCAAAGCCTAGCTGCATTAGTGTGCAACGTCGCTCGGGGGCGCGTGCTGAGGGGTCGTTAACGGATGCCGAGTCGTGAAGATTGGCTGAATCAAATCGCGAAGCTTCGTCTTTACGTCGCGAAACACGGCACGGCCCCACACAAGCCACTTCTGTTATTGGTCGTCTTGGACCTGGTCCAGAGGGGCGAGCTCCCGCCGGACGGCGTCATGGAATTGACACCGAATCTCGCGTTTCAATTCTCAGCGTACGCGAGCGTCGTTGCTCATCGACGACCACAGCCGATCCTTGTCCGATTCCCGTTCTACCACTTAACGTCCGACGGTTTTTGGCGCGTCCTGGATTCGGACAAGCGTCCCACAAAGGAGAATAATCGAGCCCGATACGCGGTGTTGGAGCCCGATTTTGTGCAATGTGCAAGCGATCCGGAATGGCGAATTCAGGCGCGGCACTTGCTAATCGGCAAGTACTTTCCGGCCGAAGAACGCGCCGCCCTCTATGCGCTCACGGGATTACCTCAGCCCGCGGACGCCGAGTTGGACGAAATCCTGGCGAAACAGCCCATGGAAGAGGCTGTTAAAAAGGGCCGTGAGGCTCGGTTCCGCATTAACATACTCTACAATTATCACTTCACGTGCGCTCTCTCCGGTTACCGCCTGACGACGATCGATTCCGGTTGTATCGTCGATGCGGCGCACATTCACCAGTTCGCCGACTCGCGCAACAACGATCCGAGGAATGGCCTCGCCCTCAGCAAGAATGCCCATTGGCTCTTCGATAATGGACTATGGACGATTGACGGACAGAACCGGGTGCTGGTCGCCCATCAGCAGTTCGAGGAAGAAGCCACCGACCCCGCGTTTCGTAGCCTTGCCAGCTACCACGGAAAACCCCTGTATCTGCCCGAGGATCAAGCCGTTTGGCCTGGCGAGCGATACGTGGAGTGGCATCGCACGAAGCGTTTCCGAGGGGCCGTGTCCTAAACGGGAACAATCGGCGAAGCTCAGTGTGGTTTCCCTGACTTCCGATTCTCAAGATCCAGCTCGTCCTCGGTCAGTGGGAGGCGAAGCTGCTGCTTGATCGCATTCCCCGTCAGCACGACGCTGACATTCGATTTTGAGAGCCGTCCGGCGATCATCGCCCGGCCTTCCCAGAGCGCGGTGTTCGACCGTGACCAGTTGAGCGTCCGCAGGGGTTTGAGACGTCGCTTCCACGAGTCGGGATAGTCCTCCAGCAGCGTCTTGCCTGCTCTCGCCAACGCCGCCAGCGCAATCGCGTGAGCGTGGACGAAGCCCTGTCTCAACTGGGCAGGGCTCACGCTCCGCGACTTGGCCTTTTGCCAATCCGGGATATGGCGGGCGACTTCCGACCAGAACTCGGCGGCGAGCGCAAGTCGATTTGCGTAGGTCTCTTCGCGCTTGCCGGATAGCAGGACTTCCGTGGCGTGGTAGATCGCGCTCAGGGTGAAGAGCTTGAGGGAACGGTTCGAGATCGTACTCCGCGTCATCTCGGTCATGTCCGAGAAGATATCGACAACGCGCGTCAGCTCCCGCGCGATCCGGGCGTTGTCGTCCCTTTGATCGCAGTAGATGCCCTGCGACCGGGCCGAGCGAGTGGCGTTGCGCCGTAGGTCGGATAGCGTTTGCTCGGATCGGTCCAGGTGCGGATCGACGTAGAGGACGATCGAAAGCGTGTCGTCGGCGATCTCGGGAGTTGCCTCCAGAGCCGCTTCGACACCCTTTCGACGGTGCAGACCGTCAAGGATCAGGATTCGCGCCGACAGTGGTAGATACAGGATGCCGGCGTTTGAGGATCCCGATCGTCCGGTGAAGGGCTCGAACGTCAGATCGCGATCGACGACGCAGGTGATCGCGGAAATTGTGTAACTGCTCTTGTGCTGAGCCACGTAGTGGCCGATTTCGGCGACGCGCCCCTTATCGGGTTCACGCAAAAAAGGAGAGTCGGGAGGAAGCGCGTGTGGAGGCAACGGCAGGAGACGTGGTAAGTCCTTCAGGGGGCACATCACGAGGTAGTAGTACCGGTTCGCTTGCTTGCCGCGGATCGCGGTCAGTTGGATTTCGAACTCGCGCATACCGAGCGGGCCTTGTTCTCGATGAGGCGCGGCCGCGGACTCGGCCACAACAGGGACTCATTGTTAACAATACCGTTCAATGAGCCCTAAACCCGAACGGATGAGGAGGTGTGACTCCCCCCTTGTGGGGGAGGGCTGGGGTGGGGGGTCCTGGGTTTACGGCGCCGCATCCCCAACCCCCCACCCTAACCCTCCCCCACAAGGGGGGAGGGAACCAGAGCAAGCGACCGCGGGCGCTACGGAAGTCGGCTCCAACCAGCAGACCGTCTCACCCGCGATCGCTTGAGTTTTCAACGCCCCACCCGAGCCCTCTTGCGCACCAGGAAGCAGGATTCGATATTCCTGTGCTCCGATGCCTTTACGACTCTTTGAACGGCGTCGGCATTATAACCCGCTGCCACGGAGACTTCGAACGGCCTCGATCAAGTCGTCGAAGGGGATCGACACCACACCGGGTCCCCAGGAGAATCGTACCGATGAGGCGATGTGGTCGTCGTCCAGACCCATCGCCTGGAGGACATGGCTGCGCGTGTAACGCGCGGCGGAACACGCCGCACCATTCGAGAACGCCAGCGAATCACGCAAGGCCAGCATGAGCGCTTCGCCGTCCACCCCGGGGAAACACACGTTGAGGACGTGCGGTTGCGTTCGATCGGGTTCACCGTTGATCGTGTGATCGACACGCTCAAGGGTCTTCAGAAACGCGAGTCTCACCGCGTGATCGGCCTTCCGTCGCGACAGGTGCTCGGTCCGAGCCAATTCGGCGGCCATCCCAAGACCGACCACCAGGGGGACTGGAACCGTCCCGGAGCGCAGGCCCCATTCCTGGCCGCCGCCGTACAGGAGCGGGGATAAGGGCGGTCGCCGCCCGTGATGCCGGCGCACGTAGAGCGCTCCCACGCCCTTCGGGCCATAGGTTTTGTGAGCGCTGATCGAGATGAGGTCGCATCCAGCCGCCCGTAAGTCCTCCACGTCTTTCCCGAACGTCTGCGCGGCGTCGGTGTGAAGGAGGACCCCCGTCCCCGAGAGCAACGAGGCCACGTCGCGAATCGGTTGGCGAACGCCGGTTTCGTTGTTCGCGTGCATGAGCGAGACGAGCAGCGTGTCGGGACGGAGCCTTCGGGCCACTTCGTCGGGTTGCACGTAGCCTCCCGGCGTCACGGGTACGAGCTCGACCTCGAAACCGCGACCGCGAAGCACGCGCAAGGGATCGAGGACCGATGCGTGCTCGATCGCGGAGGCGAGGATGTGCAGCCGGCCTTCGGTCCTCCCGTACGCTTCCAGGCCGAAGAATGCGGTGTTGTTGCTCTCGGTGGCGCCGCTCGTGAAGACGATCTCCTCGGGATCCGCATCGAGAAGCCGGGCCACACGCTTGCGGGCCAGGGCGACGGCCGCCTCCGCGGCCTGTCCGTAGACATGGGTGCGACTGCCTGCGTTCCCCGGCTCTTGCTCGTAGTAGCGCGACATCGCTTCGAGAATGCGGGGGTCAACAGGGGTCGTCGCGTTGTAGTCCAGGTAGACGGGGCGCATGGGGGTCGCCTCGGGATGCGTTGAACGGTTGGAAGTTTACGGTAGGACTTGAGACGTTGGAAGTCAATTGATAAACTTCCAACTTCAAGATTGACTTCCAACGAACTTCCCCCTGGTTGAGCGACTTCGTATGCGTCGTCCCTCCGCGTTCGATCGACTCGGCTTTGCCCAGACCGTCCAGCTCGCGTGCAACGAGATCCGCACGCTCTACCAGGCCGACGCCATCCCCTGGGTCGTCGGCTACAGTGGCGGCAAGGACTCGAGCGCGACGCTGCAACTCGTCTGGCTCGCCATTCAGAAGCTGCCACCGGCCGAGCGGACGAAGCCCATCCACGTGATCTCGACCGACACGCTGGTCGAACAGCCGCTGGTGGCCCGGTGGGTGGATACGTCGCTCGACCGGATGCGCGAGGCGGCGCGCACCCAAAACATGCCGATCCAGCCGCACAAGCTGACGCCGGAGATCGCGAGCTCGTTCTGGGTGAACCTGATCGGCCGAGGGTACCCGGCGCCGAATAACAAGTTCCGGTGGTGCACGGAACGGCTCAAGATCCACCCGTCGAACAAGTTCATCCGGAGCGTGGTGCAGAAGTACGGCGAGGCGATCCTCGTGCTCGGGTCGCGGAAGGCGGAGAGCCAGCGGAGGGCCGCGTCGATCGAGAGGCATGCGGCGAAGCGGGTGCGCGAGCGGCTCACGGTCAACGCGAGCTTGCCCAACTCGCTCGTCTACACCCCCATCGAGGATTGGAACAACGACGACGTCTGGCTCTTCCTCATGCAGGTGAAGAACCCCTGGGGACACGACAACAAGTCGCTCCTCGGCATGTACCAGGGGGCCACGGAAGGGGGCGAATGCCCGCTGGTGGTCGATAGCTCGACGCCGAGCTGCGGCAGCAGCCGGTTCGGGTGCTGGGTCTGCACGGTCGTCGATAAGGACCGGTCGATGGAGGCGATGATCAAGAACGACGAGGAGAAGGTCTGGATGACCCCGCTCCTGGAGCTCCGCAACGAGCTCGACCAGCCCGACCGCGACAAGCGCGACTTTCGGCGCATGAGCGGACACGTCCAGCTCTTCCACGACCGGACCGTCCCCGGCCCGTACACGAAGGAGGCCCGCGAGCACTGGCTGCGCCGGGTGCTCGAAGCCCAGGAGGGCATTCGCCGCGAAGGGCCCGAAGACTTCCGGCAGATCCAGCTCATCAGTCTCGACGAGCTCAATGAGATCCGGCGGATCTGGCTGCACGAGAAGCATGAGTTCGACGACAGCCTGCCCCGGATCTTCGAGGAGGTGACGGGCTCGCCGTTCCCGACGCCTCGCGACGACGGCACCGCGCTCCAGGCCGACGACTGGGAACTGCTGCGCGAGGTCTGCGAGGAGGATCCGGTGCTGTTCGACCTCCAGGTCAAGCTGCTCGGGGTCGAACAGAAGTTCCGGGGGATGACCCGGCGCGTCGGCGTGCTCGATGCGCTGGAGAAGTGCCTCAAGGCGGCGATCTTCGAGAACGAGGAGGACGCTGTGCGGGTTTTGACCGAGCGCGAGCGGACGCTCAAGCGGTTGCAGGATCGGGAGTGGGAGGAGGAGGGGCGGAGGATGGTGTTGTTTCGGGAAGAATGAGGGTTGCGGGATCGGCAACCCCTACGGTTCAAATTGTCCTTAACCATAAGCGCGGAGTGGTATTAATACTCCCTCCCCCCTTGTGGGGGAGGGCTGGGGTGGGGGGTTCCGGCGGCCAGCCGTCGCGCGACGCCCCCCCACCCCAACCCTCCCCCACAAAGGGGGGAGGGAGTGAAATGCATCGATCTCGTGGGTTTAGGGTTGTTCGCATGGAAACCTCCTTCCTGACCACATTCGTTAGCGGAGCGCGCATGCAAGCGGACCGACCGGAATGATTCTGGACCATGTGACCCTGCGGAACTTCGGCCTCTTCCGAGGCGAACAGACGTTCGACCTGACCCCGGCGCCAGGGCCGAGGAACGCCCAGCCGAAGCCGATCGTGCTGTTCGGGGGGACGAACGGGACGGGGAAGACGACGCTGCTCGACGCGATCCAGCTTGCGCTCTATGGGCCGAGAGCACGGTGCTCGAAGCGGGTCAGCATGTCGTACGAGGAGTTCCTCAAGCAGTCGATCCACCAGGGCGCCAGCCGCGAGGAGGGCGCGGCGGTGTCGCTCGCGTTTCGGTTTGCATCCAGCGGGGAAGAACACCTGTACGAGGTCTGTCGGTCGTGGAGCGCGCCGGGAGGCAAGGTGCGGGAAGACCTGCGCGTGTTCCAGGACGGGCTGCCGGATCGCTGGCATTCGGAGCACTGGGGACAACTCGTCGAGGAGTTCTTCCCGCTCGAGGTGTCGCAGCTCTTCTTCTTCGACGCCGAGAAAATCCGGTCGCTGGCCGAGGATGAGACGAGCAGCCAGGTGCTGGGGACGGCGGTGAAGTCGCTGCTCGGGCTCGATATCGCGGAGCGGCTCATCGGCGACGCCTCGGCGCTGGAGTCGAAACTGGCGAAGGGGCTTGAAACGGTCCAGCCTCGCGAGGACCGCAGCACGCTGGAGGGCGAGATCGAACAGGTGAAAGCGCGGCTGGCGACACTCCGCACCGATCGCGGCGAGGTGGAGAACCGGCGGCTCCGGCTCAAGGACGAGCTGCGGCAGGCGGAGGCCGACTTCGCGGCGGCGGGAGGACGGCACTGGGAGGCGAAGGGAGATCGCGAACAGAGGCTGAAGGAGGTCGAGAATTCCATCAAGGAACACGAGGCCCGGCTGGCGACGTTCGCGGGGTCGGAGCTGCCGCTCTGTTTGGTGCACGACTGGCTCTCGGCCGTGGCGCGGCAAGACGAACGGGAACGGAAGGCGGCCGAAGTGGGGGCAATCGGGCATCTGCTCGAGGAAAGGGATGAGGGACTGCTGGCGTTGCTGCGCGAGGTGAAGGTGCCGGCCGAGACGGCGCGGAGGGTCAAGGGATATTTGGAGCAGGACCGGAAGGCGCGGGCCGAGTTGGCGGACGAGGTGGTGCCTCGACTGGGTCTGAATGCGAGTGCGCGGACGCTGCTGCATCACCTGCTGGGTCAGCGGCTCGATGAGCTCCAGCGCGAGGCAGGGGAGCAGGTGGAGGAGCTGGCGCAGCTCGTGCGGGAGCAGGCGAACCTGAAGCGCATCGCGACGATCACGCCCGACGAGGAGGACGTGGGGAAGTTCCTCAAGCGGCTGCGGGAGAAGGACGAGCGGCTCGCGGCCTTGAACGAGGAGTCGAAGCGGCTCGATCTGGTCATCAACGAAGGCGCGGCCGAGCTCAAAGGGCGCGAGGCGAGGCTCCAGGCCCTGGCCGAGCGCGAGGCGAAGGAGGGGTTTGCGCAGGACGATCGCCGGCGCATGGCGCGGATCGCGGGGAAGACGAAGGTGGTGATGCAGGAGTTCTTGCAAAGGGCCACCGAGCGCAAGATCGACCGGCTCTCGGAGCTGATCACGGCGTCGTTCCGGTTCCTGCTGCGGAAGCAGACGATGGTCGAGCGGATCCACATCGAGCCGTCGACGTTTGCGATCACCCTGTTCAACGACGCGGGGCAGCCGCTCCCCAAGCAGCGGCTCTCCGAAGGCGAGAAGCAGCTCTTCGCGATCTCGGTGCTGTGGGGTCTCGCGAGGGCCTCGGCGCACCCGTTGCCGGCGATCATCGACACCCCCATGGCCCGGCTCGACGCAGCCCACCGGCAGCATCTCATCGAGCGCTATTTTCCCCATGCGAGCCACCAGGTGATCATTCTTTCGACTGATACGGAGGTCGACCGTCATTACTCCAAGGCGCTCCAGCCGCACGTGGCCCGCGCGTATCACCTGTGTTACGACGAGGCCGCGAGGGCCACGCACGGCGAAGAAGGTTACTTCTGGCGGCCGAGCCCGGACGACAGCCCGGTGAGGACTCGGGCATGACCATCAAACAGGTGCGGCTGTCGTCGCAGGCGAAGGAGCAGTTGATCCGCCTGAAGGCGAAGACGGGGATCCTCCACTGGAACATCCTCTGCCGCTGGGCGTTCTGCCTCTCGCTGCGGCAACCCTCGGCCCCGGCACCGGTCGAGGTGCCGGCCGACAGCAATGTGGAGATGAGCTGGCAGGTCTTCGGGGGCGAGGCACATGAGCTCTATTTGGCCCTGCTCAAGGAGCGCTGCGAGGCGGACGGGCTGGGGACGTCGGACGAGGTGCTCGCGCGACAGTTCCGGCTGCATTTGCACCGTGGAATCGGTTTCCTCGCGGCGCCGCAGGCGATACGGTCGGTGGCGGACCTCATGGGGCTAGCGCTGGACGGTGAAGACGATCCGAAACGGGACGGAGGGAATGATTGACTGTCCCCCTCGTTTCACTCCGTTGTGCGCCGTGGATTCGGTGCTCCAATTGACCCCTATGAGCGCGCGGCGTTATTATCGCCGGGGTGATCAGAAGCTTCCACGACAAAGAGGCTGAGCGAATCTTCCTGCGCGAGCGGGGGTCGAAATTCGCCCGCCCGTTGCAGCGGGTTGCGCTACGGAAGTTGCTCTTACTGGATGCCGCGGAATCGCTGGAAGACTTGCGCGTCCCGCCGGGAAATCGACTGGAGAAACTGGTCGGGGATCGAGAGGGCCAATACAGCATCCGCGTCAACGATCAATGGCGCGTGTGCTTCCGCTGGGAGGACGGTAACGTTCACGACGTTGAGCTCGTCGACTATCATTGAGACACGCGATGTCACGCCACAAATTGCCGCCGATTCATCCGGGTGAAGTTCTTCGCGAGGAATTCCTGACGCCGTTCGGCATTAGCCAGTACCGCCTAGCCAAGGAGATGAGCGTTCCTCCGCGCCGGATCAACGAGATAGTCCGCGGGACGCGCGCGATCACCGCCGATACCGCCTTGCGCCTGGCCCGATACTTCGGCACCTCCGAGCGTTTCTGGCTGAATCTGCAAGCGCGCCATGACCTCGAACGCGAAAAGGATCGGCTCGGTAGCCGGCTCGAGCGCGAGGTCAAGGTTCTAGCTACGGTGGGGATTCCTGAGATCGGAGAGGTCACCGACGCCGAGTAGATGAGAGGGGACGGGCTTTGCCCCGTTCGCGAGCTGACGTCAGCCGAGTGGACCAAGGTCAGCGACGTGATCTCGACCGACACGCTGGTCGAACAGCCCCGCTGGTGGCCCGATGGGTGGACACATCGCTCGACCGCATGAGTAAGGCGGGCCAACGGGACACCGCCCACCCTTGGCCGCGAACGCTCGCGGGTGTTAAGCTGAAGCCATGAGGCGTGAGAAAGGAGCGACCCAATGGCCAAAGTCGCCGTGTATCAGGAGCCTGCCGATTCCGAACTGATGCCGTATCGCGCCGTGTCCGGGGAGAAACAGGGCCTTGGACACACGGCGGGAGAAGCTCTCGACGCGCTCGCCTCGCAACTCCCTCCGGAAGACACGGAGTCTCTGGTCATCGTCCGCAGCCTGAGGGCGGACCGCTTTTTCGACGCGGAACAACGAAGGCGGTTGGAGGAGCTGATGGCGCTGCGGCGCCAAGCGATCGCCGGGAACGCCCGACTCACGGCACAGGAAGAGGCCGAACTGGAGCAACTGGTCGATGCCGAGCTGCAGGCGGCGACGCGGCGCGCTTCGGCGTTGTTTCACGACCTGACGCAATGAGCCGGCATTATCCGCTTGTGGCCGAGCGCGCCGGACATCGTTGCGAATACGGCCGCGCCCCCGAAGCCATCTTCAACCTGCCTTTCGAAGTCGAGCATATCGTCCCCACCTCACGAAGTGGACCTGACGATGAATCGAACCTCGCGCTCGCTTGTCGGGCGTGCAACCTCTACAAGTCCGATCAGACGGAAGGCGTCGATGAGACGACTGGAGAGAGTGTCCCCCTTCTCCATCCGCGACGCGATGTCTGGGACGAACACTTCCGCGTGAATCTCAAGCACGGCACGATCGAGGGCTTGACCCCTGTCGGCCGCGTGACGATTGCGTGCTTGCGGATGAATCGTGACTTGCAGCGAGAAGCAAGGCGTGCGTGGATGAAGCTTACGCTGTATCCGTGAATCGAACGGACAAACCGGCAGGATTCTTGTGGGGGAGCCAGCGCTGTCACACCCCGCCGGATATAATAGGAACGTTTGGCCCTATTTCCCGATAGGGTTCCGAGCTCTCCGGCAGGCTGTGCCGGAGGATGGCCTTCAAGGTCATACCAAGGACTCGGGCTGAGATGCTTATGAGAGATTGGATCGGTTCCGCGAAAGGAAAAACTCCCTATGTGCCGTTGCTCCCTGATAGCCGCTCTGACCCTGTGTACTATGATCGTTCCGGGCGCCGTGGCCCAAAGCCTGCCTTCAGGAGCGTTGAACGTCTCATCGACCGTACACTCCAGCACGCCGATGCCGGATGCGGAACCCCTTGAGTTGGGTGGACAGGTCGTTACAGCCCCCGGAACGCCGAGCGCGGTCGTCACCCCGATGCTCCTTACTCTGCCCCCAACCGCCGAAGCCCGTGCGGCCGCACTGTCGTTCAATCAACGTGGAGTCAACGAATTCGGAAAGCTAGATTATGAGCAGGCGATCGCCGATTTCGACGAGGCCCTTCGTCTGGATCCCACAGACGCCGTCTTCTATTTCAATCGGGGGAACGCCTATTTCGCCCAGGGGAACGCCGCAAAGGTGAGCAGTCCCTGCGACTACAGCAAGTGGAATGCTGCGTACACGCGGGCGCTCGGCGACCTCTTTGAGTCGATCTTACGCGATCCGAAACGGGGGGATTCCTATCTTCTCCGCGCCCGGATTTTCACGGCCCAAAAGCGGTACGGCAACGCACGCGCGGACTATAGTGTGGTGCTCCGGAATGATCCTGCCCACCAGGTCGCCCGAAAAGAGCGGAATCAGCTCGACCCATTAGAGAAAAAGCAGGAAGAGGAAGAGGAAAAGGAGTTAGAGAAAAAGAAGGAGGCCGCTGCGGCTGCTGATCAAGGCACTCCGCCGGCGCCAGCTACACCGGCAACTCCAGGCACTCCGCCGGCGCCACGCGCGCCAGCCTCCGCTTCCACACCGTCCTTGCCGCTTCAATCGATCCTTGGACACGCTGCAATCAAGGAGGCGAAGTCCGGGATTTGAAGCTGTCAAGACGTTAGGAGGGAAGATCGATTTGATGTGGCGAGATTCCGGCCACAGCGTTCGGGAAATTCCTTGAGTCGGTTATGAAGCCACCGGCGAACCGCGTTACATCTAACGGGGTTCGCCGGTGGTTTTTGTTATTCATCTCGTTCCAGGACCGCTTTCGATCGCGCCTGAATACCTCGAAATCCTTCGCATCACGGACTCATGAGCCGCTGGAGCAAGGGAGGCTTGGTGGGGTTTTGCGGCGTGGCAGGCGGCTTGCGATGGAACAGGCCCTGATGGTGCTTCGCGGGTTGAGGCATGTTCGTGACCGGGACCGCAACGTTGACCACGGGCGCGCTCTGTGGCGACGGAATGGAACGAATCACGGCCGTGGAAAGTGTGGCTGTCTTCTCATTCAGCGCCTTGAGCGCCGCGTCCGTTTTGTCGTTCAACGACTTGAGGTCCGCTTGCAAGGCTGCGATCTCGGGGGGTACGGACGCTGAGGGGGGCGGCGGCACTTGTCCGGTAACTTGCAGCATGCTGGGGACGAGAGATTCGAAGGCGGCGGGGCGCGTCAGTGGATCGCGTGAGGCGCCAAACGGGTTTGGGAGCGGGATCGTACTAGGGGACACGCCTTGAGCCAGAAACGAGGCGGCGGCGGGATTCCCGCCCGGCAACTTCGACCCTGGGCTTGAGACGCTCGCAAGCCCCGTCCCTGTCGGGGCTGGGACAAAAGCGCCCGTCTTAGCCGCCGCGGGGAGCACCGGGATCTGCACCCTGTTGGAGATACCGGTTGGAGTACTCACAGATACCTCGACGACGACCGAGCCATCCTCGCGAGTGGCCGTCTGGATGACGTTCGGCGGAATGTGCAGCCGCAACACCTCGCGGCTCAAGATGTCGAAGTAGCCGCTATCACTAGGTGGGGCAGGCGCGGGGGTAGCCGCATTGCCTCCCCCTTTGTCCTGCGCACCACCTGACCCTGAGGCGGGAGGAGGGTTCGCCGGAATCCTGGACAACGCGACACCCCCGACGACAACTGTGGTCTCATAAATGCTGAAATGCTTGCCGTAGAGTATGAGGTCGGTGGATTTGCTCGGGACGAAATAGTCAATGCCCTCGTAGCCGGACACCTCGGGGATCAGGGCCGTGGCCCCTTGGGTGAACAGCGCAAAGCCACCGAGGGTGTTCTCATAAGGTACCTTGACACGCGCGGTCTGGAGCGGCAGCATGGCCTCGAGCTGGTGGAGGCGAGCCCGGAGCCGCTCAACGTCTTGCGGCCGGTAAGCGCCGCAGGTATCGGCACTGTCCAGGGCAAGGCGCGCCTCGTTGATCCGGCGGCCCAGATCGACGGAATGGGCGGTACGAAGCTTGAAGTCGTCGGGGTCGTGGAGCCGGAACCAGTTGTTCGCCACGTCGAGTTTCATGGCTTGAACGAACGACGGCATGACGACCACCGCGGTCATCTCGCGGAGGCCGGGTTCGATCTTGCTGTTCTTGAGCCCGTAGTTCGGCCCCGGACCGCCGCGCAGGATGAGGTTAGTCACTGCGCGCAGGTTCGATTCATCGGGCGGTGTCTGGAACCGCGGCGTGATCCGCCAGCCGAACGTGTCGTTGCCATGCGCGAACCCCGCCACGGTCTGGTTGAGCGCGATCGTTTGGGCCTCGTATTGCAACGTCCGCGTATAATTAATGGCCTGCTTGAAGGTGATCTGACCCGAAGAGAGCGCGAACGCTACCGCCAATTGCAGGTCGCGGCGACGCGTGTAGGCATCCTCAATATTTTGCTGGTCGGTGACCGGCTCAAGTGCAAAAGTGATCATCGGCCATCGTGCCTTCACGTAGGCATTGAAGGCTGTTATGGCCTCGGGCGTCGGGGTAGGGGCATAGAAATGAAGGTTCTCGACGTTGAACGGACAGACGTTACCCTCGCTGTCCTTCGTGTCCGCCATGTCCTTGCGCAACTGCCGATTGAGCAATCCGGCCTCCAGGGCGATCCCCCAGCAGAGGACGCCGATCGGCCGGAACCTGAGGTTGCCGGGTAGACGGTGGGTGAAGCTTTCGTAAAGGGTGTAGAAGTCGTTCAGCTCCGCCTGGGAATCCACCACGGCGCCCTTGGGGCCCTCGTACTTGCGGCGGTAGACCTGATCCGTAAGTTTCTCGATGTAATCGACATCCATCAGTAACGGGGGCTCCTCATGACAACGCCCCTCCATCAAATCATAGGCGGATTCGAGCTCTCGCCTGAGGTAGGCTCCCACGTCAGTCGACTTGACCCGATTCGTCCCCGGAAAACCGGAGTTCCCCAGGTCAAGGGACACCTGGGCCGCGTAGGCCAGGTTCAAGAGGTTTTGCGGGACGAAGATTCGCTTGACGTCGCTCGGCGCGATAGCAAACGTGCGGGTCCCAGTTCGACCGACTGTATGCAATGCGTTTGCCTGTTTCACCGAGTCATAGACTTTGGTCAGGGCTGTCTGTTTGTTGTCTAGCTCCTCCTTCGATTTTGCATCCAGATACGTAAATATCGTCTGGTTGTACTGGAAGGCCCTACCGCTACGGATTAATTCATGAACAACCGGTGTGAGAAGGTCGACCACGTCGTTGATGACCAAGTTGCGGTAGGTGTCCTCCAGGAACTTGGGATTGAAGTCGTGTTGCATCGTGATATTCACGAGCGCGCCATAGCCTTTGACCGTCTTGTCACCAGGCTGGATCGAGACGGGCACGCGCATGAGATACAAACCGTAACCGGCAGAATCGGCGGTGTCGTCGCCAAGGTTAATCCGGCGAAGACGGTGGAGATGGGTAATATAATCCGCCTTCTCGTCGAGGTGAACGTTCGGCTCGAGGCCATATTTGAGGTTAGCGGGTGGGGTCGGCACTTTACCGGCAGCGTTAGCCGACGCTGCGTTCAGAAAGGTGAAATCCGCCGCAGGCGCGCTGGCGGGCGGCGTGGTACCGGCGGGATTGTTCTCGACAGAAGGCGCCTGTCCGGTCGGCACCAGCGATGCGCCGAGGGCGGTCTGGCTGGAGAAGGCAGCCGAGTCACTCCGCGCAATTTGCGCAGATAGATAGTCCGCAAAGTTGTTCACCTCTGGCTGCATCGTATCTTCGAATTCCTTCCGAAACTTTGTCATCCGCGCCTGACTCCAGATATCCGGCTGCTTGATGACCACCGTCCCCTGATCCATGATGTCTTCTTGGATGCAATCAATCATACGCGCGACTTGCGTCAGCGTGGGTGGTTCGGAATTGAAATGGGTTTGAATGTGTTCCAGGACCCCTGCGAAACCGGCTATCGGAGCGCTGGCGATCGCGACGGCCAGCGCCATCGTCCCGAGGCATATCGCGAGGCGTTTCCGCATGACCTTTTCTCCTCATCGAACTCCGACTCTTACGTTTTTGCTGAACTGACACAAAATACTGATCGGCCAAAACACGACGGTGCTATGCTTTTTTCTGATATTGACAGTTCGATAACCTTGCGCGCCAACCCAGCGGATCGATCGACGGAAGTCGCTGTGGAATGTATCCCTTACGCTTAACATCTTGTTGCTGCGGCCTACGTCAAGACCAACTCAGACCTTCGAGCTCGCTAAAAACATCTCGCCGTCATCCGCATCGGAATCTCTTTCGCCGCCTGAGGTTACAGAAACAAGACGAGGCGAACCGCGGAGATGAGGCCGAATATTTTGTCGCGCGCCGAACAGGCATGTGCTAAACTGGTGCGACACATCAGGCAGGAGACTGGGCTTCATTGCGGCAGGATGGCCGCTGGTCGGTTCAACGGACCTCGCTCCGGCGAGGATACACGGAGGTCTCCGAACCATGCGAAGGCGACGATCTTTCGTCCCGTCCCTCCTCCATGGCCAGCAACTGGAAGAGCGGATCGTCCTTAATGGAAGTGCCGGCAATCAGTCGGCATCCTCGGTACTACTTCAGGGCCTGGGCGGCTCGTCCAACGCGTTCCGCGCCCACTCGGCCCCGGCCACGGCAGCGCTGATCAACCTGGCCTACCAGTCGTTCCAGCAAGATTTCAACACGGTCCGCGCGACCTACCTGGCGGCGGTGAAGAACGGGACGGCCACACAGAGTGACCTGACGGCCTTCCAGAATTACACGCTCCAGCGGACCAATCTGCTCGCCCAGCAGGTGACCAACAGTCTCTTACTGTACAAGCCGGGGGTCGGCCACGGACCCAAGCTCGACAGCCCGCTACCGATCGTCATCTTTGAGATCAACGGAGTCACGGATAAGGCGAGGAGCATGGCCCGGCAACCGGTCCCCCTCGCCACCCAGTTGACGGGAATCACTCCCGCGGATATCTCCTCGCGCACTCCGCTCTCCGCGATGACAACCACGATCGATCCCATTCCGGCGCCCGGCTCGTCGGCCACGACCATCGCCCTGGACACGATCGCTCAGGACAGCGCGATTCAGGCGAGCCTTACCATGACGCTCAACAGCATAACGATTATCCGCAACGGCAATTTCGGGAACGGCAATAGCCACAACTAATCCGACCGGTGCGGCCGCGGCGTCACGCGGCTGAGCCGACCGTTGCTCCGGGCATTTACGTCTCCACTCCCTCCCAGAGGCAGGTCAAACCCATGTTTTTTCATAAAATAACGGCCGGGTGTGGCCGAAGGGCGGTTCGCCCTCCCGTTTTGCGGCGATCCGTTGAGGCGCTAGAACGGCGCGACTTACTCGCGCTGGTGCTCACACCACTGTCGCTCACAGAAGACTCCCCCTTCAGCGGCAAGGTCGCAACCTTCGCCGCAGCGGATCTCCAGGGTACGGCCACCGACTTCAAACCGGCTATCAACTGGGGCGACGGTACCACGGCGACCGGGACGGCGTCGAACTCGACTGGGGGGACCGCCGAGATCGTGCCAGAGCCGGACGGTTTACATTACGACGTCGTTGCGCTCTCGAAGACGTACACTCAGTTCGGCACGTTCCCCGTGACGGTCACCGTCGCCGGCACCAACAACTCTGTGGTATCCGCAAGTGGTTCGGCGACCGTTGCCGACGCGACGCTGACCCCGCAGGGCACGACGTTCGTCGCCACGGCAGGTCAGTTCTTCAGCGGGGTCGTGGGAGGGTTCCAGGACAACAACACGGCAAGTACGAACACCGATTTCACGATCACCATTAACTGGGGCGACGGCCAGACCTCGCTCGGCGCGGCCGCCTTGGCGCCAGCAAGCGGACAAATGGGGGCGCAGCGCTATAACGTTACCGGCTCTCACGTCTACGGGGCCACCGGCACAGACACGGTGACGTTGACGATCATTCGCTCGTCGAGCGGCCAGACTGCCACGACGAAAAGCACGGCCGATGTCATTGCCCCTGGGTTGACGTTATTCCCGGCTACGGTCTCTGGGATCGCGGGGACGGCGCTGGGCACTAGCACAACGACCAGCGCGTCCGGCACTCCCACCACGACCGTCGCTCCCGTCACGGTCGCAACGCTTGTCGATGCGAGCACCTCGAGCAAGCAAGGCGACTTCACCGCGACGATCCAGTGGGGTCAAGGGCTGCCAACCACCACGGCGAGCGTCACCGCGATCCCAAATATGTCGGGCGAGTATACGGTCACCGGCACGTTTACCTATCCGGCGACGGGAATATATTATCCCCTCGTCACAGTCGTGCGTACAACGCTAAACCAGACCGTTAACGTGACGTCAACGGCGAACATCACGGCGGCGCTCGCCCCGGCCGGGTCGACGATTCCTCCTGCGACACCGGTTGCTTTCACCGGCATCCTTGACCCAACGAGCAACCCGACACCCTACCGCGGGTTGTTGGCCACGAATCAGCAAGAACCCACGCTTTCCGGAACGGCCGCGCCAGGGGCGACGATTGACCTCTTCATCCGCCACCAGGGCCGTGGCAACCCGATCGACATCGGCGAGACCCTCGCGGGCACCGATGGACGCTGGAGCTTGATCGTTGGGCCACTTGGCGGGTCCCCGTTCTACCTCTACGGGGTCGCGACACCGGTCGCAAACCCGCCCTCGCCCATTACATTGCTCAACAATGGCATCCCGATTCTCGTCACAAACCGCTTGCTGCCCGGTCAGATCGTGCCTCTCCTGAACGGACAAGCGCACAGGCATGCGGTGAAAACGGCGGTCCATCACCACACGGGTCATGGCAAGGGATAGGAGGCAATTCGCGGCAGATAGCAAATGCCAGATACAAGATGGCAAATGTCAGATGCAAGAAAATGTGATAGCCGGATCACCCGGCGTGCCTCTCGCATCCGCCATCTCGCATCTGCCAACAACCCGCAACGCCCCTACGCCCCCAACGTGCGTTCCAGCGTCGCCAGCACGTCGGCAACCGTCTCGAATCCTGCGAGCAGTCCGTTCCGCTCCTCGGCCTTGAGCCACTCGACCACCTTCTTCTCGGCCGAGATCACCGTCGAGTGATTCCGGCCGCCGAAGTAGCGGCCGATCTCGCTGTAGGCGGCACCGGTGTGCTTGCGGGCCAGGTACATGGCGATCATCCGCGGGTAGGCCGACGCCCGCGCACGGCTGTCGGACTTCAAGGCCTCGGCGTCGACCTGGAAGAGCTGGCAGACGGCGCGCTCCACGTCCTTCAGAGCCACAGCCTGCGCCGTGTGGCGGATGGTGTCGCGCAGGGCCGACTTGGCGAGGTTCAGGTCGAGCCGCTTGCCGGTCAGGACCGCGTGGGCGATCAGGCTGTGCAGGGCCCCTTCGAGCTCCCGGACGCTCGCCCGCAGGTGCTCGGCCACGTAGCCAATCACCGCATCGGGAACGTCCACACCACGCGCCGCGGCTTTCGCTTTGAGGATCGCGCGGCGCGTCGCGAGGTCGGGTGCGTCGAGCTTGACGACCATCCCGCCCAGGAAACGGGTCGCCAGCTCGTCGGTCAGCTTGGCGATCAGCCGAGGGTGCTGATCGGCCGCCAGGATCAGGGCACTGCCGGCGGCGGTCAAGGCGTTGAACGTGTGCAGGAACTCATCCTGAGTGGCCCGCTTCGCGGCCAGGAAGTGGACGTCGTCGACGATCAACGCCGCTGCGCCCCGATAGCGCGCACGGAAGCTCGGGAGCGTCCCGGCGCGCATCGCATCGAGGAATCCATTTGTGAACGCCTCGGCAGTCACCTGGATCACGCGCAGGCCCGGATGCCGGCTCCGGAGCGCATGGCCGACCCCTTCGAGCAAGTGCGTCTTGCCCAGCCCGACCCCTCCGTGCACGACCAGCGGGTTGAAAGACGCGCCGGCGGTCGCCGCCATCTCGACGCTCGCCGCGTGGGCCAGGCGGTTGTTCGGACCCGTCACGAACTCGTCCAGCCGACGCGCCGGCCGAGCCTCGGGGGCGGCTTGGACCTGTGCCCGAGGACGCTCCGAAGGGGGCAGGGGAGGGGGCCCCTGGGGAGCCGTCTGAGGCAGCAGCGGGACCATGCCGCCGGACTTCGACCTGCGCGGTTCTTCGCCGGGCGCATCAATCACATGGCCGACCCTGGGCTTCGCCTCGTCGTCGACCCGGAACGTCAACCGGAGCGCCCGGCCCGTGACCTCGGCGGCCGCCTCGGTCAGACTCCCCGCAAAGTGACCCTCGATCCACTCGCGAAAGAAGGCGTTGGGGACCCCCACCTCGAGGGCGTCGCCGTCAACGCCTAGCCGCACCCCCTCGCCAAACCAGACCCCGAACCGCGCACTCCCCAACCGCTCCGCCACGGCCGACCGCAATGATGACTCCAGATCGCCGACCTCCGGCCGCGCAAGCACCGTCATGTGCCGCCATCCCCATTCTTGGTGTCAATCGCAGATGTCCCATCAAAGGGCGACGGAGAACCCCGCGATCGCGTCGCGCACTCCTCCAGCCATTGGGGGATATGCCCTCTAAATCTCGCATTGTCAAAGAACGTTTAGCGGATCTGCGAGGACTGGGAAGGGATAAACCTGTTGTAACGAAGGGTTGTGTGCGGACCTCCCCCCGGCGCCCGGTTGCAGCGGGGAACCTTGCGGGTTAGTTTGAAAGGACGTTGGTCTCCCACCTACCTTCTTGACACCGACCTCCCCGCGCCCGACCACCCTTTATGGAAAGGGAACGGGGCCGAGCCTCCCGACCTGGAGCTTTCGTCATCATGACCCGACTCCCACACCTTCTCACCGCCTCCGCCCTGTACCTGCTGACCGCTTCCGCCACCTTCGCCGACGAGCCCGCCAAGCCCGCCGCAGCCCCTGCGCCGGCCGCCGCTCCTGCTCCGGATGACCCCGCCAAGCTCAAGGCGACGATCGACACTCTTCAGAAGGAAAACGCCCAGCTCAAGCTGAAGCTGACCACTCTCGAACTGGAGAAGGTCGGGGCCAAGGTCTCCGTCGAGAAGACGAAGGAAGGGGCCGAGTCCACCACCGTCAACCTCCTCAAGACCTGGACCGCCGACAAGGACACGATCCCGATGCTGAAGACCCTGCCCAACGTGCAGGTTCTCTTCATCGACAACGGCCAGGTTGCCGACGCCACGCTCGCCTCGCTGAAGGAGCTTCCCAGCGTCACCTCCTTGACCGTCCTCTGCCCCCAGGTAACCGACGCTGCGCTCGAGCACGTGAAGCCCCTCTCGAATCTGACCATGCTCTTCCTCACCAACACCAAGGTCGGCGACGCGGGCCTCAAGCAGATCAAGGAACTGAAGAACCTCAAGGTCCTCGCCCTCAGCCGCACCCAGATCACCGACGCCGGCCTTGACAATCTCAAGGAGATGAAGGGCCTGAAGTCGCTCTACCTGATCGGCACGAAGGTCACCGACCCCGCCATCGAAGCGCTCCGCAAGGCGCTCCCCGAGACGGCGATTTACAAGTGATCCATATCGCCTCGAGCAAAAAGTTATTCCCCCGCTTGGAACGGGGGGTTAGAGGCTTACGCGTTAACTTGGCGCAATGCCCACCATCGCCGCAACGGCGAATCATATAACTCCCCCCCTTGGGAAGGGGGGGTAGGGGAGGTGGGCCTAAAGCGCCGCCCTCGGTTCATCGTTTCGCCTCCGCAAGCGCCTCCTTCCATCGGAATTGACGAGGCCCTGCGCGTGCGCTCGTATCGAGGACCACTGTGGCAGAGGTCAACGTCTTCCGCGTAGGCGTTGAGCGCATGCGGTTCGTGGCAGAATTGCGCGCATAGGACGGCCACTGCCCACCCCCCCTACCCCCCCTTCCCAAGGGGGGGAGTTATATGTTCGCCTCACGGGGGGATTGGGCGTAGCGTTACGTTAACGCCTATGGGGGTTAGCGGGGATGGGGCTTCCCCGCCCAGTATGCGCCACCCAAGCCCCGTTCCCCCCAAACCTGCCACAGTGCGGCCTTCCCTCCCCGCAGATAAGGAAAAGTTTACGTTCCGCTCATGCTGGCTTGACCCGTCCCTTGCTACACTGCCTCCCATTGCCGCGCGGGAAACTTCAACCGCACGTTGCTGCGGAACCTGCGCGGTGGGCCGGGCGTCGTTTCGAACGCCCAAGGAGGAACGGCAATGCGGGCACTTTTGTGGGCGATGACTGTCGGATTCAGTCTGGCGACCTGGAGCACCTCGGCGCGAGCCGACGAGGAAAAGATTGCGCTCGACCAGGTCCCCAAGCCGGTGATGGACGCGGTCAAGAAGAAGTTCCCTGGGGCCGAGATCAAGCAGGCCGAGAAAGAGGTCGAGAAGGACAAGACGACCTACGAGATCGGCCTGAAACACGAGGGGCACAACGTCGACGTCTCTCTCAAGCCCGACGGCACGATCCTCGAGATTGAAAAGGAGATCGCCGTCAAGGATCTCCCCGCCGCCGTGACCAAGGCGATCAATGCCAAATACGCGGGGGCCAAGATCGACAAGGCCGAAGAAATCATCGAAGGCGACGAAGTCGAATACGAGGTCATCGTCACCACGGCCGACAAGAAGATGCGCGAAATCGTCCTCGAACCCAACGGCAAGATCGAGGAGGATGAAGAAGCCGGCAAGGATTGATCGGGAGGATCGCGGCGTGGGGCCAAGCGAGAGATGACCGGCGTGGCTGGCGACATCGGTATCGACTCAACGGTGGCGACACCCCGCACCCCTCACCCCGCCGCTGCGCGGCGACCCTCTCCCACAAGGGGAGAGGGATGTTTGCGCTGGAGAAGAGAAAAATAAAAACACCTCTCCCCTTGTGGGAGAGGTCGGCCCTCCTTGAGGGCCGGGTGAGGGGTGCGAGCGAGACCGTCGTCCCACGGGCCGCATCAACACGAACAGTCTCGCAAGTTGCACATGCCGCCACAGAGAGGCCGGCTTCATGGGAATCCGCATCCTTCTTGCTGAGGATGAAACCGCCATCGCCGACTTCATCGCACGAGGTCTGCGTGAGGAAGGGTTCGCCGTCGAACACGTTGCCGACGGCCCCAGCACCTGGCACGCCTTGCGAACCAGCACCTTCGACGTCATCCTCCTCGACTGGTGGCTTCCCGAGCCTAACGGCCTCGAAGTCCTGAAACGCTACCGCCAATCGATGGGCACGACCCCCGTACTGCTGCTGACCGCACGCGATGCCGTCTCCGACCGCGTGCGCGGTCTCGACGCCGGCGCCGACGACTACCTTTGCAAACCCTTCGCCTTCGAGGAGCTGCTCGCGCGCGTCCGCGCCCTGGCCCGTCGCCACGACCGCGCGCCCAGCGCAGTTATCAGTGCCCTCGACGTACGGGTCGACCTCACCACCGGCCGCGCCGAACGCGCTGGACGCCCGCTCGACCTGACTGCCAAGGAACAATCGCTCCTCGTCTTCTTCCTGCGACACCCCGGCGCCATCCTCTCGCGCACCCGAATCTACGAGCAGGTCTGGGACGAGCAGTACGACGGCCTGTCGAACACGTTGGAAGTCCACATCGCCGAGCTCCGTCGCAAGCTCGAAGCCCACGGCCCCCGCGTGATCCAGACCCTTCGAGGCCGCGGTTACCTCCTCGGCCCCGCCGAATCACCCTGAGATGTGTTCGTAATTCATATTTGAGCGCGAAACGATGTTGCTCTCCCTCAAAGCCAAGTGGAGCCTGACCGATCGGGTGAGCGCCTTCTTCCTGCTGGCCCTCGCGGTGGTGCTCGCAGGTTTCTCGACGACGATGTACTTGCTCTCCGCGCGCGAGCAGGAGCAGCATTTGGACCAGCGCCTCGTCTCCGCCCTCGACACCCTGGCCGCCACCTCGGAGATCCACGACTCGAGCGTCGAGTGGGAGCGCGGCGAACGCCCCCTCACGCTGGGGCTCGACCCCGCCATTGACCAGGTGCGCTGGACGATCCTCGATGCCCGCGGCACCTTGATCGACCACTCGCCGAACGCCAACGCCGGAACCGTACCCCACGGCTGGCTCCAGGCGCCGTCCCAGTCGAACTACCGACACTGGCGACAGAAGAGCCGCCGCCTGGAGCCCCAGCCCACAGCCGAGGCGCAGCACGATGCCCCTGACGGATCCTCCCACGCCGCCCTCGAGCTCACGGCCGGCCTCTCCCTCCGCCCCCTTGAGGCCGCTCTACAACACCTGGCCCTGACGCTGGCCGGTACCTCCCTGGCCCTCTGGCTCCTGGCCGCGGCCCTGGGCCGAACGCTGACTCGACGTGCCCTCGCGCCCCTCCTCGACATGGCGGCAACCGCACGACGCCTCGACGCCGACAGCCTGGAAACCGGCTCCGACGACTTCCTCCCCAACCCCTCCACCAGCGGTGAGCTCGCCGACCTCGCGACCGCGATCAACGGCCTCCTGACCCGCCTGCGGGAAGCGTTCGCACGCCAGCGCCGATTTACCGGCGAGGCCTCGCACCAGTTGCGCACCCCCCTAGCAGCCGTCCTCGGTCAGATCGACGTCGCCCTGCGCCGCGAGCGCTCGGCGCAGGAGTATCGCGACACGCTCAGCCTCATCCACCGGCAGG
Organism: Singulisphaera sp.; assembly: GCA_027451445.1. GTDB lineage: Bacteria > Planctomycetota > Planctomycetia > Isosphaerales > Isosphaeraceae > DAIDJG01. The sequence continues at coordinate 26,235 of DAIDJG010000344.1, forward strand.
CGGACCGACTCCAACACATCGTCGAATCGCTCCTGTTCCTCGCCCGCGCCGATAACGACGCCGGCCTGCCCGGTCTGGAGCCGCTCGACCTCGCGAGCTGGCTCCCCACCCACCTGGAGTCCTGGTCCAGCCACCCCCGCGCATCCGACCTCCATATCGAGGGGCCCCTCGAGTCGCCCATGTGGGTCAACGCCCACCCCGAGCTGCTCGCCCAGGCGCTCGACAACCTGATCGACAACGCCACCAAATACAGCCCAACCGGCACAATCGTCACTTTTCTCCTCGACCCCAGTGCCGGGACGATCACCGTCAAGGACCGCGGCCCCGGTATCAACGCAACCGATCAGCCGCACCTGTTCGACCCCTTCTACCGCTCCGCCTCCGCCCGAGGCCTTGGCCACTCGGGCGTCGGCCTCGGCCTGGCCATCGCCCAACGGATCGTCGTGGCCCTGCGCGGCGCGATCACCGTCACGAGCACGCCGGGGCAGGGTGCCGCTTTCATAATCCGCCTGTCCCCGGTCCCGCCCGAGCGACCCGTGCGGGAGAGCCGTCTCCAACCGGCGGACGCACACCACGTCGACTGATTTTCCGCACGCAGCCGCCCCAGAATACGCACTCGGATTATTCCGCAACGTCGCTTCCTGTTTTTACCTTTCACCCCGCTACGGGCCAAGTTCGCGAACCCTTGGTCCGATACATCCCCAATGACTCAGGCCAGGTGACGATTGTGGGAACGTTGCGGGGAGTGCCATGGAGCCCGATCCTAGCTACTGGAGCGGAAGGCGCGTTTGCGTCACTGGGGGAACGGGCCTCCTTGGGTTTCAGATCGTCCGCGAGCTGCTGAATGCCGGCGCCCGTCCCGTGGTGCTCTCCCTGGCGCCGCATCCTGTCCACCCGCTCAACGGGATGGGAAATGTCGATCGCATCGTCGGTGACATCCGCGACCCGCAACTGGTCCGGCAAGTGATCCCGAGTTGTGACGTGGTTTTCCATACGGCCGGCGTGGTTGCGGTCTGGGGACCGGGTCTGAAACACATCCATGACGTCCACGTCGGCGGAACGCGAAACGTCCTGGCCGCGGCCTCGCCAGGGACCCGGATCGTCCACACATCAAGCGTCGTGACCGTTGGAGGTTCCCCCGAGCGCACCTTGCGCGATGAGGGCAGCCCCTTCCCGTCCCGCCGGCTGCCGATCGACTACGTCCACGCCAAGCGTGAGGCGGAGCGCATTGCCCTCGATGCTGCCGGCGCCGGGCAGGACGTCGTGGTAACGAATCCAGCGTTTCTGGTCGGTCCCGAGGATTATGAACGGTCCTTGATGGGACGCTTTTGCCGGCGCTACTGGCGCGGTCAGATCCCGATCGCACCGCCCGGCGGCTTCAACTTCATCGACGCGCGCGACGCCGCCCGCGGGCACCTACTTGCCGCCGAACACGGGCAAGCTGGCCGCCGCTATATCCTCGGCGGCGAAAACCTCAGCTTCCCCGAATTCATGGCCTTGCTGGCGAAAGTCGGCGGCCTCCAACCGCGCGCGGTCCCGACGGCCCCCTGGTGGACGCTCGCCGCCCTGTCGCGAGGCGCTGAGGTCCGGGCCCTGCTGACGCGCGAGCACCCCTATCCCGCCTGGCAGCACGTCCTCCTGAACCGATTTTACTGGTTCTACCGCTCCGATCGCGCTGAGCGGGAGCTGGGTTTCACCCACCGTCCCCTGGCGTCTTGCCTGCGCGACACCTATGCCTGGTGCACCGGTTGGAACCACCTCAAGGTCCGCGGCCTCAGCCGCTGGTGGATGCGCCCCCATCCCGCCCAGGAACGCGCCATCCCCGCGCCCCACACTGAGCCGTCGCACGCACGTACCCAACGGCCTTGACCACAAGGGCTTTGCCGGCCATCTCAAGGGGTTCGCTCGGGTTGATTGCAAGGGACGGCAAAGCCATACCTCCGTCTCATCCGTACCCCCCAGCATTCCCTTGCCGCTCCGACCGAGCAGGGCCACAATGAGTAGGGAGCGAGCGCTTCCGCGACCCTCCGGGAACCTGCTCATGGCCAACGTTCTGACCGAATCGCCGATGGCGACCCTCGCCGACCTCCTGAAAGGGCTCGGCGACGTCCCTCTCAGTCGCATCCCCCTCCGGCCGTTTCCCGGCACTGCCACCGAAAAGGACGTGATCGCGGCGCTCGAGGCCGCCGACAAACGGCTCTTCGAACTCGTCGACGGCACGCTGGTGGAG
>DAIDJG010000345.1 GCA_027451445.1 Singulisphaera sp.
GTTTTTCGGGATTGGTCGTCGCTAGAACATGACAGGCAAGAGGTTAAGCCACGAAACGCGATCGCGATCCATCTTGACACAACTTCTTTGTCCATAACGACTAACAGGCGATTGCTCCGGAAAACCTCCATCAGTGAGCCCCTTGTGGGGGAGGGTTGGGGTGGGGGGTTCCGGGCAACCCATTGCCGCGCGACGCCCCCCCACCCCAGCCCTCCCCCACGATGGGGGGAGGGAGTAAGCTTTCTCCATTCACGTAACATAAAGGCAAGTTTGGAAGTTTGGGGTGACGTGGAGCAAGGACCGTCGTTGGCTGATCGTGTGCAGCCCAATCGTTAAGCGCTCTATTGCTCTCGAGTCCCAATTGGAAACGTATCAGATCAAGAGTGCGACTTGTCGCAGTCCCGCGACAGTTCGGCTCAACCGTTGCCGTTCCAGTGATTCAAGGTATTCGTTTACCGACATCGGCGGATTCTTCAGACTTTCCCTCTGCTTCTTTGCGGCTTCGTGCACCGCGTTCGGTGCGAATTCGAGTAAGTTGGCCACGAAATCGTCCGGGTGTTGGGCCTCGATTCCATGGGGAGCCAAAGCCAGCTTCGGAAAGTCGGACAGGTTCGCTGTGACGATCAGGTCCGCCCCAACCTTGATGGCAGCGGCGAGCACGTGCCGGTCGTCAGGATCGGGCAGCGTTAGCCCCTCGATCAACTCTTCGTACCCCGTGACAAGGCAATCGCGCACGTGAGCATTCATTAGGTTACGGATTCGCTCGACCTTGATCCGGGTGATGTCGGGGTGATCGCGCATCACGTTCCGCATCCACTCGTCATGGATGGTGTCCGTCCACCGCGCTCGAAACACGTCCGTAAGAGCGAGGTACATGAGAAAGCTGCGTAACGGTGCGGGGTACAAAACGCACGCGTCGTACACGACCGTTAATTCGGCCACGATCAGTACCCCAGGCCAAGTTCTTGGTCTATGGCCGATAACTCATCGAGCGCCTTCAAGCGAGCCTGATCGGTGGCCTTCTTGTAGCTCATCACGTCGTGGAACGACACACGTCGTTGGTCACCCACCTTCGAGGAAGGAATGGTCCCGTTCTCCAGGAGATCAACGAGGTAGGGACGGGAGACATTCAGCAAGTCCGCCGCTTGCTGGGGCGTCAGTTCGGTGTGGGCGGTCAGCAGTGTAACGGCGTTGCCTCTGGCCACTTCGGAAAGAATCTGTTCGAGCAGTCCGACCACGATTGGTGGGAGGGACACGTTTTCCTCGACACCACCCTCTAACTCCACTCGGAGGCCGACATTCTTGCTCTTGGCTTCGAGTGCTTTCGTCAGACGCTGGCTCGACTCCTGGGCCAGCAGCGCATCCGCCGCCGTCGGAGCGTTCGGCTCGGTTGTACCGCTGAGCGTCGTCGCCATGTTGATTCCTTCCCTCGATTTTTAAGAGTCGCAGGCCAGACGCCGACGTAAGCACGGAACGTCTAAGACCAAGTAGACTCCGGGTAGTCGACAGACACAAGAGCGGAGACGTTCACGGCAGTTCTCAGTGGCTGACGTGAGGATTCCCGAAATGCGACACCCGAATCGAGCCCCAAAAGTGCACCTCATTTCCCGATGCAGAACCGCCGGAAGATGCGGTCGAGGATATCGTCAGTGACCGTAGCGCCGACGACCTTCCCCAGCTCGTCGATCGCCTGCCGGAGGTCGATCGCAACGAGCTCGTCGCCACCGCCGAGCGTCAGCACCTGGGAGGCTGAGCCGAGCGCCTCGCTGGCGCTCGTCAAACTCGCGCTACAGCGCGGGCCAGTTCCGGACGGCAGGTCGTCCTCGGCGACTTGCCGGCGGATCATGGCCGCGATCGCGCCACGGAGCGCGTCCAACCCTTCGCCCGTCGCCGCGCTCGTGGCGAGGTACCCCGGCGGAGCGGGTGCGAGATCCCCCTTGGTCCAGACGCGCAGCACGGGACGGTCGAACACAGCATGAGGTGAGTCGATGTCAACGCTGGAACAAACCAGCAGCAGGTCGGCACTGTCCGCCTGGGCCGAGCGGTGGGACTGGGCCTGCTGTTCGATGTCCCCGTCGCCCGTTTCGATTCCGGCCGTGTCGATCAGCTCGACGCGCAATCCGGCACAATCGGCGAGTGCCGAGAGATAGTCGCGCGTCGTGCCGGCGACGGGGGAGACGATGGCTCGGGCATCGCCGACCAGAGCGTTGAAGAGCCGGCTTTTCCCGGTGTTGGGTGGTCCGACGAGCACGACTTTGGGATCGCCCGACGGCCGGTCTCGCCCGCGCAACCGCTGCGCCAGGGCGGCCAGCTCGCGAGACGATCGCGCCAGATCGTCCGCCAGCGCGGAGCGTCCCAGGAGATCGACGTCGGGCTCCTCGGAGAAGTCGAGGTTCGCCTCGAGGTGGGCCAGCACGTCGAGGAGGTGATCCCGAAGCGCCGTGATCGGCGTCGCGATCCCGCCCGCAAGCTGTCGCAAGGCGGCGTCGAGCTGGGCGGGAGACTGAGCATCGATGACCCCGAGGACCGCCTCCGCCCGGGTCAGATCCAGGCGGCCCGATAGGAACGCACGCAGGGTAAACTCGCCCGGCTCAGCGTGCCGCGCACCCCTCGCGAGGCAGTGCGCCAGGACCTGGCGCACCAAAGGCACAGCGCCCGGCACGTGGATCTCGGCCAGAGGCTGCCTCGTGTATGTGCGAGGCGCTGGCCAGAGCGCCAGCAGCGCCGGAAGGGTCGCGCGCACTCCGTCAACGCGAAGCCTCCCCTCGCGCATTTCGGCTCGAACCGGCAAAGGCTGCGGGGTATGCGCTTCGAAACCCGCCAGCGCAATCGTCCAGGCGTCGTTGCCGGACAAACGGACAATTCCCCTCCGGCCGGGCCCGGGAGGACTCGCGACGGCGACGATCGTATCCGCAACGTCAAAAAGCATGAACAAAAAGCAAATACAGTTTTGCACTACAGAGGACATAGAAGCGCGTAAAATTGAAAGCAATGCGCTTCCTTGTTGACTCGCTGTCCTCTGTCGTGAAACCGTTCCTATCTTCGTTTGCCTGGTCGTGCTCGCGGTCTGCGCTGATCCCGATCGCGTTCGCGAGGCTGGGCACCGTTGTCCTTGTTCTGCTCGATATCTCCCATCACCTTGCGATAGGTGGGATCTTTCTTCGCCTCTTCGAGCATCCGTTCCCAGAACTGGGCGAGCTTGCCCGGCGGCTTGGGCGGGGCGCCATTTCCGCCGCCACCGCCACCGCCAGGAGGAGACTTGCCGTCATTCGAACCACCGCTCGCTGCCGCTTTCGCGCTGACCTTGGGCAGGAGCAGGCGCTCACCGATCTGCCAGAGGCTGCTCGTAATGAAGTAGATGCCGAGTCCCGAAGGGACCTTGTAGAACATGAAGGCCATGAAAACCATCATGTACTTCATCATCTTCTGCTGCATCTCGGCTTCGGGGGTCGTTGCCGGTGGCGAGAAGAGCTTCGTCTGGACCAACATCAGGCTGACGACCAGGAACGGCAGCAGGTTGAAGTACCAACCGACGACGGGCAGCTCCCAGGGGAACCGGAAGAGCATGTCGGGCGCGGCCAGGTTCTGGATATAGAGGAACGGAGCGTGCCGAAGGTGCACGCTGGTGTTCAACGCCTGCCAGAGGCCGACGAAGATCGGCATCTGGATGAGCGCTGGGAGGCACCCGCCCATCGGATTGACTTTGTGCCGCTTGTAGAGTGCGAAGGTCTCGCGTGTCTGCTCTTCCTTGTTTTCCTTGTACTTTTCCTGGATTTCTTTGAGGTGGGGCTGCAGATCCTGCATCTTCTTGGCCATGATCGCCTGCTTGCGCCCCAATGGGAACATGCAGAGCCGCACCAGGAGCGTGAGCAGGATGATCGAGACGCCGTAATTGCCCGCCTTACCGCCAAAGGCCCGCGCCACCGACGACGTGAACTGATAGATATAATCGAGTAGCGGCCCGATGACCGACGCGACCTCGGGGGCAAACGGAATCCCAAACCAGCCGGTCTTGCGGTATTTCGCAAGTTCCTCAGCGCCATAGGGAACGAGGGCATCAACCGTCTTGGGGCCGGCGAAGACCTTGAACTTCTGCGACACGGGCTGGTTCGGGCCAACCTTGGCCGGCTTCGAAGTGATCTCGACCCCGATGTCGGACTTCTGCTTGTCCTTCATGTCCTGGTGGAGCACCACCGGGATGGATTTCGTCTCCTTGCGATCATCCTGGTTCAGAGGGGTGGGATCCGGCTCGACAAGCAGCGCAAAGTATTGATTCTCGATCCCTGCGAACTTCAAAGGGAACGACTCGTACGACTCAACCCCCTCACCCTTCTTGACGATATCGAGCGCGGAGATCGTAATCGGCTTGGCGTTGGTCCCGCCGAAGACGGCGTCGCGGAACGTACCGGTGTACCACTCCCCTTCGATCGGGATCCCGTGCGGGCCGAGTAGCTTGTAAGTCACGGTCCGTTCTTTGCCGGGGCTCTCGATCCCGAGCTCCATCTCGAAGCCGTTCTGTCCTTTGAGGAGGCGGAAGGTCTTCGTCAACGTCACGGCCGGATCGCCCACGCTCGTGCGAAAGACGACTTCGGCTCCCTTGGTCTCCGACTCACTCCGGGCATCCGCCGGGATCGGGTGAACGATGCGCTTCTGATCGTCGCGAACCACGTCCCACGTCATGCCGTCGAGGGGAATTTCGCTTGGTGGAGCGTCGGCGACGACCGGATCTCCGAGCGACACAATGTTGACGGCAAGCGAAGGCGGAGCGCCCGGGTCGTCCTTGATCAGTTGCATGGGACGGTGAGGATTCTTCCCCTCGAACTCGCGCTCGAAACGCGCGGAGTCGATGGCTGCGACCCCGGCTCCGATCTGCGTCAGTTGGAGTTGGAGCCAGTAATCGCTTGGACCGGCTTTGCGAGTCGCCCCGAGTACAAGCTCGGCCGGTTCGACGAGCTCAACCTTCGGCGTCTTGACCTCAGGGGCCTTCTCCGCCTGTTCCTTCGGCTTATCTTTTTCGGCATCGGCATCGGCGACGGCTTTTGGCGGCTTCTCGGCAGCCCCATCCTTACCCGGCTCCGCCTGTGCGGCGGCGGGATCGTCCTTGGGTTTGGGCTTGGGGCCAAGGCCCGCCTTCTCGAGGAGAATCTGGATGGCGAACGTCGACAGCAAGCACAGAGCTACTAAGAGGACTAACCTCTGCTTCTCATTGTTCATCGTGGAGAAGATCCAGGGGCCATTTCAAAGGATGCCAAGACCGAAGAGGGGGCTACGGGGAAGGCGGGAGGGCGGACCGAGGCCGGCACACCGCCCTTGCGTCGAAAGGGGGGAGAAGGCCGGCTAACGGCCCTGGCGGAGTCGGTCGCCCAGAAACGGTTCCAGCTCGGATATGGCGTAAATCTTCTGGATCGTCGTTTCAAAATCGTATGCCAGACGGCGATAGCTGACCTTGACGGGTCCCGTCTGGATCGCGGTCTGGTCCGGTCTGCCGTTGGCGGTGAGGCCGTCGTCGAGGACCACATAGCAGGCCCGGTTGTCACCATCGCGCGGCTGGCCGACCGAACCCACGTTCACCATGACTTTGCCGTCACCCAACGTGTACTGGTAGTCGATTTCTTCGGGCGCGTAGAACTGGAATCCCTCCGTGAAGATCCCGGGGACGTGGGTGTGCCCCTGGAAGCAGTAACGCTCCACGAGCTGAAACAGCCGCTCCATCTTCCGGTGGTTGTAAATATCCTCGGGAAAAATGTATTCGCTCAGCGGGTTGCGGGGCGAGCCGTGGACGAACAGGAACGGGTCGAGACGATGCGTCCGCGGCAACTCCCCCAGGAACTCCCAGCGCTTGCCGTTATTCTTGTCGGTCGGGTTCTCCAACTGCTCGCGAGTCCAAAAAATCGCGCGCTCAGCTCCAATATTAAACCCATCGGGGTCAAACATCGCCCCCTGATCGTGGTTGCCGAGGAGCGTGACCTGGCAGTGCTCCATCACCCGGTCGATGCACTCGCGCGGGTTTGGACCATAACCGATGATATCCCCCAGGCAGTAGATCTCGGTGATCCCTTGCGCTTTGATATCTTCGAGAACAACTTCGAGCGCTTCGAGGTTGCCATGTATATCGCTAATCAGTGCGCGGCGCACAGGGGGGAGCCTCCCGACGGACACAAGCAAAAGACAGGACGGATGTAACAAGCAACTGGTACAATCGCAACCTTCACAATCCTCTAGGATAGTTCCCCCACGGCCCAAGGGTCAAGGTCAAGCCTCCCCAGCATGCATTCTTCGTCTCTAAGTTCTATAGGACGGCCCGCGTTAAGTTGCTCTCCCGATCCAGGACGATAGAATGCGTGCACTGGTCCTGCCGTGATCTTCGGGCATTCTTGATGAACCTTCTCGCTCTCGACACCTCGACGCCACGCGCGGCGCTGGCCCTCGGAACGTCCTCCGGCGCCGACCATTACGCCGCGCCCGACCCCTCGCAACGACACGGCCGGAACCTCGTCCCCGCTCTGCACGACCTGCTCCGCGCGGCGGGGCTGCGTCCGGGTGACCTCGACGGCATCGTCGTCGGCCTCGGCCCGGGTTCGTACACCGGCCTTCGGATCGGCCTGACCGCCGCCAAGATGCTGGCCTACGCTCTGGGAAAGCCGCTCGCCGGTCTCGACAGCCTAGAGCTCGTCGCACAGAACGCTCCCAGGGACGTGCTGTGCGTCGTTCCCATCGCCGACGCCCAGCGCGGTGATCTGTACACCTCGGAATTCCGTCGCGAAGGGCCAGGCGAAAGCCTCGTTCGCGTCCGACCCACCCAGATCGAAGCGCAGGAGCTCTGGAAGGCACGCCTGTCGCCCGGCAGTTGTATCGTCGGACCCGGTCTGGACCGTCTGCGCTCGTCCCTGCCCGAAGGCGTCATCGCGTCCGACCCCGACACCGCCTGGCCCGACCCCGAGCACCTGCTCGCCCTGGCCCGCCGGGTGTGGGCCAGCGGCCGGCGCGACGATCCGTGGGTCCTCGAACCTCTCTACCTCCGCAAGAGTGCCGCCGAAGACCAGTGGGAGCAGAAAATGCTGGGCGATCCCCGGTCGAAACCCGGTTGAATTCCCCGCTCTTCGCATGCTCCGGTCGCACTTTCCACTTCGGGTCTTGGAGCAGAACGGAAACTCACCCGCTGCTGTGCCCGAGACGGATCGTTCTCTTCCGAATTCCGAGCGACGGTTTTTGGGCTCGGAAGCGATGCACTCGGAAAGTCGTAACTCCTTTCGTCTCAAGGGCCGTCGCGAGCGATTCCGCGCTCTTCCGAATCGCTGTCTCGCATTTGCGATGACTGGCCATCTCGGCGTGATCGCTCGACTCCCCCACTGGCCCTCCTGCCCCTGTCTTCCCAGATGGCTCCTCGACCGTCGTTTCAGGGTTTCGGAGTTTCGCGAAAACTCCGAAATACGTAACTGTTTATTACACTTGAATTTCGGAGTTTCAGAGTAATTTTCGAAAAGATTATCTCTTTTCTTTCGGTTGCTTTTGTAACCACTTCTTTGCGTGGTATGGCAGCTCATCGGCGTACGCCGCGAGCGCGGGGTCCTCTCCCCATTGGGAGAACTCTTGGTGACTCTCCAACTCAACGACCAGCGTTACGGCGTTGGTCCGTGGGAGCCGCGCCCGGCCCGAGTTGCCGCCCAAGCCCGCACGAACCGTGAGCGCTCGTCAGTTGGTGCGCGGAGATGGAAAAGCTTGGGTGGCTGGGGGCAAGCCCGCAGGGCGATGTCCCCGGAGGTTTCGGCCGTACGCACGGACCACGGATCAACCGGGCTGAGATGGCGACCGTCCGGAACGACGGCCACCGTTGACGCATTGGCACCAGCAAACAACAACATAGACGTCTCCCGGACGCGGAGTCCTTTTACACGATGGCTCGTATTCCATGACTTATACGCCCGAGACGGTCGTTTGAATGTCGGTGGGAATGTCGGAAATTTGTCGGTGTCGGCATCGCAGCGGAAAAACAGGTGTCGTTTCCTGTTTCGGTCCTGACCGTCAGTTCCAGCGGACCGCTGTGCGGGCGGCGGAACCGTGGGGTCAGGCGGCTTTGGAGGAGCTGGGACATGCGTGACGCAGCCCGGGTCGACCAGGTGTTGGCGATCGTTCGAGACGTGTGGTCGCGGTACCCTCACATGCGACTCGGCCAGTTGCTTGTCAACGCCGTGCGTCCGATCCTCAGAGTGACCTGTTCTCAGTTGAGGACACGGTACTGGTGCGGAAGTTGGAGGTGCTGGCTCGACGCCTCGGATCTCCGGGGGACTGACGAGACGATGCCGCAGCCGCTGCTGCCGCGGGCTCGCTGATCCTGGGCACTGACCGGTGGAGCGCCGTATGTGGCTAACCTCCGCGCTTTCTTTCGTGTGGCTCGTTGTCGCAGGTTGTGGCAGCCGTCAGGGGCGGGCCCCCATTCCCTCACCAGACGGAACCATGATTCTGCACACACGCATCGAGCGGAATCCCGGCGCGGACGAAGGATATCTTTGCGTGATCCTCGAGATCCGCGATCTCTCGGGACACGTGTATCGTCATAACCCTTTGCCTCTCTTGATCTTCCGAATAGTCGGCCAAATTGCCCATTCGGTAATTCGGAACCCCTTGTTAGCCTTGGGGTTCCGAATTACCGAATGGGCTGCGCGCATGCGCACGCCCCGTTTTGGGCGGACGTCGCGACCGACTCGTCGTTGCGCACGCTCATAGCCGGTACGACCGTCCTGTGAATGAAGCGTGTTCGAGCGCGGCGAAATGTGCCTTGAATGTGCACAGTCTGCGTTCCCTGTGGTTCGTATCCGCTCACATGCGAGAGCGTCCCCGGCGAGACAGGACTGCGCCTTGCCGTGAAGCGACAGACTCAAGAGCCATCGCCGAATCGGAACGTCGCCGGGATCCGTTGCTCGGGACAACGCGGAGATCCGGTACTTGCACGTCCCCCTACTCTATATGCTCCGGGTAACTTGTTAACTTTTGCCACCCCCGATGGTGATTGGACGCGATGTTTTCCGGGGTTCCACGCGATTTTTGTGTGGTAAGTTTTTCGTCATCGATGGGATTCCCGGCCACGCACAAAACATGGACAACCTAAAGGGATTGGGGGGCAATCCTGCCGCGTAAGAGCGCGTGTCAACGCCGATCCATTTTTATGTTTCCCTTATCCCATTCTCCTTGATAGAGTGATGGAGATTTGCCCGTCCTGTATTGTGCGATCCGGGGGGAATCATCGGGTCAAGCTTGGTTTTTGGTTTTTCGCTTGACGATGCCAGCCTCCCTCCAAGCTCGACCAAGCAATTCTTCAGGTCTGACCCCGTATCTCTCCGGCGCGGCTGGGCCGTCAACGGCCGACGTTCGCTGATCGGAACGATTCCGATGGCGTCTTGCTCATGAGCGTTGGCGTCGCAGGACGATGGAGATGGAGGGTTTCCGCGAACATCGGAGCACGATTCCGCGGCGATGGTTCCCCGGGTTCCATTGCATGTCTTGCTTGGCACCTCGGATTCGCTTGCCTGTCCCTGGGGTTCCGTCCCTGGGGTTCGCTTGCCCCCCCTGGCGATCGGTTTGGCCTCCAGCCCGCACGAGCCGCGCGGTAGAATTGGCCAGGAAAGCCGTAACGATCAGGAGGGAGCGAGATGACCGATACAACCACTCGACGACCGATCCGAGTTTCGACGGATGGCACATCCGGCCCTTACATCATGGTCCCCGTCGAGTTGCTCGACAAGGTCCGGAGGCTCCTTGCGGAGCACTGGTACTGAGCGCGAAGAATTGACCCCCAGTGAGCGCGTGATTTTGACCCCCCTGGCTCCTGACGATGGCCGTTTTGGGTAAGGCCGGTAAAACTCCGTTTCACTCCGACTTTCGATGCTTCTTCGTCTTCATCGACTCGCGGAAGCGGTAGCTCTCACCATTCATCTCGAAAATGTGGCAACGGTGGGTCAAACGGTCCAGCAGGGCCGCCGTCATCCGCTCTCCTTGGAAGACCTGATTCCATTCGCTGAAGGGAAGATTCGTCGGAAAAGAAAATTGGAAAAGAAAATTGGTGTCACATCTGTTTTCGTTGCGAAAACAGATGTGACATCAATTTTCTCGAAAACAGATGTGACACCAATTTTCTCAGTTAGAGCTTCTTGTAATAAATGTCCTTAAATTCGACCTTCATTGGCTCGCCGGCTCGAAGCTGAAGGCCCAGGAAGCCTTTGAGGTCGTACTGTCCGTCTTCCAGATCGGTCAGTTCTGTGCTTTTGACGCCGTTGATTTCGAGGATGATTGTTTGCCCGTTGGCGATGATGCGGTAGTCGTTCCATTCCCCCAGGGGCCGCATTTTCGCGGGCGTGCCGAGATCGGTCGCAGTACGTTTACCCTTGGCGTCGATCACGGTTTTCTTACCGTTGGCCGAGAGTAGCTCAGGCCCTTTGCGATTATGCATTTCGTCGCAAACGCCACCGAGATAACCTCCGCTGTAGAGGATATCGGCTTGATAGCCAACCGCTAAACCATCCGGTCGCAATACGCTACGAAACTGCACCCCGGAGTTGCCATTGTTTCCGTTGACGCGAAACTTGAGTTTCAGTTCAAAATCAGCCACATCGCCGCCCTGCCAAACCAAAAACTGATTCGCAGTACCGGGCATTTCCTTGGTCGATTCGCCAGTGATCACGCCGTCGCGCACGGACCAGTATTTCGGCTCCTTCGCTTTCCAGCCTTCGAGAGTTTTCCCATCAAACAGCGAGATGAAGCCATCCTGCTGATCTTCGACTTGACCAGCGCCTTGCACCGAAATGATAGAGACCAGCCAGCAGGATCCGAGCAGCGCCAGGAGAGATTTCGTTTTCATAAAGTTTCTCACTTCGACGACTTGGAGAGACAAACCAGAGCGATAGCTCGATCCGAAACCGGCCTGATTTTCCTTGCAGAAAGGCGGCTTGTCCAGCGAGGAGATTGAAGAAGCATTGCGGAGCCCGCTGTGGCCTCTAAAATAGCAAGAACCTGGCCAGGCACTAAATGTGGATAATCTGAATCCAGCAAGAACCGAATCAACAAGAACCAGGCCAGGTACTACATCGCGGCCGCCGGCGATTCCGGGGTCATCCGGCTCTTCGACGTGCTGACGGGCGCGGAACTCCTGCGCCTGGAAGGGCACGGGTCGAAAGTCCACGACCTGAGCTTCTCGCCCGACGGCAGGACCCTCGGCTCGTGCAGCCACGACGGCGCGGTCATTCTCTGGCGGGCCGAGACGAAGGACGTAGGAGCCGGACCCTCAAGCGTGAACGAGCACAGAAAACCTGACCCACGCAGAGGATACCGCGCTCATGACGGCGCGACGAGTGTCCGCCTTGACTCGCAGTGGCCGGTCAAGATCGGGACCACGTGGAGTCCGTCCGCCAGGTAGGCGGGACGTCGCTCGCTAAAGTCTTGGCAGGCTTCCCGAATCTGGCGCGTGAGCAGTCTCTGTCGCCTTGCATGCTCCCAGGCCGCTTTGCCTGAGGAAGAGGTCCATCTTCCCCCGTTTTAGGAAGGCGGGAAGTCGGAGAAGCGTCCGCGTGTGTATTTTTTTTGGCCTTTTTTTCTGGACATTGCCGGATCGAAAGTGTTTAATCAAATCACACTCGTGTCGGTGGCGACCAGCGACGAGTTGCGGCGCGGCCGCAGAGATATGTCTGACTCTGAAGGACGGCGCGGGTAGGTCCGTACCGCGACGCGATTCGGCAATGGATTTCACCGAGCAGGTCGCGTGCTTGAGTTGACGCGATCGCGCGGTCGGGCTGCGCACTTACGAAGTTCCTCCGCGTGCCACGAGTGTGGTGCGATGTGATGCCGTGCGCCATCGAAACGTAGAATAACCTAGATAAATGCATTGGATGGCGATAGTCCGGCCAGGCGGCGGCCGAAACGCGTGGTCGATCTCTTCTCCCCCGCAGCGTGCCTAAGGTTCACCGCTTACCCTTGCAAAAGGAGTACCCCGATGACGACGACCGCCCGGCTCCCCACGCCGACGTTCCGCCGCTTGCGGGTCTACACGTTCGACCCGAGCCTGGCGACTCGGCTCGATACCTCGTTGATCAACGTTGCAACGTTGAAGGTCGCCTGGGAGGCGATTGACGCTGGTCCGGTCGGAGAGTACCTCGAGGTTGTCGATTTTGATCCGGCGAGCGACTGCTTCTACGCCCCCGCGGATCTGGACCAGCCGGAGCTGCTGGCCACCGACGGGTATGCTCCCTCCGAGGGGAACCCTCAGTTCCACCAGCAAATGGTCTACGCCGTGGCGATGACCACGATCAGGAACTTTGAGATGGCGCTCGGACGCCAGGCGATGTGGTCACTCCATTTCGAAAGGGACGACGGGGGGCACGTGATGCGCGACGAGCTTGGACAGCTCGTCGTCATGCCCGTACGGCGGCTGCGGATCTATCCGCATGCGCTGCGGGAGGCGAACGCCTACTACAGCCCCGAGAAGAAGGCGCTGCTGTTTGGGTACTTCCCATCGGTCCTGTCTGACCCCGCCGAAAATCTGCCGGGCGGGCTGGTCTTCACCTGCCTCTCGCAAGACGTGGTCGCGCACGAGACGACACACGCTCTGCTTGACGGGCTTCACCGCTATTACGTCGAGCCGACGAACCCCGATTGCCTCGCCTTCCATGAGGCGTTCGCCGACATCGTGGCACTCTTCCAGCACTTCGCTCAGCCTGAGGCGTTGCGCGATCAAATTGCCCAGACGCGGGGCGACCTGCGGCAACAGAATCTTCTGGGTAAACTCGCGATCCAGTTCGGGCAGGCCATCGGTAGCCACGGCGCGCTCCGCGATGCGATCGGCCAGATCGATCCGAAAACCAAGGAGTGGATTCCGCAGGAGCCCGACCCCGAGGAATATGCGCGCACGCCCGAGCCGCACGCCCGCGGTGCGATCCTTGTGGCCGCGTTCTTCGACGCATTCCTGTCGATCTACCGGCGGCGCATCGCCGACCTGCTGCGGATCGCCACCAACGGTACCGGCAAGCTTCCCGAAGGGGATATTCACCCCGACCTGGTGAACCGGCTCGCGAACGAGGCTGCGCGCACCGCGTCGCACTTCCTGCGCATGGCAATCCGCGCACTCGACTACTGCCCGCCAGTTGACATCACCTTCGGAGAGTACCTCCGCGCGCTCGTTACGGCGGACGCGGACGTTATGCCCTACGATTCGCACGGCTATCGCGTCGCGGTGGTGGAAGGGTTCCGGCGGCGGGGGATCTACCCACGCGACGTCCGGACGCTGTCCCCGGATGCGCTGCTCTGGGACCCGCCTTCGGGGCGGCTGGGAATCGACGCGACCGGCGGCCCCGGCAGGGGGTTCTTTAACGAAATGATCATGGATCTCAAGACCCACGAGCAGAACAGTGCGGACAACTCCCACTCGACGACAATGGAGTTCACCACCTGGGGCGACCGGCAAGAATTGATGGAACAGAGCAGCCAGGCCCGTGCTCTCGTCTGGTGTTGGCTGGACAAACAGTTGAACGACGGCGCGCTCGGCAAAGAGGTAGCCGACGCGCTCGGACTGGCGCCGCCGGAGAGCAGCCCGGCGTCAGTGTTCCGCGCCAAGTCGGGCCGTCCGTCCGTCGAGGTCCACTCGGTTCGCTCAGCGCGTCGGTCTCTGCAGGACGGCTCGGCGATGCTGGATCTCGTCATTGACCTCGTTCAAAGGCGCCGGGGCTACCTCGACGAGGCGCGGCAACGCGAGGTGGACACGGAAGGATTTGACCGGAAGCAGCTCGAAGCCGACAAGTACAAGCACGACTTTGAGATCCGCGGCGGCTGCACGATCCTGATCGACGGGATCACCGGCTGCGCGCGCTACGTCATCAAAAAGCCGGTGTGCTCGGACGCCCGTCTCAAGCGCCAGAGGGAATTCCTCGGGCGCGCCGCGAACCCGACCTTGCGCGCCACGTATTCGCCCACCGACCCCAGAGCGCGGACGGCAGAACCCTTTGCGATGTTGCACCGCGGTCACTAATCAACGGGACCCCACAATGAGCGCTACCAAAGCCTCCGCCCCGACGAACGCACCGCCGCCGCAGGCTCCGAAGCCCCGGAAGCGAGCGTCGGCTGGAACCTCGAGCGCGAGAAAGTCCTCCGCCATTGCCCCAGCGCCGGAAAGCAGCCCGATGAGGCCTCCCAAGGCCGGCGTACGAGTTCGCATGTATCGAACAGGACTCGGCGATTGCTTTCTTCTGGCGTTTCCGAAGGGAAAAACCGGTGCGTTCTACATGCTGGTGGACTGCGGCACGTTCTACGGCACGCGCAAAGAGGAAAACAAGCCGTGGATGCGATCCATCGTCGAGAACATCCGCGACGCCACGAACCGGCGCATCGACGTGCTGGTCATCACCCACGAGCACTGGGACCATGTTTCGGCGTTCCACAAGCAACAGGCGCAGGACATCTTCCAAGAGATCGAGCTGGGAGCGCTCTGGATGGCCTGGACGGAGAACGTCGAGGGGGTCAAGCTCGCCAAGGACCTCCACGAAGGCCGTAAGGCCGCCCGAGCGGCCCTCTCGAAAGTCCTCGAACGCCATGCGGCGTCGGGAAAGGAGGAGACGTCCAACATCAAGCTTGTCGACAAGGTGATGAAATTCTTCGGCGGGCCGCTCGGCGCCAAGAAAAAGTCGGTCATGACCGAGGACGCGATGACCTGGCTCCGCACCAAGTACGGTAAGGACAAGGTGCGCTTCCCCGCACCGTTGGACCCGCCCCTGGAGCTTGACGGCGTGGACGACGCGCGCGTCTATATTCTCGGTCCACCGAAGGATCGCGAATTGATCAAGAATTACTATGATCCGTGGCTCGACGGCCAGGTTTTCCCCAAGGCCGAAGCGATGGCCGGCGCGGTCGAGGCCGCGTTCTTCGCCGCCTGCGGCGCCATGCCGGCCGTCGACGAAAGCATCGAGTCGATTGAGGGAGCCGTTGCCGAGGCCAGCAGGATGAGCGTCCCATTCGACGAACGCTATCGCAAGGATCGGAAGGTCGTCGAGGCAGACGCCGCGAGGCCCGATGGCGAAATCAACGACCCGGAGGGTGTCGTCCGCTTCGCGCGGGATTATTACCTCAAAGGGCCCGCTTGGAGGCATATTGACACGGACTGGTTGGAGGCGGCGGGTGAGTTTGCCTTGCAGCTCGACAATGCCACGAACAATACGAGTCTGGCCTTTGCGCTGGAGATTGGGCCGAGGGGTGAGGGGCATGTTTTACTGTTTCCGGGCGATGCGCAGGTCGGCAACTGGCTCTCCTGGTTCGGCCCGGTGGAGGCCAAGGACGGCGGTAAGCTCGGCCAGGCGATGGTATGGAAGGGAAGCGGGGACGAGCGCGATATCACCGCCGAGGACTTGCTTCGTCGCACCGTGGTTTACAAGGTCGGCCACCACGGCAGCCACAACGCGACCCCGACGAAGGCGATGGAACTCATGGGCCCGCCCCACGGCTCGCCGAACCTTATTGCCTTGCTGCCCGTTAACGAACACGTCGCCAGGCAGAAGGCCGGCTATGGGGAGATGCCCCTCCACTCGCTCTACGAAGAGCTGCTGAGGAAGTGCAACGGACGGCTCCTCCGCAACGACATCGGCTTCAAGCCGGAGCCGGACGACCTGGCGTCGCCAGGGAACACGTTCAAGTCCATTCCCGGCGTGCCTGATGTCGATCCGAGCTTCGCGACGATCACTCCACACTACTTCGAGTTCGACATTGGGCCGCCGAAGCCGTCGGAGAAAAGGCGGTCGAGCCCCCGGTAGTCGTGTCCGCATTGTCATGACGAGAGCGGTCCGTCGCCGATTTGTCGGCGGTCGCAGGCTCGGCTTTTCCCACAGCGGCTTACGATTGCGTTGCGCACACGTTGGCGCCTGTTTGGCTGCTGGCGGCGCGGCGGGCGCAGTTGGTAGCATAACGCTGGGTACTTGATGCGGCCGCGACACAACGCAAATCTTGAAACGTCGTTCGGTAGATGGGACGCTGTGAGCGTGGGGCTGTTGGCCGATCCTATCCTGTCCACACTGGGTGACGGTGTGACGATTCGCGAAGTGATCAAGCTCATCGAGGCCGACGGTTGGTACTTGGACCGGCAGTCATCGGCAGTTCAAGCATCCCATCAAATCAGGTTTGGTCACTGTGGCCGGGAATCCGTCCCAGGATTTGGCCCCGAAAACGCTCAGGAGCATCCTCCGACAGGCGGGACTTGCGCCATGAAGTATTTGATCATCCTGGAACCGACGTTGACAGGGTTCTCGGCCTACTCTCCAGACTTGGACGGATGCGTTGCGGCGGGCGACGACCGTGACGAAACGATTGCGCTGCTGCGCGAGGCGATCGTCTTTCACCTGGAGGGTCTCGCAGAAGCAGGAGAGCCCATTCCGACCCCATCGTGTGAATCGGTTTATGTCGAGGTGATCGCTTGATCGGCAGAGGGAGCAGCCCGGCTGAACCCGGTCGTTCGGCGCACGCCTCTCTGCGACACGGTCGCTAGGGATACCGGGTCGGAATTCCGCATAGACAGCCGCTTACAGTCTGGGGACAGTGGTTAAGCACAACCCGCCGACGTCGGCCGCTACTGAGTCCCGGCCGAATCGCGCGGGCCTACCCTAGCGATTGACGTATGCCCCCGAACCTCGTTGACCAGACCCGCACCAAAGCGGCCTACGGCCTGCAATGGAACCGGTTCCGGATCGTCCGTCCGGACGAGGATCGGGCCACGTTCCGGAACCGTACGGGGTTGTCGGACAGTGACTTACGAGCGGCGCTCGTCCTCGATGCCGGCTGCGGGATGGGCCGGTATGTGCGCGTCGCGGCGGAACTCGGGGCGCGCGTCGTCGGGATCGACCTCAGTGCGGCCGTCGCCGCAGCGCGGGACCTGACGGCGAACCTGCCCGGCGTCGGGCTCGTGCGGGGGGATTTGCTCCGGCCTCCCTTTGAGGCGGGAACGTTCGATCACATCTATTCGCTCGGCGTGCTCGACCACACCCCGAATCCGCGCGCAGCGTTCCTGGCACTCGCGCGGCTGCTCCGTCCCGGAGGGCGGATCGTCATCTGGGTCTACCCGCGAGAGAAACCAGCCCTCGAGCGGGTGATCCAGATCCATCGCGCGGTGTCGACGCGGCTGCCGCTCGGTCTGCTGGTTGCGTTGAGCCACCTGACGGCCCCGCTCGGCGGCTGGAAGCGCAGGCTGTTGGCGAGTCGTTGGCGGCCGGTCGCACGGCTGGGGGTCGCGCTCAACGTGCTGACGATCGGCGTGTCGATGCATCCCGATCCCGAGGTCCGCGTTTGCGATACGCTCGACTGGTACGCCCCGCGCTTCCTTTCGCGGCATACGCCCGAGGAGGTGCGGGGCTGGTTTACCGACGCAGGCCTTGTGGAGATCACCGACCTCTCGGCCGGCCAGGTCC
Source organism: Singulisphaera sp. (assembly GCA_027451445.1). GTDB lineage: Bacteria > Planctomycetota > Planctomycetia > Isosphaerales > Isosphaeraceae > DAIDJG01. The sequence continues at coordinate 17,424 of DAIDJG010000345.1, forward strand.
ATTATCATGCCGGACAGGGGAACGGCGTGAACTTTGCGGGCCGACGGCCAGCCTGAACGCGGATTTCCGCCGCTTGACCCCGAACCAACGGGGGACTTAAGATCGTAGTATCTCCTTAATTCCCTTTTTTCTGAAGCCGCACGGATTCGGCGAGATTTCCTTATTTCTTCGGAGTGCACTCCCATGAAGCGCTGGGTGATCCTGGCGGTGCTGGTCATGGCGATCTCGGGACTGGCCGGGGTGGCGGCCCGCTACCTTCCCATGGGCGGTTCCTCGATTGACGAGCCACCCTACCCCGTGAAACCGGAGAACGCCGGACCGCTCCCCGTGGCCGTCGTCGACGAGCCGTTGAAGTTCGAATTCGGCACGAGGCCGCAGAAGGATTTGATCAAGACGAGCTGGACGATTCGGAACAAGGGCAAGGCGGATCTGACGCTCAGGGAGCCGCAGAAAGCCTGCTCCTGCACATCGGCCGGGTACGAGGGGGGGGCGACAGAAGTCGTCCTGAAGCCCGGCGAATCCATCAAGGTCAATGCCGTATTTGAAACCAGAGAGAACAACGGCAAATATTACAAGCATATGAACATCCCTACCAGCGACCCCGAGCACCAGAGCATTGAGCTGGGCGTGCAGGGGCTGGTGTACCCGAGTTTGGTGACGTTCCCGAACAACGAGCGGACCCTGGCGTTCTCCACGTTGCCGAACGACACGGAGCACTCCTCGCAGCTCGCGCTGTCGTCGCCCGACGTGCCCGATTTCAAGATCACGAAGATCACCAGTTCCAGGCCGGGGCTCATCGAGGCGAAGATCACGCCGTTGAATGATGACGACAAGCAGCAGGTGAAGTTCGAGACGGGCTACAAGATCGTGGCGACCGTCAAACCGGGGATGCCGCTCGGGGAATTCAAGGAGGAGCTGGTCATCGAGACCGACCACCCCAAGCAGCCGGAGATGCGGGTGACGCTCATGGGAAAGGTGGTGGGACCGATCACGGTCAATCCCGACCATGTGACGATGCCGTCGATCGAGCGGCGTGCGGGCGGAACGTCAAGCGTAGATATTTTGATTCGTGGACAACGCCCCACCAAGATCGAGCTGGTAAAGAAGCCGGAACACGTTGAGGCCTCGGTCGAGGCTTCGGATCCCGAGCACAAGGGAACCAAGTATCGCCTGGTCGTCACGGTGCCGCCCGGAACGTCGGAGTCCAAAATCGAAGGTACGATCGAGTTGAAGACCGACCATCCGCAGGCCGAACTGGTCAAGGTCCCGGTCGTCGTGTTCATTGGTGATCGCGCGAAGCTGAGCGCCTCGCGCTGATTGACCTTATCCGATCGGGCGAAGGGCGTTATAACACGCCCGGGCCAGACCGACAGGACGGGTCCAAGCGTGCTCCCCTGCGCCTCGTTCCGGCGCAGGTTCGGCGCCTTTGAGAATACCCGAGCTTCCCTCCCGCTCAGGAACCGAAAGGATCACGATGGCCCGAACATCAACTCGGCCGATCGTTGCCGTGGGCCTGGTCGCGGCCCTCCTTGTGTACGTGGGCTGTTCCGGAGAGCCGGGGACGAAGCTGGGAGCCCCGCCCACGGTCAAGCCAACCCCAGCGCCCGATTCTCAGAAGAAGTCCGCGGATGGTTCGAAGCTCTTCGCCAACTGGTCGCAACCGGCTGGTGTCTTGTTGATCTCCGGAGAGCAGAACGGCTACCTCGAACCGTGCGGCTGCACCAAGGGTCAGCAAGGGGGATTGATTCGCAAGTACGACCTGTCCGAGCGGTTGACCGCGCGAAAGTGGCCGCTCGCGCTCGTCGACCTGGGGAGCCTGGTCAAAGACCCCGCCGCGGCGCGCGGGGGGTCGGAAGAGTCAAAACTGAAGTTTGTGACCGCGCTCAAGGCACTCTCGGCGATGAACTACAGCGCGCTGGCCTTGAGCACCGACGACCTGAAAGTTGGCGTTGGCGAGGCGCTCGGGCAATTCCTCAACATGGGCGAAAAGCCCAGGATCGTCGTCGCCAACGTGGAAGCGCCAGGGTTCGAGAGTGTCATCAAGCCGAGTTTGCGGACGAGCGCGGGCAACGTGAAGATCGGCGTCACCGCAGTGCTCGACCCCGACAAGATGAAGGCCCTCGCGGATCCGGAGAAGGACTCGCTACTAAAAACGAAGCCGATCGCCGAGGTCTTGCCCGGTGTGCTGACGGACCTGGAGAAAGACACTGAGATTCAGGTGTTGATGGTTCAGGGTCCTCCGGAGCTCGCGAAGACGCTCGCCACGGCGCACCCGGGCTTTGATGTCGTCGTCGCTACTTCGGAGTATGACGATCCCGAAGAAAAGCCCGAGTCGCTCAACGAGGGCCGAACGATGCTCGTCAACGTCGGACGCAGAGGCAAGTTTGTGGGTGTCGTCGGGTTCTTCCCCGAGACGAAGGAGCAGATGCGCTATCAGCGAGTTCCGCTCGATAGCCAGTTCGACGGTCCCGCGGAAGCGATGAAGCGCATCGTCGAGGTCGATTTTCGCGAGATGCTCAAGGCGCAGCACATTGTCGAAAACTTCCCCCGCCACGGCTACGTCAACGGCGCACCGGGCGCGACATTTGTCGGCGCTGAGGCCTGCAAGGACTGCCACCCCAAGACCTACGAGAAGTGGGAAGGAACGCGCCACGCCGACGGCTTCCAATCATTGCTGGATGATAAACGGCCCAACCTCATCTACGATGCGGAGTGCATCGCCTGCCACACGACCGGGTTCGAATACAACTCGGGCTACGTATCCCAGGCCGCCACGCCCCAGCTTCTGGCCGTGCAGTGCGAGAACTGCCACGGGCCCGCCTCGAAGCACGTCGAGCAGCCCAAGGACCTCGAGCTGCGCAAGCGCCTGGCGTTGACGGACGAGCAGGTCGACAAGACGAGGCTCTGCCTCCGTTGTCACGACGAGGACAATTCACCACACTTCAAGTTTGAGAAATACTTGAAGGAAATCGCACACAAAGAGCTGGACCGCTACGACAATCCCAAGGTTCTCCAGGGCGTTGCTCCGAAGACACCCGCCGCGACGAAGTGATCCCTTTTGGAAAGGAGTTCCTGCGATGTCGACGACCACAGCGACCCCATCGAAGTTCGAGCGGATGGTCGCCAAGTATCGACAGGACCACACCCATCCGGTGAACCATTTCCTTCACGTGTTCGTCGGCTGGCCGATGGTCGCCGCGGCGCTGTTGTTGCTGCCGTTCCGACCTTTGTGGTCGCTGGGGCTCTTCCTCGGAGGGTATGCCCTGATGTTCTTCGGGCACTTCGCCTTCGAGAAGAACACGCCGACGATCCTGAAGCATCCGAGCACGCCGTTTGTGATTGCGTGGGCGGTGTTGCGCGGGCTGGGACAAGGAGCGATTCGTGTGGTCGGTTCGAAGCGGACCCCGTAACGCATCGGCGTTACCGTCAATAGTAGGGAGGAGCGGTAGATGGCCACGATCACCCGGCGGATTGGTCTTGCTGATCACGGTAAGAGGTTAACCCTGGACGAATTCCTCGAAGCCGAGTTCGACGGACGTTGGCTCTACGAACTTGCCAAAGGAGTGATCGAGGTGACGAATGTCCCGGGTGTCGGCCACGCACTCTTGGTTCGGCAATTCGCAAAACTGTTTTTGTATTATGAACAAAGCCATCCCGGAGTAATTTACTTAAGCGGCGGAGGGGGGGAATGCCGTATGCTCATGCGGGGTATCCAATCCGACCGTCATCCTGATCAGTCCGTTTACCTGGTGCCGCCTCCGTCAGGCCCTCACCCCTGGGAGCGCTGGGTCCCGGAGATCGTCGTTGAAGTGCTGAGCGAGGGGAGCGAAACCCGGGACCTGATCGAGAAGCGCGAAGAGTATTTACTCGCTGGGGTGACCGAATACTGGGTTCTTGATCCTTTTCACCGAATGCTCCTGATACTGCAGCGTGCCGGCAACGTGTGGAGAGAGCTGCTCATCCCGGCCGACGGATCGTACCGCACGGATCTCCTTCCCGGTCTCGAAGTGCACGTTGAAGAACTGCTCAGCCCACTCGACTCTGAGTGAACCTCAGTATACACTCGATCTTGACTTGCATCTCCACAACGGGCTACGATGCCCCTGAAACGGCGCTGGTTCGCCGATCCTGATTCGTCCTTGAACCGTATGTGAGGAGTGCGATGGCCGACCCCATTGCGTATGACGATTTCGCCAAGGTGGAGCTGCGAATCGCCAAGATCCTGGAGGCCCGGCCGCATCCGAATGCCGACAAGCTGATGCTGCTGCAGATCGACGTGGGCGACGTGCAGAAGCAGATCGTCGCGGGCATTCGACAGCATTACACGCCCGAACAACTCGTGGGCAAGCTGATCGTGGTCGTGAACAACCTCGCGCCCGCGATGCTCCGGGGCGAAACGTCGAACGGGATGCTCCTGGCGGCGACGTCCGGGGAACGGGTAATCCTGCTGACGGCAGACGACGGGGAATGCGTCGTGGGGGCGAAGATCAAATAATCGAGGTATTCACCGCAGATGGCACTTGAAGATCCTTCAAATCTTCTCGGGCTCTCGCCGTGGTGAATGTCTTCTTTCCGGTTCTTGGAGGACTCACAGGGAATCCTATGGCCTTCGCCACCATCAATTACTTTAGCCACGCTCTTCAGAAGGCGTCGTCGTTCAACATCGTATTCCCCGAGGACGCTCACCTTCCGCGCCCTTGGAGCGTGTTCTACCTGCTGCACGGACTTTCCGACGACCACACCATCTGGATGCGCCGGACGAGCATCGAGCGCTACGTCGCGGGCTTGCCGCTGGTGGTGGTGATGCCCGACGGCGGGCGCGGGTTTTACACCAACGCGCTGGAAGGGCTCGCTTACGAAGATGACCTCATCAAGAATGTGGTGGGCGTGGTCGACAGGACTTTTCCCGTGAAGGCGGAGCGCTCGGGACGGGCGATCGGTGGGTTGTCCATGGGGGGGTATGGCGCGGTCAAGCTCGGGCTCAAACATCACGAGATGTTCGGCAGCGTGACGTCGCACTCCGGAGCGCTCGCGTTTTGCCGCGAGACCAAGCACGATCTGAACTGGTCGACGCCCGAGTTCCTTCGCATCTTTGGGAAGGCGCCAAAGGACGGCCGCGAGGATCCGTTCAAGATCGCCGAGAGCATCGACCACGGCCGAGTCCCGGCGTTACGCATTGACTGCGGAAAAGATGACTTCCTGATCGAACAGAATCGCGCGTTCCACAAGCATCTCGAAAGCCTGCACATTACTCACGAATATGAGGAGTTCCCGGGTTCCCACGACTGGGCGTACTGGGACCTCCACGTCCGTGACGCCATTGCATTTCACGTCAAGAGCCTCAACTTGAAGAAGGCCTAGGATTCAGGAGCCGCCGGTTCTGGTGATACCCTGTCGCCCCGGTCATTGAGGATGCTGTGCTGCGTGAGCTCTCGGTGCAAAACCTGGCGCTGATTGAGGACATCCGCGTCGAGCTTCAGGCGGGCTATTGCGCCTGGACCGGTGAAACGGGGGCCGGTAAAAGCCTGCTGCTTTCGGCGTTGGGGCTGATTCTGGGGGGTAAGGCTTCAGCGGAGCTCGTCCGCGCGGGGAAGAGCGAGGCACGGGCGGCAGCCGTGTTCGAGCTCACGGAGCCGGGATTGAAGGCCGACGTCGAGGCCATCCTCGGCGGACCGCTCGATGACGAGGGCGACCAGCTCATTGTGACCCGGCGGATCTCCGCCCAGGGGCGGGGCTCCGCGCATGTGAATGGGATGCCGGTGACGGTCTCCGTGCTCCAGGCGTTGGGCGCGCGCTTGATCGACATTCACGGCCAGCACGAGGGGCGCGCCCTGCTCGAACCCGATCGCCAGCGGGCCTTACTCGATGCTCACGGCGGGCTGGAGGAGCTGCTGGCCGACTATCGCACGCGGCGGAACGCCCACGATGAGCTGCGACGCCGACGGTTGGCGCTGATCCAGGCCGCGCACGAGCGCCAGCGCGAGCGCGCCTTGCTCGAGTTCGAACGGGACGAGCTGGTGGCCGCGGACCCCAGACCGGAGGAGTACGAGGAACTGGCTCGCGAGGCGCATCGGTTGTCGCATATCGAGCAACTGCGCAACGCGAC
>DAIDJG010000346.1 GCA_027451445.1 Singulisphaera sp.
TCGGACGTCAGGCGGCCTTGATGCTCTGGCAGTTCGGCGGCTCGGTCGATGTTGCCAGCGCGAAGAGCATCTTCCTGGGGATCGATGCCGAATTTGACAAACGCCGCTTGGGAGCCCGCGATCCACCAGCGCGGACGCTCGGCGCGGCACGCACGGCTGTTCTCCACCTGGTAGAGGACGTCATCGAACTCCATGACGATCCGGCCGTGTCCACCGCTGTCAACCCCGGGCCAAGGGGCGGGAATCATCCAGGCCGTCAGGCGGCGGCAAGGACCGAATCCCAGGCAAAGCGCCTGGTCGATCAGGTGTGCCCCCCAGTCATGAAGGACGGTTCCTGCTTCGCGCGCACTGCCGCGCCAGGAGCGCGGAGGGGCGTAGCGGCAGACTGAGCTTTCCACGACCAGGGGCCGGCCGCAAGGGCCCTCCGCCAGCAGGCGTTGGACAGTGAGGAAATCCCAGTCCCAGCGTCGATTATGAAAAACGGAGAGCATCTTCCCCGACGCGTCTCGCGCTGCGATCATACGGTCGGCCTCGTCGGTTGACAGCGCCATGACTTTATCGACCACGCAGTCCTTGCCGGCCTGGAGACTCCGAACGGCAAGGTCGGCGTGGGAGTCGTGGGGAGTCGCGATCACGATCAGCCGGACGCGCGGGTCCCTCAGCGCCTCGTCCAGGTTCGCGAATCCACGCACGTTCCAGAGGGCCTCCGCCTCGGCGCGCAGCCTTGGGTCGCGGGCGACGACGCCGTAAAGCGTGAGGTCTTTCTGTCGCCGGATCAACGGGCAATGAAACGCGCGCCCCGCAAGGCCGTGCCCCACCACGACGGTTTCGATCATGTTGCATCTCCGCGGTTTGACGTTTCGGCTTCTTGGGGCTGGTGTGAGGATTTGCGAATACGCACGGTTCCCGGCGTAACCAGGCCACGTCCGCCCAATCGTGTCTCCACACTACTCAAACGGCAGGATTATGCTATGCTGAGCCTCGCGTCCTCTCCTCGGCGGAGCCCGTGACGATGGCGAATCGATCGAACCATTATGAGGCGGCCTTTGAAGCCTACATCCGTGCGCTTCGAGTTCCGTGCGTGGCGATCGACGAGACAAAACGCGCGTTGTTTGGGGACGAGGGGGTCAAGAATCCCGATTTTCTCCTCTATCCGCGTTGTGGTCCCAATCTCGTCGTTGAGGTCAAAGGGAAGAAAGGCAAGAACGCTCGAGGCCGGCGTCCCTGGGAGAACAGGGTTACAACCGACGACCTCGACGGGCTGGCGCGCTGGCAAGAGACGTTTGGACCGGGGTTCCGTGCGCTGCTCGTCTTCGTTTACGCCGAGCCCTTGCAACCGTTTCCGCTTCCGAGAGAGAATGGTGCGTATGAATTTCGGGGGCGCGACTACCGCTTCTGGGGCGTGGGGTTGGACGATTACATCGCGCACCTGCGGTCGCGCGGTCCCGCATGGAAGGCCGTCGCAATGGCCCGCGCCGCGTTTCGGCGCCGCGTACGCCCGCTCCTGGAATGGCTGCCGATGACCGGAGAATCGCCCAGGCGACCTCAACCCCTTAGGGAACGCGACCGATGAAACGCTGGACCCGCCGACTGGCCCCGTTTGCCCTGGGGCTCACGCTTACCATGGGCACCATTCCCCACCCGGTACTCGCGCAGGAAGATCCCAACGCCACCGGTGAGGGGAAGAGCGAGGGGCGTCCCTGGGATGGTTACGTTGCCACGGGCGCGCTGGTTTTCCTCGCGATGTTTCTGGTGGCGAAGTCGGCTCGCCGCTAGGCGGGCCGCACTTGCCCCGAACCCGCACGTCCTGAAACGCGCTGGACGACGCAAGCGCTTTCCGATTTCCTCACGAGTCCCCTAGACGATGGCTCTCACTCTCGATTCCCCCGTGTCGCTTTCGGACGTGGCGGCACTTTATCGAACGCCGCTTCTTGACCTGATTTTCCGCGCCGCGCAGGTTCATCGCGAACACCACGACCCGTCGCGTGTGCAGGTCTGCGTGTTGCTCTCGGTCAAGACCGGCGGCTGTCCCGAAGACTGCGGCTACTGCCCCCAGGCGGCTCGCTACCATACGCCGGTCGCGAACGAAGGGCTGATGGAGGTCGAGCCGGTCCTCGACGCTGCGCGGCAAGCACGCGACCGCGGCGCGACTCGCTTCTGCATGGGGGCGGCGTGGCGCGAGGTGCGTGACAACGCTCAGTTCGACCGGGTTTTGGACATGGTCCGGGGTGTCAAGGAACTTGGCCTGGAAGCCTGCTGTACCCTCGGCATGTTGACGAGCGACCAGGCGCGCCGGCTCAAGGACGCGGGACTGGACGCCTACAACCACAACCTCGATACGTCCGAGGACTACTACGGGCGGATTATCTCGACGCGCACCTATGAAGACCGCCTGCGCACGCTCCAGAATGTCCGCGACGCCGGCATCACGGTCTGTTGTGGCGGGATCGTCGGCATGGGGGAAACGGAAGACGATCGAATCGCTCTGTTGCACACGCTGGCAACCCTCCCCGAGCCTCCGGAGTCCGTGCCGATCAATGCGCTCGTGGCGGTCGAGGGAACGCCGCTGGCGGACCGTCCCAAGGTCGACATCTGGGCCATGGTGCGTATGATCGCGACCGCACGGCTGCTGATGCCTCGGTCCATGGTCCGCCTCTCCGCGGGCCGGGTCGCCATGAGCGAGGCTGATCAAGCACTCTGTTTCCTTGCGGGGGCGAATTCGATCTTTGCAGGCGATAAGCTGCTCACCACCCCGAACCCTGGTGTGGATCGCGACGAGCTCCTTTTCGAGCGGCTCGGTCTGAAGCCCATGATGAGCCACGGGTGAGCGGCATGCCTACTCGGCCCCGTCCATGATGGATTCCGTCAGATCACAATCCGAGTCTGCGGACTCCGCAGTCGTTGTTACAGGTATAGGGCTCTGGACCGGCCTGGGAACGGACCGCGAAACGACATGGGAGGCGGTGAAAGCAGGCCGCACGGCGTTGCGCACACTGGATGCACCGGGCCTGTCGGCGCTGGGGCCGTGCGCGGGGGCGCCGCGTGCTGAGGATGGAAAGTACAGGATCGAGGAACACCACGACCCCGTTCTCGCGTTGGTCACACGGACGGCCCATGAGGCGTTGCTGGATGCCGGCCTCCTGCCGCTTGGCTCGCACCTGGCGCGTCCTTTTGATCCGGAGCACGTCGCGACAGTCTTGGGCTTGAGCAAGGGCTGTCTCAGGCAACTGAGCCGGTTGGCGCAGTTCGGGATCGAGGATTCTCCGGAAGCGCAGCGCTGGGATCGCTGGTTTTGGCCCAACGCGGGGGCGAGCCGGATTGCCGCACTCCACGATCTCCGCGGTCCTTGCCTGGCGCCCATTGCCGCATGTGCGACGGGCCTCGTCGCGGCGCTTCAGGCCGCGGACTTGATTCGCCGGGGCGTGTGCGACATCGCGCTCGCCGGCGCGGGAGACGCATCCCTGGAACCG
>DAIDJG010000347.1 GCA_027451445.1 Singulisphaera sp.
GCGCGGAGACGGTATCGTCGGCGAGGTGCTGGAAGCGGCTGACGATCGGACGCTCGTGATCGTCCTGAGCGACCACGGCTTTCAGAGCTTTCGCCGTGGAGTTCATCTGAACAATTGGCTGTACGATCATGGGCTTCTCGCTCTCAAAGATGGAATCAAGCTGGGACATGACGCAGGCGACATGCTCCGCAACGTCGACTGGGCGCGGACGAAGGCGTACGCGCTCGGACTGGGGGGCGTCTATCTCAACCGCAAGGGTCGCGAACGCGACGGCGCCGTGTCGGACGACGAGGCGGAGTCGTTGAAGGCGGCGATCGCTGAGGGACTGTCCGGTCTCCGCGATGAGGAGCATGGGGCGACGGCCGTGCGCTCGGTGGTGACGGGAGAACAAGTCTACAATGGCCCCTTTGCCAGCGAGGCCCCCGATCTGATCGTCAACTGTGGCCGGGGTTATCGTCTCTCGTGGGAGACCGGACTTGGGGGTGTGCCCGATCGGCTTTTCGACGATAATCGCAAGAAGTGGGCCGGCGACCACATCATCGACCCGGCGCTCGTGCCTGGCGTTCTGTTCATGAATCGGCCATTCCGAGGCGAAGGTGCCCGTCTCCTCGACCTAGCTCCGACGATCCTTGCCGCGCTCGGTGTCCCCAAAGGCTCTGCAATGGAAGGGAGTTCGTTGCTGCCATGAAAACCCTGGTTGTCGGCCTCGACTGTGCTGCCCCCGAACTCCTCTTCGGCGACGAGCGCCTCGAGAACTTTCGGCGCCTGATGGACGCGGGCTGCTACGGGCGTCTGGAAAGCATCGTGCCCCCAATCACTGTCCCGGCGTGGATGTGCATGTCCACAAGCCAGGACCCCGGCTCGCTGGGCGTCTACGGTTTCCGCAACCGCACGAACCACACCTACGACGGCCTCGGAATCGTCAACTCGCGGTCGATCAATGCCCTGACGATCTGGGACCAGGTCGCCCGCGAGGGAAAACGCTCCGTGGTTCTCGGCGTTCCTCCCTGCTTCCCTCCTCGTAAGGTGAACGGGATCTCGGTCGGCTGCTTCCTGACCCCGGATACGACCAAGGACACCTACACCAATCCTCCCGAAGTTCAGCGCGCGATTGCTGATCTTGTCGGCCACTACCCGGTTGACGTCAAGGGGTTCCGCACCAACAACAAGGCCTGGCTGCTCGATGAAATCTACGCGATGAGCCGTAAGCACTTCGCCGTCGCGCGTCACTTCCTGCGCGACGCGGAGTGGGACTACTTCCAGCTCGTCCAGATTGGCCTCGACCGCCTGCACCACGGCTTCTGGAGTTTCCACGATCCCGAGCATGTCCAGCACGTCCCCGGCAACCCGTTCATCGAAACCATTCGCGACTACTACCGCTACCTCGATGAGGAACTGGGCAGCCTTCTCGAGCTCTTGACCGACGACACCGTCGTCCTCGTCGTTTCTGACCACGGCGCTCAACGCCTTGACGGAGGCTTCTGCGTCAACGAGTGGCTCATCCGCGAGGGCCTGCTCGTCCTGAACTCCTACCCCGAGCAGGTGACTCCGTTCTCCAAACTGGATGTAAACTGGGATCGGACCAAAGTTTGGAGTGAAGGCGGCTACTACGCGCGCGTCTTCATGAACGTGAAGGGGCGAGAACCCCGAGGGACGATCGAGCCGAGCGACTACGAGAGGGTTCGCGACGAAGTCAAAGCGCGGTTCGAAGCGACCACCGACGCCGAGGGAAAACCGCTCGGCACACTCGTCTTCAAGCCCGAGGAGATCTACCGCGACGTCCGCAACGTCGCACCCGACCTGATCGTCCACTTCGGCGGCCTCTACTGGCGCTCGATCGGAGGCGTCGGCTACCCTGTACTCCACGTCCAGGAGAACGACACCGGTCCCGACGACTGCAACCACGCCCAGCACGGTGCCTTTATCCTCGCCTCCTCGAACAACCCGATCCGCGGCCCCATTGAAGGCGCGCATCTGCTCGACATCGCCCCAACCCTTCTGGAACTGGGCGGTTACGACGCCCTGGAGACCATGCAGGGCCAGTCGCTCCTATCCAGCCAGCCGGCCTGCTCGGCAGCGGGCTATTCGCTCGACCAGGAAGCGCTCGTTCGCGATCGTCTTAGCGGGCTCGGCTACCTGGGCTGAGCGATGCCTGAGACAGGGCAGGGGGATGTTGCCCTCAAGTTTCCGAGAGGGACCATCGTCAGTCCGGGTCACCGCGCGCAGAGCAACTCGCGAGGGGCTTTGCGCGGAGTCGGCAACGTGGCTTCGAGCCGCAGGCGAAGGCTCACCTCCTCGACAAGGGGGATGCTCGCACTGCGTCCAAGAGCGGTGGTCCCGAGCCTTCCGGCCGACCTGACGTCCGCGGCCGGCAAGCGAGCCGGCTCATAAGCCATGGCGAGGCGATGCTGGAGGCCCTCGGTCAGGGGGATGAGCGCTTCGTCTCGATTACAAAACAGCCGTCCCTTGAGTGCGGCGGTACGCCACATTAACTCGCGAACCACCTCGGGGTCGGGATGTGCGTCGCTGAGGGCGTTTTCCACGCGCTGCGTCAGCTCGCGAAGCTGATCGCCGCCCGACGTTTCTTCGGCCCACCTGTCCTGTTCCGATGGCACGTCCCATATCCTCCTAAGCAGGTCCGCAGAAGTTTTTTTGACACAAACCGCAGTCACTCGCGGTGGGCTTTTCCAAGGGTGGCTGGGGTTCCGTCTTCGGAACCCCGGCAGGCCGGCCTCCCGGACGCCGGGGTTCCG
>DAIDJG010000348.1 GCA_027451445.1 Singulisphaera sp.
TGGACCGACCTGACTCCGCGCTCTTCGTAGCGCGCCGAGTGGCGTGGGCGCTTGCGCAGAGCCCGACATGCCTCAGTCGGATAGCGCGAGTGGCTCCGTCATATCGATCGAAACTGGCTCCAACTTCGCGCTCGGTCCCACTTCGGCGATTGTCGTCGCTTCGGCGGCGGATATATCGCCTCGTTCGCGCTTGCCGATGACGAAGAAGAGCGCAATCGTACCATAAACTGGAAAACAGGCGTAGAAAACCCGATAGGCACCGCTCTTACCACCCGCAAAGTCCGGAGGTGCAAATCGGACTTTTCGGAGCCCACCTGTGTGCCTGACGACGGCGCCCTTGTTCGGTGCGTCGATAAGATCTTGTTCCAGCGCCCGCAGGGCATGGTCGTCGAGTCCGAGACGATTCCAGTCCCGAAGGAACCCCGGGAATTGGACAAACCGAAACAGCCTGGACGCCGGATCGTCGGCCAATCACCTCACCCCGATTACGCGTTATCTCCAAATGTGATCGATAATCTTACGACCCCCGCTTCACGCGAGAATCTCCTTCACCACCTTCCCGCGCACATCCGTCAGCCGGAAGTCGCGCCCCTGGAACTTGTACGTCAGCCGCGTGTGATCAACCCCCAGCAGATGCAGAATCGTCGCGTTGAGGTCGAACACCTCGACCGGATCGCGCACGATGTTGTACGAGAACTCATCCGTCTCCCCGTGTGTGTAACCCGCCTTGATCCCGCCCCCGGCCATCCAGATCGAGAAGCAGCGCGGGTGATGGTCGCGGCCGTAGGTCGTCGCCGTGAGCTGACCCTGGGAATACACGGTGCGGCCGAACTCGCCGCCCCAGATGACCAGCGTGTCGTCGAGCAGACCGCGCTGTTTGAGGTCACGGATCAACGCCGCGGACGGCCGATCGGTGTCGCGGCACTGGCTGCGGATCTGGTTCGGGAGGTCGCCGTGCTGGTCCCAGCCCATGTGGTAGAGCTGGATGAAACGCACCCCGCGCTCGGCCAGACGACGGGCCAGCAAACAATTCGCGGCATAGCTGCCAGGCTTTTGCACGTCGGGACCGTACATATCCAGCACCGATTGAGGCTCGCGCGAGAGGTCCGTCAGTTCGGGCACCGACATCTGCATGCGATAGGCGAGCTCGTACTGCGCGATCCGCGTCAGGGTTTCGGGGTCGCCCGTCTCGTTGTGGCGCAGGTCGTTGAGCGCCCCGAGGTCGTCGAGCATCTGGCGCCGCAGCTCGGGCGAACAGCCTGCGGGGTTCGCCAGATACAGAACGGGCTCCTTGCCGCCGCGCAGCTTGACCCCCTGATAACGGGTCGGCAGGAATCCGCTCCCCCACAGGCGGTCGTAGAGCGGTTGGTCGGTCCGCCCGCGCGACAAGAGCACGACGAACGCCGGCAAGTCCTGGTTCATGCTGCCGAGGCCATACGCAACCCAAGCCCCCATGCTCGGTCGGCCGGCAAGCTGGGAGCCGGTCTGGACGAAGGTGATCGCCGGGTCGTGGTTGATGGCCTCGGTCTGCATCGAGCGGATGATGCTGATCTCGTCCGCGATCGTCGCCGTCTCGGGCAGCAACTCGCTGAGCCAGGCCCCGCTCTCGCCGTGTCGCGCAAACTTGAAGACGGTCGGCGCGACGGGAAAACTCTTCTGACCGGAGGTCATCCCGGTGAGACGCTGGCCCATGCGGATGGAGTCGGGAAGCTCGATCGCGCGCTTGTCCTGAAGCGTCGGCTTATGATCGAACAGGTCCATCTGCGACGGTGCGCCCGATTGGAACAGATAGATGACCCGCTTCGCCTTCGCGGGGAAATGCGGCAGACCCGTGAGCCCGCGAGAAGCCGATTCGAGCGTCGCCGCCCGCGTCTGTTCCTGTCCCAGCAACGAGCCAAGAGCCAATGCCCCCAGTCCCGCACCGGAACGCGACAGAAAGTGGCGGCGGTTGCATTCTTGAGCAATCTTGAGGGCGTCCACGTGAATCCTCGCTCGGAGAGAGAATCGGAGGCACTTATTGATACTGTCGCGGTGTCACCCGCTTGTATTCGCGGCCGCTGAGGGATAAGGGGGAAACCGAAGCCTTTGCCCACCCCCCCAACCCCCCCCTTCCCAAGGCTGGCGACCCGACACTTTTCACGGGGGGCCGAAAAGGCACACGGCATCGGCTGGCCAGCCGACGAGAACGAACATGGCGACGGTGGCTGAAAAACAGCCTTGTTCGAGCGATCGCCGCCTGTTGG
>DAIDJG010000349.1 GCA_027451445.1 Singulisphaera sp.
GTCTGGGTCCTCAGCAACGTCCCCCGCTTCGAGCAGGCGGCCTTTCGCACGCTCGGGCTCCACGACGCCGTGCTCCGGCTATTCGATTCGCCCTCGCGCCCCGCACGGGCCTATGCGGCCGGGTATGCCCGGACGCACGCACGCGACCTGTCCGTCGACGAGCTGGTCCGGCTTGCCGACAATGAGGAGAACGCCGTCCGCAAGCTGGCCACTGACCTCCTCCAGGAGCGTGACCCTCGTCAAGACATCGGCCTCGAGGCCTGGGGCCGACTCCTCGAGTCGACGCACGGATTCGACCTTGCCGCGAGCGTCCTGCGCAAGCATTTCGGGGCACGCGAGCTGACCCCGGACTGGTTCCGCGCGCGTCTACTTACAAACAGTTATGCGGCATTCCGGTTCATCACCGCGCATCTGCTGCAAATCCATCCCGCGGCGACGCTCGGGCCGGCCTACTTCATCCTGCTGCTCGAGGCGAACGACGACCGGAGCCCGGCCCAACTCGTCAATTTCGCAATGGAGCAACTGGCGAAGTTCGACGTCAACGCGCTCGACCGTGACGTGCTCCGGCGCCTGGCCCTTCGTCCGGCCTCGCGTGCAGGGCTCATCCGATGGATCGACGAAGGCCGGCTCAAGCCGCACGCGTTTGGCCTCGATTTTCTGAAGGCGCTCGCCTTCCATCCCGACTGGGACGCGGACCCCTGGATCAGTGCACTCCGCAGCAACGGCCCGGAGTGGGCGCGAGAACTTGGGTTCGACGAGGCCCTCTCCGAACAGGTCCTTGGCTGGCTTCAGGACGTCCGCCGCTTCGCGGCCTCCGACCTGGGGTTCGAGTGGCTGCTCAAGCTGGCGGGCCGCTCGGAAGCGCGCTATCACAACTTCGCCGTCGACACCATGATCAAGGGGTTCACTCCGGCCGACTTCGCCCCCAAGCAAGGCGCCGCTCCGACCACAGCAGCTACAGTGCCGAGTGCGGTGAACCTTGGCGGAGCGTCATTCCTCTTCACCGGCAAGATGGCCACGATGCAGCGGAAGGACGCTGAGGACCAGGTTCGGAACCTGGGCGGGTCGGTGGCCTCGGGGGTGACGAACAAGCTGCATTACCTGGTCATTGGCGATGAGGGGTCGCCACTCTACGGCCACGGCAAGAAGGGCTCGAAGCAGGTCAAGGCCGAGGAACTGAACACCGCGGGCTCGAACATCAAGATCATCTCGGAGACCGCGTTTCTCAAGATGCTCGCGGGCACGACAACACAGGCTTCGGCGGGCTCGTCGCTTGACGGCGCCCAGCGGCTCTGGGAGATGGCCCAGGCGCCCGGTCCGGCCGATGCGCCGCTCTCGCTCTTCGCCATCAAGTACATCCGGCGCCATCATCCCGATATCGCGCTGGCCGAGACGGATCGGCCGGTCGATCCCGGTTCGGAGATCCCCGCTGAATTTCTGACGTTCGAGCGGGTTGAGCCCTTGTTCCGAGAGACCCGCCGGCCCTTGCGTGACCTCGCGATCGAGTTGGCACGCTGGGAGTTTGCACGCTGGTCGCCCTCCTCCGACGCGCTGGTGCGACTGGCGGAGAACCCCCACGCCGACGTCCGGAAGTTCGTGGCCGACGCGCTGCTCGCGGACGATGCCCCGGAGCACCGGCGGTATCGGATCGACCTCGAAAAGCTCGGTCCCCCGGCGGTCTTCCGCTTCTGCGAGTCGGCCGACGAGTCGACCCGTGCGCTCGGCATCCGGCTCATCGGGCGCTCGCCGCGGTTCCGGCTCCCGGAGGAGCTGTTCCGGCTGACCGAGAGCCCCGACCGCCGGGTTCGCGCCTTCGTGATTCGAACACTCTGGTCGCTCTACCATGACCGGGGCATCACGAGCGACTGGAAGCCATACATCCCGCCAGCACCTTCGATCGGTTCAACGTCGGCCAAGAAAGCCGCGGCCCGCGCCGAGATCCTTGGCACCGGACCGCCCGCCCGGCCACAGTCGCGGCCGTCGAGCCCGAAAGACCTGTGGTACTTCCTGCGCCGGACGTTGTTCGAGATCCCGCCGCCTCGACCCGAGAAACGCCAGGATACCGGCACCGAACCCAGCGAGCGTCTGAAACCGCTCGCCGCGCGCAAGGCGAAGCTTGCCCTGATCGAGACCATGCGCGACTTCGCCCTCGAAGACACCGACTTCGCCCGAGGGGTGCTGCCGCTTCTGGAGGCGTTCATGGTGTCTCGCGGCCGGAGCGAGCGCGACGCGTGTCTCGTAGCCGTGACCCGGCTGCGACACGTCCACCCCGGGTTGAAGGTAACGCCGTTGAAAGAGTCGTAAACGATGGGAACACAGGAACATAAATACCCCCTCCCCCCTTGTGGGGGAGGGCCGGGGTGGGGGGTATCGCGTTGCCCCTGGCCGTTCGAAACCCCCCACCCCAACCCTCCCCCACAAGGGGGGAGGGAGCTAAATCCTACGTCCGCTTTCGCTTAGGGTCAGTTGAACGGTATTGGGGCTAACGTACATCGAGCAAGGGGGCTGATTCGTGAGCGCCGAGAAGTACTTGAGCTTTCGCGGCGACATCAAGGCAATCGTGGGCGTCGGGGGAACGATCGCGTTCGTCACGACACACCCCGAAAGCAAGCCGGGCGGGCTCTATCGGCTCGACGCGGACAAGCTCACGCTGAACGCGGACCCGCTCCCGATGGGAGGACTCGCGCTCATCGAAGATGGCGGGTCGCTCTGGGTCGCCGGCGGCGACGCTTACCTCTACACGGCACCCGCCTCGAGCGGATCGCCGCGAATCCTGTGGACGAAGCTCGAAGACCCGGTCACAGCGCTCGCGCCACTGGCAGAAAGCCGGTTGGCGATGCTCATCGGGTCGCGTCTCTACATCAGCAATCGCGCCGACTCCAAGGACGGCGCCCCGTCCCAGGCCTTTGACCTCCCCGAGCCCGGCACCTGCCTGGCCGCCGACCCGACCGGTCGCTGGCTGGCGGCCGGGACGAACAAGGGGACGGTGGCCGTCTTCGATGCCGAGGGCAAAAGCGAGTTCGTCCCGAGTTCCTCGGCCAAGCTCCACGAAGGGGCGGTGTCGGCGCTCCTTTTCGAGCCTGACGACCTCCGGTTCTTCTCGGCGGGCGTGGATTTGAAACTGCTCTCGACTCACGCTCGCGGCAAGCTCGAACCCGAAGACAAAGGGCGCGGCAACAATCATACGGATGTCGTCACGTCGCTCATCTGGGGACCCGGTGAGCGGCTCTATTCGGGGAGTCGCGACACCACGATCAAGTCGTGGCCGAGGACCGGGGCGGTCAAGCCGGCGACGATCAAGGACGGCGTGGGCCGCGTCGTTGCGCTCGCGATC
Organism: Singulisphaera sp.; assembly: GCA_027451445.1. Taxonomy (GTDB): domain Bacteria; phylum Planctomycetota; class Planctomycetia; order Isosphaerales; family Isosphaeraceae; genus DAIDJG01. The sequence continues at coordinate 3,335 of DAIDJG010000349.1, forward strand.
GTCACGGTCCATGAGCGTCCCCGACTGGTCGCGGCGTGCGACGACAACACCCTCCGCTTCTTCCCGATCGACGCGGCAGGCAAGATCGGCGAGCTGTCGCTTCGGCTCTACGATGCCTATGCGCAGGCCAAACACGAGCTGTCTCAGGACGAGGCTCCCCGGCGCGAGGCTGCCCTCAAACGGCTGGCTGGCTTCGGCGACGCTCGCGCCCTCGACCTGATCAATGAGCAAGTCGGATCCGACACGGACCACGCCCTCCGCTTGCTGGGCGCCGAGACGTTGGCGGCCTCGTCGCATCCAAAGGCCACGGCGAAGCTCGAGTCGTGCTTGAGCCACGGCGATGAGGCCGTCCGGGTGACGGCCTTCCGGGGCCTTCGTCGCCACCTGGGCGCTGCGAACCTTCGCCCCATCGACCTGGCGCTGAAGACTGAGAAGGCGGATATCGGCAAGCTCGCCGTCGAGGCGCTCGAAACGCTTGCCGCGAAGGACGACCAGGCGCTCGCCCGGCTCACGAGTGCCCTCGACTCGAAGACGGCGGAAGTGCGGCAGGCGGCGCTTGTGGCGCTGGAGTCGTCCTACGACAAGCAATCCCCCGAGGCGAACCTGGTCGCCCTGGGCTCGAAACATGCCGACGTGCGCCGGAGTGCCCTCATCAGGCTTTACCGTCGCGGGCTGTTGGTCGACCCGCTCGCCCAGTCGGCCCTCCGCCGCTCGACCGACGACGGCGACCCGGCGGTCCGGCAGAGCGCCTTCCTCCTGACGCTCCACACCCGAGCTCGACTCCTCCAGGCTTTGCGCTTGCGCGACCCCGAATTGCAGCGCCAGCTTCTCGAGTTGGAGGGGACGACGCCTGAAGCTGAGTCAGCCTCATCTGCGCAGGAAACCAAGAGGCCGGGTAAGGCCATCGTCGGGAAAATCTTGGGTCTATTGGGGGAAGCCTCATCCGCGAAGGAAACCAGGCCGAAGGGCAAGGCTGCCGACGCCCCACTTGATGAATCCGATATCGAGCCCCTGCTCCAGGCTTCGGCCGCCAGGTCCCTGGACACCTGCCTCCGAGGAGCCAGAGGGCTCGCCATCCTGAGCGACCCGCGGGCCTTTGGCCTCTTGCTCCAGCTCAGTCGCGAGGACGACAAGGGCGCAAGGGCCGAGGTGTGCCGGGCGATGGCGGCACTCGACGACGTCCGCGCCGTCGAACGGCTCCGTTCGATGCTCTACGATGCCGAGGCCGAGGTCCGCGACGCCGCGTTCACTGCGCTTGCCCGGATCCACCAGGCCGAACCGCTCGCCGCTGCCGAGTCCGGGCTCAACGCGGCACATGTGGATGTGCGTCGCCGAGGTTTGCAGGTCCTCGTGGACGAGGCCCGCAAGCCTTCGGGGGGCGAGGGTGCTCGTCAACTCCTGGCGCGCACCTTGAACGATAGCTTTCCCGTCGTCCGGTCCGAGGCGTTCAAGGCTGTCCTGAGCCTCCAGGCCGGAGGGTCAGGGGCGGGTACGCTCCGGTTCGCGAACCGGAGCCTCCACCCGGACATCCGCCGCGAAGTGCTGACCGAGGTCATGGCGCAGGTTGCGGAGCCCTGGGGCCTGGATCTGCTCCTCGAATTCTTCAACGACCCCGACCCCGCGCTTCGGACCGAGGCCTTCAACTTCGCCCTCAAGAAGTCCAAGGGCCTCGAATTCCTTGACGCCGCCCTCGGCTCGCGCTATCCCGACCTCCGGATGAAGGCAGTCGAGGGGCTCGTCAAGAAGCACACCAACGCGGCCCAGACGCTACTGGCCCGGGCCCTCGACGACGAGGACGCGGCCGTCCGCAAGGCCGCTCTGACGTCGCTCGTCAACGCGGATGCACTGCCGATCCTGGCCCCGGCGCTCGATAACACGCACCCCGACGTCCGGCTCCGCGTCGCCAAGGCCTTCGCCCGCCACGGCGATCCCCGGGCACTCGCACCGCTCCTCGCGCTTGCGACGGCCCCCGAGCCGGCAGAAAAAGAGCGCGTGGCCGACTGGCTCAGTCTCGCCGAGTCGGCACTCGATGGCCTCGGCGAGCTGGCGGACCCCGCGGCGTTAACCCACCTGATCCCGTTGATCGATAGCCCCCACGCGGCGCTTCGGAAAGAGGCCGCGCTGGCGCTCGCGCGCGTCTCGACCGAGGACCGGACCGACGCGCTCCGCCACGCGCTCCGGCATGCCGACCCCGAGGTGAAGTACCGCGCGGCGTTCGGCCTGGCGTGCCTGGGCGATGCGTCGGTGTCCTCCCTGGTCTTCTCCGACGAAGGGGCCAAGATCATCTCCCTCGGCGGCCAGATCGCGGCCGCCCTGGCCCTCGGGGCTTCCGGCGAGGACCGGCTCGTAGTCTTCCTCGATCACGCGAAGGAGGAGGTGCGCTCTCGCGCGCTGCTGCTGTTGATGATGCGGGAATGGAAGGACCCCCGCGAGACACCGACGCGCGCTCTGGCCTGTCTCTCGAGCCAGTCGCCTCGCCTCCGCCTGGCCGCGGCCCGAGGCATCGAGGCGCTCGCCGAACCGGCGACCTTCGTCCCCTTCGTGGCAAGCCTGGTGAATGACAAGGGGGACAAACCCGCCTGGCAGGTTCCCGAATCCACGATCGACGACCTGGCCGAACTGCTCATCCACGGCGACCATCAGCTCCAGGTCCGCATTGCCCGGATCCTCCGCCACCTCGAGGCCGAGAAGCAAGACGCCTTCGACCAGGCCTGGAAGCTGCACGAGGCACGCTTCGCGAAGGAACTCGCCGTGCTCCGCGCCCAGGCCAGGAAACGCCGCCCGGTCAGGTCGCCACTGACAGCCGCCCAGCTCCAGGACCTGGCGTTCGGGGCCTATGTCGGCCTCGTGCGAGAGCAAGGGTCGAAGGCCAAGAAGCCTAACGCTCCCGATCCCCAGGCCAACAAGGTCCGGCAATCCGCCCTGGCGCACCTCCTGCGGCTGGCTCGTGTCGACCCGCGACACGCCCGGGCCGCTTTGCCCGTCTTCGTCCAGGCGCTCGGCGACCCCAACCAGGACGTGCGTTGTCAGGCCTTCGACCAGGCTCAGGCACTCGGAATGCCGGCGTCGCGCCTGGCCGCGGAGGCTTTGAGCTTCGACTACCCCGATCTCGGCGATCGAGGATTGAAACTGCTCACGAGCGGCACGTCCGAAGCCGAGGGGCAGGCGATCCTGGAACAGGTCATGCTCACGCGCCAGGACGACCTGGCGATCCAGGCTGCCAATCAACTCATCGCACGGCTTGGCCTGGCAGCGATCGCGAGCCGGCTCTTGGAAGCCGCAAACGAGCGGCTCCGTCGTGGCACCGTCGGCCTGCTCGGCGCCGAGTACGACAAGGACCCCGGTGCACGAGACCCGCTGCGCCGAGCTCTTGGCTCGAAATACGCAGCCATTCGCGAAGCGGCTGCCTTCGAACTAGCCAGCAAGAAGGACGGCGCCGCCTTCCCAGCGCTCGTGGCGTTGCTCGGCGCGGCAACCGAGCCCAAAGCACAGCGCCGAGTGATCGAAGCGATTGAGGCCCTGGGCGACGCACGAGGTGCCGCGGCGCTTCTCGATCGCGCGGCCGACGATCCCGCAGGAACGGCCCTGACCGACGATTTACTCCTGGCCGCGAGCCGGTTCCGGCGAACGGACTCCGTCGACCGCGTGCTCGCGATCATCGGGAGATACCCCAAGCGACGCGACACTGCATTCAGCGCCCTCCACACCATCAGCGGCTACGACCAACGCATCCTCGACCCCGAGGACGTTGGTGTCGACGACGACTGGTTGCGCAAACAGCACCCCCGGGTCGACGACCTTCTCGCCCGTTTGATCGACTACTTCTCGGCCCCGGGCGACGCGAAACTGCTGGCCCGCCTGATCCCCGGGGCCCGTTGGTCGCGTTCCAAGGTCGTCGACCCGGCGCTGGCACCATTGGTCAACCACCCGGACGAGGCGATCCGCCACGAGGTCGTGAAGGCGCTCGCATGGCGGCTTCGCAAACGCGAGGGGGATCCCGAGCCGCTGCGCAAGGTGCTCGGGCATCGCGACCCAACGACGCAGTTCCTCGCGGCCTCGGGGCTCGCCTACGCCGGGCGGCCCGACGGGTTGAACATCTTGCTCGCGAGTATCGATTTCGCGACGGATCTGAACGTCCGCCAGGGCGCCGTCTTCGCACTCGGCGAGCTGGCCGACGAGCGGGCGTTCGAGACGTTGCTGAGGCTCGCGGGCGAAGATGGCCATGCGCTCCAGGAAGCGGCCAGCGAAGCAATCGGCCACATGGGCCGTTCCCCGCGCGCTGATGAGGTGCTCAAGCTCCTCGAACGCCAGGTTAAAGGCAATACCCGCGTGGCCCAGCAGGCGCTCAAGGGGCTCCGATGGCTCAACACGCGACCCGCCTGGGAACTCATTCGGCAACGGGCGAGTGACCTCTCATGTCCGTTCCGCCAGGATGCCGTCGAACTGCTCGGCTACAACGACGATCCGGCGACGCGCGACCTCCTGCTCAAATGGATCGCGACGCTCGGTGCGGGCAACGAGGGGATGATCCACCAACAGGCCTTCCGCTCCGCGCGGCGTGTTTTCGGACTCGACTCGCTCGAGCCCGACTACGCGGCACTTCAGAACGAGAACGCGTCGAAGCTCGATGAATTCAACAAGATCCTCGAGCGAGTTCAAAACCAAGGCGAACCGTCGCGGATCTTCGCCATCCTGCCGCGCTGCTCCCGGGAGAGCCGCGAGAGTCTGCAGGCGTGCCTGCTCAACCGCGCGAAACTCCCCGTCGCCGAGGCGAAAGCCGCGCTCGACAGCCCGGACCCCGGGACCGCCGCTGTCGCCGCCCGCGTGCTCGGCCGCGCCGGTAACGAAGCGGCTGATGCCGCACCCGACGTTGCGGCAGCCATCAGCCGCTGGCGCACGGCGTGGGACGATCAAAGGCTATCGGCCAACCAGGCGCGCGGCGGCTCGTCTCAGAGCGTCGATCGTCTCGTTCCATTGACGTCCTGCGTCCAGGCTCTCGTCTGGGCGGCCGGCCGACTGAATGTATCGGGCGACGTTCTCATCGCGTTCGCCTCGGCCCGGCCGGACGACGAAATGTATCGGCCCATCCGTCGCGAGGCGGTGCTCGTCCTGGCCTCCGGTGCGCCGACTGCTGAGATCCTCAAAGCGCTCGAGGCTGCCGCCCTCGCAGGCGACTCGGAGACCCGTGCGATTGCCGCCCAGGCGGTGGCTCGGCTCGATCCCGCACGAGCGGGGACGTTGTCGGAGCGGCTCCTTACCGACTCGGTCAGCTTCGGCCGGCTCACGCTCGAACGCGGGGTCAACGTGGAACCGACTGTTCGAACCGCTGCGCGACAGGTTCATTCGCAGGGCATGGTCTTGGCCGACGTGATCGAGCAGGGCGACGTCGCGACGCTTTCTGCGGTGCTTGATGACCGGAACTTGCCCGAAGTCGCGCGCCTGGGCGCCCTGGAAGGGCTCGCCGCCATGTCCCTCGAATCGGCCGAGACCGCGCTCCGCAAAGTCGGATCGGACGCGAAGGAGGACGAGGAATTCCGCAAAGCCGCCTGGCGATCGCTCCGCCGCTCGAAGCGCGCGCGGGCGAAAGCCGGCCGAGCGAAAATCGAGGCGAACCCATGAGCCAATACCGTCCCAGTAGCCCGAGCGCGCTTCACAACCATGTTGCACACAGTCACGCGAGGGCAACATATAACTCCCCCCCTTGGGAAGGGGGGGTAGGGGGGGTGGGGAATCAGCCAACGTTTGCGGCTGATCCCGTCGCCTCTCAACCGTCGAGCGTACGAAATTGGTTCGGAGCTGAATCCCAGACATCGGACGGCCAATGTCCACCCCCCCAACCCCCCCTTCCCAAGGGGGAGAGTTATGAGGTTCCTCCCCTTCCGAAAGGCGTGGCGCCAGGCGCTGCGGTGAGCAATCCAAACGAAAACCGCTCCAGGGGAGCGCCTATGGGCGAGAGGGCACACCTATGTTCCCGCGTTTCCATGGTTACCAACTCATTGAAGGGTACTGAGCCATGAGCGCACCCGACGAACCCTGCGACGACGTCACGGAACCGAGCGAGCCCGAGGCGACCGAAGTCCACCTGAGCTATGCGGGCCTCAGCGCGATGGTCGCGACCGAAGGGACCGCCCGGCTTTCCCTGGCCGGCAACCTCCGGCGCGATCCCGTGCGATTCGAGGCCACGATCAAGGACCCGCTCCGTTTCCGCGAGGCCATGGCGACGCTCTACGCCATCGTCGCAAGCGACTTTCGTTACGTGCCCAAGGACCGCACCGCCTACCTCGCCTATCAGCGCATGCGCCGGGAGTCGTCGACCCTGACCGCCTGGCAAGCTCAGCGCGAGTACTTCTCGTGGCTGCTCCGGAACGATCCGACCGCGTTTGTCGTCCTCGATCCGGTCATCACGGTCCACCCCGATCAGGTTTTGTTCGAGGTCTTCAGCAAGGACGAGGGAGCTTACGCCAAGCTCGGCATCGACCGCGACGCGTTTGACATCGACGGTTCGCCGACATTCGGCACGACCAACATCGACTTCAGCCAGGCCCTGTTCCAGGGGCTCCAGCAGATGCGGAGCTACCGCGAGACCCGCCTGAGCATCGGCCAGGAGGGGGTGAAGTTCGCCACGAGCGCGGCCGGCGAGGTCCTGGAGAAGCAGATTCGCGTGCCCGATTCCTGGCTGCGCGGCTTCCTCCAGGTGCAATCGTCGGCCGGGCTCCCTTCCGAGCGATTCGCGCTGGCGCCGATCGACCTCTACAACGCATTGCGGTACCTCCGGATGCACGCCGATCGCAAAGGCCAGCGCCGGGGGATGCGGATCGAGCTCGTCCCCGGCGAGCCGCCCCGGCTTGTGCTGGAGCCATGGAGCGAGGTGATCCCGGCCACGGGTGCTCCCTACAAGGGCAAAGGAGCGCGCGTCGTGCGGCTCTGGGGCCGTCGCCGGTTATCGCTCTTGCAACGGTTCCTGCCATTCACCGAGGAGGTTGAGGTCCATGTCCTCGGCAGCGGCTTGCCGAGCTTCTGGGTCCTGCGCGGTCCCGGGATGTCGCTCACGCTCGGCCTGACCGGCTTCACCGCCGCCAACTGGTCCCAGGCACTCAACTTCGACCTGCTCCTCCCGCGCAAGGCCGAGACAACGACCAAACCGCTCGACGCCGTTCTCGCACAGCTCCGCGAACGCTGGTCGGCCGGGCCAGGCGAGCTCGCGAAAGCTACGGGCCTCGCGTGGCCGGCCTTGATCGAAGCGCTCCAGCTCGGCTGCCAGCAAGGGCGAATCATGTATGACATTGCCTATGATGTTTACCGTTTACGACCGTTGACGGACGCTCCCATCGACCCCGCCCGGCTCGAATTCCGCGACCGCCGCGAGCGGACGGCGTTCGACCTCTTGGCCCGTCGCGACGCCGTGAAGATCGTCGCCGAGAACCGCATCCCCAAGGTCGGATTGGAGCTGACCGGACAGGTGAATGTGACCGAGGACAAGCGCGAGTATCGGCCGCAGATGCTCCTCTCGGACGAGGGGCAAGCTACGAAGGCCGAATGCACGTGTGCCTTGTTCCGCAAGCAAGGGTTGAAGGCGGGTCCTTGCGTCCACCTGATCGCGCTCCGGCTCGCGTTCGCGGCCCAGGAGGCCCGGCGGCTCCAGGGGCTCGATCCCAGGCGGACGATCACGGTCGAGACCCGTTCGTTCTCGAGGCGGGGCGAGACCGGCGAGGAGGTCTACCAGCTCTCGCTCGAACGGCGCCGGCTGAAGATTCGTTGGGGCATGGATGACCAGTTTGCTCGGTTGCAAACCTTTGCATTCGATAGCAACGAAGCGGCAAGTGCGGCGTACCTCACGAGGGTCGCCGAACTGGAGTCGCGCGGGTTCCTGGACGCGACAGCGGGGTGATTTGAGGGGTGTCCGGCATGGCGCGAATTCGGCAATCCGACCTGATCGACCTCTGGCGCACCATTGAGCAAGCCGGCGGCGTGCGTCCCTACATCGACGCCCAGTTGGCCGCGCGCGGTTTCGTGGTCCAGCGTCGCGAGACGGACAAGATGTCCGACCGCGAGAAGGACGCGTACAAGAAGTCGCTCAAGGCCGAGGCCGAGGAACGCCGCAAGCTCAGCCGACAGGCCTGGGCCGCCCACAAGGCCACCCACATCGTCCACCTGGGCGAAGGCGTGTTCTGGGCCGACGGCCGAGGGCCCGACAAATGGGACCTTCCCGACGCCGAGGCCCGCGCCGCCGAAAACGAGCTGCCGCCGCTCGACTCCGCCGCCCAACTGGCCGAGGCGCTCGGCCTCACCGTGGCCGAACTCCGCTGGATGACCTACCATCGCGACGTCGCCTCGTCAGTCCATTACGTGCGCTTCACGATCCCCAAGCGCGACGGTTCCGAACGGGCGATCTGGGCCCCGTTGCCGAAGCTGAAGGAAGCCCAGCGCTGGATCCTGCGGAACATCGTCGAGAAGCTGCTCGTACACGGTTCGGTCCACGGATTCCTCGCTGGCCGGTCGACCTTCACAAACGCCTCGGCCCACGCGAATTCCGACCTCGTGGTGAAGGTGGACATCCGAAACTTCTTCCCGACCGTCACGTTTCCGAGAGTCAAGGGGATCTTTCGCAAGGCCGGTTATCGCGAGGAGGTTGCCACGCTCCTGGCGCTTCTCTGTACCGAGTCGCCGCGCGAGGTCGTCGAGCACGACGGCAAGCGCCTTTACGTGGGACCGAGCGCGAAGTTGGAGCCAGTTTCGATCGATATGACGGAGCCACTCGCGCTATCCGACTGAGGCATGTCGGGCTCTGCGCAAGCGCCCACGCCACTCGGCGCGCTACGAAGAGCGCGGAGTCAGGTCGGTCCA
>DAIDJG010000350.1 GCA_027451445.1 Singulisphaera sp.
CAAAACGAGGAACTCCGCGTTCAGGCCGCGCTCCTGCGCCTTCCGCTTTGCTTCGGCGATGGGAAACTCAACGAAGTCAATGCCCAGCACGGCATGTCCCCGTTCGGCAAAAAACAGCGCGGAGTCGCCGAGGCCGCACCCCGCGTCGAGAACGGCCCCGACGACTTCGTTGGCGGCGTCGACGAACGGCCGTTGCGGCTTGCCAATGTCCCACGGGGCCTTGCCGGCGTAGGCTGACGCAAACGTTTCACGAGTGTGTAGAACGCTCATCGCGACTCCCCATTCCCGTTCGAGACGACACAACTCAGAGTTCTCTGCGAATCGCTTCCTGCTTGAAGAGCGTGAAACCCGCGTTTCGATAATTCGGTAAGGCCGCGGGATGGTCGAGCGTGCACGTGTGCAGCCAGAACCGTTTGGGGTCGTAGCTCCATGCCTTCTCGATCGTCCACTGTAGGAACCACTTGCCAAGCCCTTGGCCGATAAAGTCGGGCATCAGGCCGAACTGGACGAGCTCGATCTCATCGGGCTGGCGGCGATCCATCTCGGCAAAGCCTGCGGGCGTGCCTGCAACGTGCAAGACGTGGAACTCGTTCCGCGCGTCGCCGATCACCAACGCGAGCGCTTCGTCCGACATCTTGCGACGGGAGAGCCAGTAATAGTCCTGGCCCACGGCGTTATAGAGCCCACGGTAATATGGAACGCTCGGCGCGGGGACGTGCTGGACTACCAACTCATCTTGCGGCGCTGCGACGATGCGGTGCGAAGGGGCGAGCATCTCCAGGTAGTACACCGTGACGTCGACCAATTCCATGGCGTAGTTCTCCGGGAACGCTGGCGGCACCGACTGGACCGGAACCGACGACTACCCTAGCGTTGTATCCGACTGTGCGCCGTGAATGCAATCGAGCAAAGGAGGACAGCATGATCGCGCAGCAATCCCGTTGGACCGAGGTTGAGGGCGGCCGGGTCCATTACTTGATCGAGGGTCCCGAGAACGGCCTTCCGGTCGTCCTACTGCACGGGGCGAGCTTCACGGCCGAGACATGGAAACAGATTGGCACAATGACTGCACTGGTTGGCGCTGGTTACCTCGTCTATGCGATCGACCTGCCGGGGTTCGGCAAGTCGTCGCCCACGCTCGGCACGCCGCGAACGTGGTTGAGGCTTCTGCTCGACCTGCTGAAGATCGAGCGCCCGGTCGTTGTCTCGCCGTCGATGAGCGGCCGGTTTGCCCTGCCGCTGGTGACCGACGATCCGCTTCGAGTCGCCGGCTTCGTGGCGGTGGCGCCTGTGGGCATTTCGAGCCATCAGAGCCAACTCGATCGAATCCAGGCGCCGGTACTGGCCATCTGGGGAGAGAACGATCGGACGATTCCCTTTGAGCACGCCGACATGCTGGTGAACGCGGTGAAGGTCGGCCGTAAGGTGATTATGCCGGGAGGCAGCCACGCACCCTACATGAGCGACCCGGCGGCTTTTCACGCAGAGTTGCTCAGGTTCCTCGGCGAGATCAATTCTGAGGTTTGAGTATGCCGACAATCGACAAGGCACTCCAGGTAGCCGCCCGAGCGCATGAGGGGCAGAAGGACAAGAACGGCCAGCCTTATATCCTGCACCCACTCCGAGTCATGAGCGCTGTGGATGGAGAAACGACGAAGGTCGTGGCCGTCCTTCACGACGTGGTCGAGGACTCGTCGATCTCAATCGACGATCTCAGGCGCGAGGGGTTTGGCGAAGAGATTCTGGCGGCCGTCACGTGCCTGACGCATCACAAGGATGAGCCTTACGCCGATTACGTCGTCCGCTGCAAGGGCAATGCGGTCGCCCGGCAGGTCAAACTGGCCGACCTCGAAGACAACTCACGCCCCTCACGAGCATTGCTCCGGCCCGACCGAATCGAGCCCGACATGGCGCGGCTACGGAAGTATTTCCTGGCGTACAAGTATCTGACCGACTTGCTCACCGAGGAGGAGTACCGAAAGGCCATGGCCAAGGAAGAGGCGTGACGCCGGCGCTGGGGATCGGACGGCATGCGACAAACCTCCGTCTCACAGCCCATCAATCGGCGTTTCCTCTTTCTCGGCGGGAAGTTCCGACGTGCAGTGAGCGCATTTGACGGCCTTCGCTGGGATCGTCGACAGACAGTATCGGCACTCCTTCGTGACGGGTTCGTCCGGCTTACGAAGCCGGGCGGCTTTCTCGATCGCTCCGAGGACCTTGACAATCAACACGAACATCGCGATTGCGAGGATCGTGAAGTTCACGAAATCGCCGAGAAACTCCCCGATCGCGACCCGGCCGATGTGCCAGTTCCGGTAGCCGCGCTCGTCGGGTGTTACGTAGCTCAGGATGGGCATGAGGACATGCTTGACCATCGAGTTGACGACGCCTCCAAAGGCTCCGCCGATGACCACGGCCACCGCCAGGTCGATCATATTCCCCTTGAGGGCAAAGACCTTGAACTCTTGCCAAAGCCTGGACAACTCACCCATGTGCTCCTCCCCCGGCAACGTGTTTGCGCGTCGCCTCCGGCGGCCGTACACGGAGGAACGTGTCGCGACGTCACTTTTTTCTGGGATCCTTTTGAGGCAAACGTTGCGCCTCGATCCCAAAGTAATTTCATCGGCCTGCCGGAAGCCCAGGGTTTCTCCCTTGAGCGCAATGGGGCAAAACCACCATCCGTGCGGGAAAACCGAAGATAAAATTTGACAGCCTGCGGCGTGCAACCTAGGGTCGCCTTAGAGGCCCATGGCGGCCCTGATGTGGTAACCGTGCAGCGAATGAGGATTTTCCTTTCTCCACCCCGCTGTCGCTCGGCGGGACGATGAGCGGTTATGGCAGCCGCATTCAAGCCAACGGTTCGGTGTCTCAACCGGCCTTCTTGGAAAGTGGTGCCATGTTCAAATCGATTCCCGCCCATGATGCTGCGCAGACGGCTGTCGAACCAACCTACTTCACCCGCGACGGCGGCGTTTATTTGCTCCGCGTCTGGTCGGAACGGGAGTGGGTCTCGATGCCGGCCGGCAATCGGCCCCAGGCGGAGTATGTGCTTGGCCTCGGTTGGGTCGGCGGCGAGTTCGTCGGGATGATGAACTAAACCGCCTGACAGTTGAATCGCGCGGGCAACCCACTCGGGCTTCCCGCCGTTTCTCAAGTAAGAACATATGTCAAGTCTTTGCGCGGTTTTGAACTTGCGCGTTTTTGGTTCGGCGTCTACGACGGCGTTGGGTGTTCCACCCGCTTTCGAGTCATGAAAGGCGTTGCTCGCCAGTTTACGGTCATCGATAGTCGGCTTTCGCTCCGCGAAAGAACGTGCGTTCGCGGAACGAACTTCGACTATCGATTTGCGTATCCGGGCGAATAGTGAAAAACGGGCGTAGCGCGAATCGACAAACTTCGATCCGCACTGCGCCCGCCGTTTCTCGATGGCATCGTGGTAAACTATGTAGATACCGCAGATTCTGGTCTGGCTTCGGCCTGGTCGATTCTTCATTTTCTCCATATTGAAACGTCGAAAGTACCTTTCCCATCCCCCCGAGCGCGTTCATCATTTCAGCGACAGAGCGCATACGGGGCGCTACAGGCGGAGCGAACTTCGACTGCCGCGGGTACGCGCCCCCAAGCCCTTTCGAGGTCCAACGCCTCTCGACAGCACGGAATCTTCCCGAACTCTTCATGGCTATCTAAAGATGAGGGCTTCTAAATTCCTAAGCAGATTGATAGAATCGGTTGTAGAAGTGTAGGCAGTGAGTCGCTAAACACAACGAGCTCCCCCCTCTCCGTCCGTTTCGGCAGACGATTTGCGACGATTCTCGAAAAGAGGACGACTCTCGACCGGGAACGGTCGCACTGTCTGCGGGTTGGCCGAGCGTTCATCGAACCCCCCGAACGAGTCGCCCGATCGTAAGCGAGTTACTGTCCGGTCTGCGCGCTGGGTCTTCAGCGTGCGAAGGCCCTTCTCCCCCCCTCGTGACGACCTGTGGTCTTCTAATCGACGGCGAACGCGCCGGCTTCAATGGAGACCGCACGGCAAGACTACCGAGAGAGAAAGGTTGATAATGTCATACGTTTTTGAAGAAAGCACGGTTCGTTCCACGCGCGGAATTACGGTATTGAGCCGATCCGCAATCGCCGGAGCCGCGTCGTTGGTCTTTTGTTTTGCGGTCGCCGGCTGTGACAACACGACGACAGAGCCCACGATGATGAAGCCGACGGCGGAACAGCAGGCCAAGATCGACGCAGCCAACAAGGCGCAAATGGAGATGGCCAAGGAGGCGAACCTGGCAAAACGGAAGAGATGAGCCGCAAGACGTTGGGCTGTGAAGGCAACGGGGATTGTCGGTGCGGGTTACCCGCGAAGGGCTCTGGGAGAACGACGGTCTGATGGTCAAGGGGTTCGTGCCCCCGCGAAGGGACCGCAGGCCCTGAGTGGGCGTGTGGCTCCTTCGAATGCAGCAGAGAGAAGAATCAGCGGCCCTATGGGATGGCCGCGGTCCGGAGGGCACGCTCGTTGCGCGCCTTGTCGTCCGAGTTCCGGGTCGTGGTGGACAGTCAGTTGGGAGTTTTTGATGCAGACGCAAGTGAGATGGAAACGCGGTTTCACACTGATCGAATTGCTCGTGGTGATCGCCATCATCGCCGTGCTGATCGCGCTTTTGCTGCCGGCCGTCCAGGCCGCGCGTGAAGCCGCTCGGCGCGCGCAGTGCGTCAACAACCTGAAGCAGATCGGCCTGGCGCTACACAACTACCACCAGGCCAACGACAAGTTCCCGATCGGCGGGTCGCTCAACTCCTCCGCTTTGAACGGCGGCTGGATTGCCATGAGCGCCCAGGCGCAGATGCTCAGCTACATGGAGCAAACTCAGATTTACAACGCCATCAACTTTTCGCTCCCGGGTGAAAACTACCCGTACAACACGACGGCGGCTTATACCAGGATCAATAGCTTCCTTTGCCCGTCCGACGGCAACGCAGGCTTGACCCAGGCCGACAACGGCTTCACGGACATCAATAGCTATTTCGGGTCGATGGGCACGACCAGCGGCACGGGCAACACGTACGGCAACTACTCCACCACATCGACGGGGCTGTTCGCCTACACCAACTGCTATGGGATCCGCGACGCGGTTGACGGCACTTCCAATACCGTCGCATTCAGCGAGTGTCTCGTGGGCGACCCCCAGCTCACGTCCGCGAAACGGAGCAATGGGGTGATGTCGACCGGTGTCCCCGGGTACCCCGACGTCAACACCGTGGGTATCGCCGGACTCCAGGCCGGTGACCTTGCCACCTGCTCCGCCGCGTTTCTCAGCGGCAAGAACCTGCACAACTCGATTGGTTGTCACTGGATCCAGGGGTCCGCGGGCCAGACCATGTTCAATACGATCGTGCCACCCAACTCGACGCAGTATCGATGGGGCGGGTGCCGGGGCGGCGGCGGTGGCTGGAATGACGCGATGGATTACGTCAACGCCTCCAGCAACCACTCCGGCGGTGCGAACGTCCTGATGGCCGACGGCAGCGTCCGGTTCGTGAAGAGCTCCATCAGCATGTATACGTGGTGGAATATCGGAACCCGCAACGGCGGCGAGGTCGTCGACGCCAGCGCGTTCTGAAGTCCTCGTCGATAATCCCTCCTGTTGACCGGTCGAGAATGATGGGATCCCAAGGGTGCGTCGGCTGCCGCCAAGGAACGGTGACCGACGGCCCTTTTTCGTTTCTCATGAATGATTGAGTCGCGCGCAAGCCACTCAACGGCAAAGCTTCGATTTCGGAAGGTTATAGCGACGAATCCAACCTCCGGGGGCTCTGCGATTGAGGAAATCTCCACCCCCGATTAACGGCGAGAACGGACTTCGGAACATGGTTTTCGGGTCCAGCCTGCGTTAGCATAGGGACGACCTGTGTCGCTGATACGACGCACGGGCACCTCTCGCCTGCGGAGGCAGTCATGAGTACGCGATGGGATTTGATCCGACGCTCCCGATGGGCCGGCGCACTCATGGCCCTGGCTATTCTTGGGCTCGCCGCGCACGTCCAGGCGGACGATGACGGCACCATGCGCGCGAGCGTTGCGGGAACGGTCGTCGACGAGGCCGGTAAGCCGGTCGCCGCGGTCCGAGTCTCGACGGAGACCTGGGAACCGGTCGCGACGGTGACCACGGCCTCGGACGGCACCTTTCGGGTGAGCCTTCCGACCAACCAGGGGTCGCGGGTCTACGCAACACTTGTCGCACGCTCAGACGACGGCCGCCGCGGCGTAAAGGTGATTTCATCGGAAGCCGCGAAGCCCGAGCCCGTCTCGATCGTCGTGAAGCCGGCCCGGCCGCTCCAGGTGCTCGTCGTCGATGGCGCCGGCCAGCCCATTGCCGGCGCGGAGACCCATGTCCTCTTCAATTTCGGGCAGGTCGCATCGGGACAGACCGACGCCGCGGGCCAGTGGTCGGCCGACGTGCCGGCCGATTTGGCGACCGCGTGGCGTGTCTACGCGCTCAAGTCGAAGGTCGGCTTCGACTATGCGCAGGCCGAACGGGCTCGAGGCTCGGCCGAGCCGCCCCTGGCGTTGCCGGACCGGCTCACGCTCACGCTGGACGTTGCCCGGCCGCCGCTGCGCATCAAGACCGTCGATCAGGAAGGAAAGCCGCTCGCCGGCGTTGAGGTTGGCCCGTGGCTGATCCAGAAGCCCGGCCATGACGGCCAGATGAACGGGATCAGCGCGGCCTTCCCCAGGACCGATGCCGCCGGCGTCGCCACGATCGACTGGCTGCCGGCTCGGGTCGAGGGCAAGCTCTCCATCGTCTCGTACTCACCCAAGGGATACTACGCTCCCGACCACGCCACCTGGATCGATGCGGATCCGCCCGTCGACGAGGTGGTCTTGACCTTGCTCCCGCTCGAACGACTTTCCGGGCGGGTGACCACAGGTGAACGAAGACCCGCGGCCGGCGCAACCGTGCGTGTGGAGGGCCAGGGCGCCGTACAAAACGGCTACCGCGGCGAAACGCGCACCGACGCCAACGGGCGCTTCCAACTCAATGTCCACAGCGAGCAGGCGTACATCCTCACCGCCTCGAAAGACGATCTCGCTGCCCCGTACCGGTCGGGCGTGGTGGTGCGCACCGGCAAGCCGGTCGACGGGGTCGACCTGGTCCTCGGACCGGGCACGCGACTCAAAGGCCGGGTGACCGTGGGCAAGGGACATACTCCCGCTGCTCAGGTCGGCATTGCGGCCGTCATCGACAAGGGGACCGTTCCGCCTGAGCTCAAGCGCGAGGGCGAACGGAACTATCATCATCCGATGACCCTCTGGACGTGGACCCAGACCGACTCGGACGGCCGCTACGAGTTTCTCCTCGGGCCGGGCGAATACAGGGTTCAGGGCCCGCCGCACGTTGAGCCGATCAAGCTGACGATTCCGGCCGACAATCCCCCGCGGGAACTCGTGCGCGACTTCAGCATGCCCCGGGCCGAGCGCGGGCCGTTCGCGATAACGGTCGTCGATGAGTCCGGCAAGCCCGTCGCGAATGCCGAGGTCGACGGCGCGTACCACGCGATGAGCAGTTATTTCACCCGCGTCGTGACCAATGCGCAAGGGACGATCCGCCTCGAGCGCTCGCTCGATCCGCTCTTCCTCGTCGCCAGTACGCCCGAGCGTACCCTCGTCGGTACCTCGCACGTCAACGAGGAGGCGACCGAGGCGAAGGTCGTCGTGAAGACCGCGGCCAGCGCCTCGGGGCGGCTCGTCGACCCTCAGGGGAATCCCATCGTGCGACAGAAACTCACTTATGGAATTCGCGTTCAACTGGGCCCCAATCAAAGCGGTCCATTCTCCTATCATTTCGGCGGTACACTTGTCACGGATGCCGCGGGCGAATTCCAGCTCAATGGGCTCCTCGTCGGTGAGTCGTACAGTCTCCAGGTGTACCACGAGGCCGACGGTCGCATCTCCGTCGCGAAAACTCCGGTTCAGCCGGCCGAACCAGGCCGGCTCGCGCTGGGCGATGTGGCCATCGATCTGAGTCGACCGAAGCCCTACGTGCCGCCCACGCCCGTCGATCGCACGAAAGAGGCGTTCGCCGCTCGGAAAGAGAAGACGCCGCGCGAGAAGCTCGATTACACCCTCACCGAGGCCCGGCGCGAGTACACGCGGCCGCTCCTCCTGTTCGGCAACCCGAAGGACCCGGCCTGCGTCGAGCTCTTCCGGCTGTTCAACGAGCGGTCGAACGACGATCGCGCCAGCGACCAGACGCCGGCCGACCTGCGCTGGGAGTTTGAGCTGGCCGCGCTCGACTCCGGCCTCGCGGGCGTGCAGGCCCTGGCGAAGGACCTCGGCATCACACCGGACCGCGGCGAACCGCCCTATCTCGCCGTCCTCTCGAACGAAGGAAAGCTCGCCGCGACCTACCCGCTTCGCGTCGGCCCGGACAAGAAACTCGACCCCCGTGCACTCTCGGCCTTCCTGCTCGAACACAAGCTCGCGACACGTGACGCCCAGGCGATGTTGTCCGAGGGCCTCGTGCAAGCGAAGGAAGGGGACCGGCGTGTGTTTTTGATCATGTCGGCCTCGTGGTGCGGCCCTTGCCGGCTGCTCGCACGGTTCCTCACCGCCAACAAGCCTGAACTGGGGCGGCATTACGTGTTCGTGAAGCTCGACGTCAGTCGCGACGCCCGCGCGCAGGAACTCTGCGATCGGTATGAAGGCAAGGACGCGTCCAACGGCATTCCGTGGTACGTGATCCTGGACGCGGCCGGCAAGCCGCTGATCACGTCGAACGCGAAGGAGAAGGAAGAGTACGGGTCGAGCAACATCGGGTTCCCGTCCTCGAAGTCGGGGATCGATCACTTCATGTCGATGCTCCGCGAGACCGCGCCGAGGCTTTCCGAACAGGTGCTGGCGTCCTTGCGCAAGGAGTTGGAGAAGTGAGCGGAGAAGGTGCCTGCGAAGCGCCGGTCCGCGCTGACCGCCGGTCGCCGTTCCGCGATCGCATCAGCCTGCGCCCTGCTTTCCGCGGACAAAGTTCTAGTGCATCGTGGCCGAAACCGGTATCGTAGTGGGGACGGAATCCCCGGTACGTACCCGCCTGCCTCCCCGAATCTCCCACAGTGTCCGTCCTCGGCACACCCCGTTTGGGTCTGTTCGACCGGACCGTTGAGCACCGAAGAGGATGGGGCGGACCTTCATCGGGTCATGCCAACGAGGTCGAACAGGAGTTTCCCCATGCTCACGTTCACTGGCGAAGGGCGGACGTCGACTTGCAACGGCGTGACCCGGCGCGATTTCTTGCAGGCGGGCGCATTGGGTGCCCTTGGTTTCGGCCTCCCTCAGTGGTTCGCGGCCCAGGCGGCCGGAGCGGTGAAGCCGGCGGCGAATGAGCGGGCGTGCATCATGATCTTCAACCTCGGCGCTCCGAGCAACATGGACCTCTGGGACATGAAGCCCGACGCCCCCGCCGAGGTGCGCGGGCCATTCAAGCCGATCGCGACCAAGGCACCCGCGATCCAGGTGTCGGAGATCCTGCCCCGGCTGGCCACGATCGCCGACAAGGTATCGCTCGTGCGGTCGTGCCACCACAGTGGCGCGGCGGTGCATGACGCGGGCTGGCAGATGATGCAGACGGGCCGGCTCTTCAGCGGCGGGGTTAACACACCGCACATCGGCTCGGTCGTCGACTACCTCGAAGGCCGGAAGACTGACCTCCCGCCGTTCGTTGTTCTCCCCGAGCTTATGGGGCGAGGCGGTGGCAACCTGCCGAACGGCCAGGCTGGTGGGTTCCTGGGCAAGGCGCACGACCCGTTTACCCTCAACGCCGATCCCTCGCAACCCAATTTCCGCGTGCCCGACCTGCTCCCGCCCAAGGAGATCGGCAGCGTCCGCCTCGACCGCCGCCGCAAGATCCGCGAGCTGGTGGACGACGCCGTGTCGACCTTCGAGGCCTCCGAAAACGCCGCGCTCCTGGACGGCAACTTCCAGTCGGCGTTCCGGCTGATGACGAGTACCCAGGCACGCGAAGCGTTCGACCTCTCGAAGGAAGAATCGGCGACGCGCGAACGCTACGGGATGACCCGCTTCGGCCAGTGCTGCCTGCTGGCACGCCGTCTGGTGGAGAGCGGCGTGCGTTTCGTGACGATCAACACCTTCCTGACGGTCTTCGACGAGATCACGTGGGACATTCACGGCTCGAAGCCGTTCACCTCGATCGAAGGCATGCGCGACATCGTCTGCCCGTTGTACGACAAGGCGTATAGCGCCCTGATCGAGGATCTTTCGCAGCGCGGGATGCTCGACAACACGCTCGTCTGCAACCTGGCCGAATTCGGTCGGACGCCCCGGGTGAACCCCGCCGGCGGCCGTGACCACTGGCCGCTCTGTTTCACGGTCGGCTTTGCCGGGGGCGGCGTGCAGGGCGGACGGGTCATTGGAGCCAGTGATCCGATCGGTGCGGTGCCGGCCGACCGGCCCGTTGAGCCGGCCGACGTCGCGGCAACGATCTTCCACAGCCTTGGGCTGGACCTTGAGACCAAGCTTCCCGGCCCTGCGGGCCGGCCCTTCCCGCTGGTGGATTTCGGCCATCGCGAGATCCGAGAGCTCTTCTGAATTCCTAGCCGTCCGAGGTGTCACGCATGAGGATTCGACTCACAATGGCCCTGTCGTGGATCATTGGGGCCTCGTTCGCGATGATGCTCGAAGCCAGGGCGGCTGAGAGCGTTGCCCTGTTTCCGACCGAATCCAACATCAGCACGCCGCAAAGCCGCCAGCGGTTGATCCTCCAGGAAGTCGAGCGCGGGGAGGTCGGTCGGCAGGTTGTCTCGGCGATCGAGTGGTCGTCCAGCGATCCGGAAGTGGCCACCGTCGACAACGGAGTGATCACTCCCGTTCACGACGGCCAGGCGACGATCACCGCGAAATCGGGCGCACAAACGGCGACGGCCAAGGTAACGATCCGCGGCATGACGGCCCCCTTCGCCTGGAGTTTCCGCAACCACGTCGAGCCGGTGCTGGCGAAGCTGGGGTGTAACTCGGGAGCGTGCCACGGAGCACTTGCGGGTAAGGGCGGCTTCCGGCTCTCGCTGCGGGGCTACGACCCGGCGACGGACTATTTCAACATGGTCAAGCAGGACCGCGGCCGTCGCGTCGAGTTCGCCGATCCGGGGCGGAGCCTCATTCTGGCGAAACCGTCGGGAGCGATTGCTCACAAGGGAGGCGTCAAGTTCGCAACGAACTCGCCCGAATACCGGATCCTCTCTGAGTGGGTCGCGGCCGGCGCAAGCCCGCCCACCGAGGCTGATGCCCATGTCGACCGGCTTGAGATCCTGCCGGTGCGGTCGGTCCAGCACGTCGGTCAGTCGCAGCAGGTGATCGTCCGTGCTCGCTATTCCGATGGTCGAACCGAGGACGTGACGCGTTGGGTCAAGTGGTCGTCGGCCGACGAGTCGGTGGCTCGCGTCGACGAATCGGGCAAGACCCAGGTGATTGGTCCGGGCGAGGGTGCGATCGTGGCCTGGTACGCAAGCCGACTGGCGATCGCCCGAGTGACGGTCCCTTACGAGGGCCAGCCGAATGCGGGCGAGCTGGCCGATCGCCGCAAACCGCGGAACTTCATCGACGAACACATCGATAAGCAACTCGCGAGGCTGAACCTGCCAGCCTCGTCGGCGTGCACGGATGCGGAGTTTGTCCGGCGAGCGTATGTCGACACGATCGGCCGGCCGCCGACGTCCGACGAAGCAAAGGCGTTCCTCGCAGATGAAAAACCGGCCAAGCGCGACGCATTGATCGACGCCTTGCTTGCCAAGCCCGAGTTCAGCGACTACTGGACCTACAAGTGGTCCGACCTGCTCATGCTCAACGGCACGCGGCTGCGTCCCGAGGCGCTCAAAACCTACTACAAGTGGATCCACCAGCAGGTCGCCGACGGCGTCCCCTGGGACCAGTTCGTACGCTCGATCGTCACCGCCACGGGCGAAAGCGTCGAAAACGGTCCCACCAACTTCTACGCCCTCAGTCAGTCGCCCGAAGACATGACGGAAAACGTCTGCCAGGCCTTTTTGGGGCTGTCGATCGGCTGCGCGAAGTGTCACAACCACCCGCTCGAAAAATGGACCAACGACCAGTACTACGGCATGGCGAGCCTGTTCGCTCGCGTTCGCGCCAAGGGGTGGGGTGGCGAAGGCCGGTCGGGCGACGGCAAGCGGACGCTCTACGTGGCCGAGTCGGGCGAACTCGTTCAGCCGCGGACCGGCAAACCCCAGCCGCCCACGCCGCTCGATGCCCAACCACTGGACTTCAACGATCCGGCCGACCGTCGGGTGACCCTGGCGAAATGGCTCACCGCGCCCGAGAACCCATACTTCGCCCGCTCGATTTCAAACCGCGTCTGGGCCAACTTCTTCAACGTGGGCCTGGTCGAAAAAGTCGATGACATGCGGGTCTCCAACCCCTCCAGCAACGACGCCCTGCTCTCCGCGGCGGCCGACTACCTGGTGAAGCAGAAGTTTGATCTCAAAGCGTTGATGAAAGCCATCCTCCAGTCGAACGCCTATCAGCGCTCGAGCCGGCCCCTGCCGGGGAACCAAGCGGACCGCCGTTTCTACTCGCGCTATTACCCCCGGCGCATGATGGCCGAGGTGTTGCACGACACGATCGTCCAGGTGACCGAAGTGCCGACGTTGTTCGACTCGATCGGGTTCCCCGGGGCCGACAAGCAGAAGACCGATTTCTACCCGCTCGGCACTCGGGCCGTGCAGCTCTACGATGCCGCGGTCGAGAACTACTTCCTCCAGACCTTCGGCCGCAACCAGCGGCGGATTGTCTGCGAATGTGAGCGGTCGGACGAGCCGACCATGGTCCAGGTGCTGCACCTCTCTAACGGCACCACGCTTAACGAAAAACTGCACGCTCCCGGTAACCGGCTTCACAAGCTGCTGAAGCTCCGTCGCGAAGGCATGTCGAGCGCGGCGCTCGTTGACGAGATCTACCTCGCGTGCCTCGCGCGCTACCCGACAGAGACCGAGCGGCAGCACTTGCTCGATCTGCTCCCACCGTCTGGGACGCCGAGCGAAGCCGAAGTCGTCGAGGATGTCTTCTGGGGCCTCATGAGCAGCCGTGAATTTCTGTTTAACCATTGAGCGGAAGGTCGCTCTTTGGGAATGCAAGATGCCAGATGCGAGATGGCAGATGCGAAAAGGGTAACGACACGCTGAAGGGGACGAATGTCGTTCGTCATTTTGCTAGGGGTTACGCAGTTGGAATCACCATGCCGCCGCGAACAGAGTACCCTCGTTCCCACGCTCCTGCGTGGGAATGCCGTCTTGACCGCTCTGCGGTCGCCCCAGCGGTGCGTTTGCTGGGCCAAGCCAGGCGTTGCCAGTACCCGTCGGCGAGACCTGGCGCGGAAGACGACGCAGAGCGTCGAAGACGGCATTCCCACGCGGGAGCGTGGGAACGAGGATTTCCGTGTGAGACGCACCAAAACGTCAACTGTGTAACTCCTATTTGCATCTGCCATCTGCCATTTCGCATCTGCGATTTCCGCGCAACAACCACCAAGCAGTTTCCCATCCAGAGAGACTTAGATCGAGGGAGAGACCGCGATGTCGAGGCTCACGATCCTGGCGGTCCTGGTCGCCGCGATTCCGGCCCAAGGGGCCGGCAGCGACTCGGCGCCGGATTACGGGAAGCAAGTCGCTCCCATCCTTAAGAAATACTGCGCGGGCTGCCATAACGACGAAGACCGCGAGGGGAAGTTCTCGCTCGAGAGCTATGGGTCGCTACAGAAAGGGACCGCTCACGGTCCCGCACTTTTGCCCGGCGATCCCCAGGGGAGCCGGATGATCCGTGTTTTGACCGGCGCGGCGAAGCCGATGATGCCCCCGAAGGATGAACCGCGACCCGACAAGGAGGAGATTGCGCTCCTCCAATCGTGGATCGAGTTGGGTGCGCGCGGTCCGCAGGGCCAGGAGCCGGACCGTTTGACCCTGATCGTTCCGAAGGTCCCCACACAAACCAAGGCCCGTCCGATCGTGGCGATGGACGCCACGCGCGATGGCAAGTGGCTGGCCGTGGCACGTGGCAGCGAGGTGGGCCTCTACAAGGGGACCGGCTCGCACGACGGGGCGCCGGAGAGGACGGTGGGAAGCTTCCCGGGCAAGGTCACGGCCGTCCATTTCACGACGGATGGAAAGCGCCTGGTGACCGCATCGGGAGTCGCAGGTCTGGGTGGCGTTGCCGCGATCTGGAACATTGCCGATGGCGCACTCATCAAGCGATTCGATGGTCATCGAGACATCCTCTACGACGCTGAGCTCTCTCCCGACGGTAAGCATCTCGCGACGTGCAGCTACGACAAGATGATCACGGTGTGGGATGTTGAATCCGGCAAACCTTTGCGCACGCTGGAGGGTCACACGGGCGCCGTGTACGACGTGGCGTTCAGTCCGGACAGCCGCTTCCTTGTGAGTGCGAGTGCGGACGACACGTGCAAGGTCTGGCGCGTCGACGACGGCCAGCGCATGGATACATTGCCGCAGCCGCTCAAGGCGGAATACACCTGCACGTTTAGCCCCGATGGCCGCTTTATTGTTGCCGCTGGGGCTGACAACAACATTCGCGTCTGGCGGTTCATCTCGCGCGACAAGCCCGAGATCAACCCGATGGAGCTCGCCCGTTTCGCCCACGAAGGGGCCATCGTACGGATTGCCTTCACACCGGACGGAACCAGGCTGGTCTCGCTGGCGGAGGATCGCACGGTCAAGGTCTGGCGCACGAGCGACTACACCGAGCTCCAACTCTGGGACAACCAGCCGGATGTCGCATCGGCCCTCGCGTTTGCCGCGGATGGTTCTTCGTTCGAGGTCGGTCGACTGGACGGTTCGCTAGCGTCGCTCGTGATCCCCGCCGGAGCGCCTGTGGACGCGAAAGCTGCGCAGGTTCGAACCGAGCCGGCACAAATGCCGGCGTCGAGCGCGGCCCACGAGAGCGCGGAGCACGAGCCGAACAACGCCGTTGCCCAGGCGAACACACTAACACTCCCCGCCCGCGTGACGGGAGCGATCGATGGGGCGGCTGGCCAGGTTGACACCGACTTCTTCCGCTTCGCGGCCAAGGCCGGCGAGCAGTGGGTGTTCGAGGTAAACGGGGCCCGAGCGGGGTCGAAACTCGACTCGTTCCTCGAAATCCTCGACTCCCATGGCGAACGCATTCCTCGTGTGCTGTTGCAGGCGGTCCGCGACTCTTACTTCACGTTCCGCGGCAAGAGCGACAATGAGGTCGACGACTTTCGCGTCTTCAACTGGGAAGAAATGCGGATCAACGACTACCTTTATGCCAATGGCGAGGTCGTGAAGTTCTGGCTCTTCCCGCGCGGGCCGGACTCCGGGTTCCAGGTCTATCCCGGCCAGGGGACTCGCTGGGGCTACTTCGACACGACACCCCTCGCACACGCCCTGGGCGAGCCGTGCTACATCGTCCAGCCTCACCCGCCGGGGACGAAGCTCGTGCCCAATGGGCTGCCGCAGTTCTTGCTCTACTACGAGAATGACGACGACGCGCATCGGGAGCTCGGCAAAGACTCGCGCCTCTATTTCACAGTGCCGGCGGACGGCGAGTACGTGGTGAAGCTCAAAGACGTGCGCGGACTCCAAGGGCCTGACTTTCGCTATACCCTCGCCATTCGCGAGCGCCGTCCTGATTTCAAGGTAACGCTCAGTGGTGGCGACCCGAAGGTCGGGGCGGGGGGCGCCAAGGAATTCAAAGTGCACGCAGACCGGATTGATGGCTTCGACGGTCCAATTCGCGTCGACATCGCAGGCGTTCCGCCCGGTTTCAGCGTGACCACTCCTCTGGTCATCGAAGCCGGACAACTCGACGCACTCGGGGTCATCGCGGCCGACGCATCGGCTCCGGCACCGAAAGCCGACGAGGCGAAAGCCACGACGGTGAAAGCGACGGCCAGCGTTGGCGATCATGAGGTGACTCACCCCGTGAACAACCTGGGAGTCATTCAACTTGCGGCTGCGCCGAAGCTGCGCGTGACGATCGTCCCCGCGGAAGGCGGGCCGCGTCCGCTCAACCCGTCCGGTCCCGAACCGCTGGAATTTGCGATCGAGCCAGGGCAGACGATCATGTTGGCCGTCAAGGTGGAGCGCAACGGCTTCACGGGACAGGCCCCGTTCGGTAAGGAAGGGTCGGGCCGCAATTTGCCGTTCGGTGTCATCGTTGACAACCTCGGACTCAACGGCCTCTTGGTCCTTGAGAACCAGCAAGAGCGCACGTTCTTCCTCACGGCGGATCGCCAGACGCCGGAACAGGTTCGCCCTTTCCACCTGATGACGACCGCCGAGGGGGGCCAGTCGAGCCGACCAGTGATGCTGCGCGTTCGGAAGTCACGCGTTGAGGCCGCTGCGGTCTCCGCGTTGAATCAGCGCTGACTGAACACCGACACAGGATCGACTCCGTCCGCAATGCCCAAACCTGGATCGAGGACGATACAGCATGAGAACGACCGCGATCGCGAGCGTCGCACTCGCCCTCTTTGTTGGGCTAGGCGCCCCTGCCCTTTCCGCGGATCAGCCCGCGGACCTGGTCGTCGTCAATGGCGCGGTGTGGACGGGCGACGTGAAATCGCCGACGGCGGAAGCATTGGCGATTCGAGACGGTGTGTTCGTCCGAGTCGGCTCGAATGCGGATGTTCGCAAGCTCGTCGGTGAGCGCACGCGCGTGATCGACGCGGGTGCGAAGCGTGTGGTTCCCGGTCTGATCGAGAGCCACGTCCATGCCACGGGCGCAGCGAGGGGCGAGGTGATCCAGCCATTCGTGCAGCTCGGGTCGGTCGCGGAGATGCAAGATTGGGTTCGGAAGCAGGCCGCGTCGGTCCCGGAGGGATCGTGGATTCAGCTCCCCAGGGCGGACCTGACGCGGATCCGTGAGCGTCGACTTCCGACGCGCGAGGAGCTCGACCAGGCCGCTCCCAAACATCCCGTGTTGTTCAACTGGCAATATGCACGCCGGCAGATTCAGATCTTGAACACCGAGGCCCTGCGCGTCGCGGGGATCACCCGCGACACGCCGGATCCGCCAGGCGGCAAGATCTTCAAAGGATCGGATGGCGAACCGACCGGGCGTCTTGAAGATGCAGGCGTTTTGGTCTCGAAGCACCTGCCCGCCCGGCAAGTGTCGGACGAGGAGTATCTGCGATCGCTGGAGACCCTCCTGCATCGCTACAACGCCATCGGAATCACGAGCATCTTTGAGCGTAACTCGAACGTCGACGGCTTCCGAGCGTACGAAGCCCTGAAGAAGCAGGGCAGGCTCCCGGTCCGTGTGACGGTCACGATCGGCTTGCAGTCCGACGGCACGGTGGAGGGAACCGAGAAATTCATCAAAGCGCTTCCGTTCCGTTTCGGGGACGGCGACGAGTGGGTTCGCGTGGGTCCGCTCAAGATCGGCGTCGATGGCGGAATCCTGTACGGTACCGCGTACATGCGCGACCCCTACGGTCCCAAGGCCGCGTCGTTCTATGGTTTCGCGGACGCGGACTACCGAGGGACGTTGAGCCTGACCCCCGACAAGGTGAAAAACATGATCCGCACCGGCCACAAGTTGGGATGGCAGATGTCCTCTCACGTGACCGGAGACGCCGGGGTGGATGTCGTGCTCGATGCGGTCGAAGCCGCAAACGGCGACCAGCCGATCCGCGACCGCCGTTACACGCTGATCCACGCCTACTTTCCTCGTCCGGACGCGATCCGCCGCGCCGCTGCGCTGGGGGTTTGCGTCGATACACAGCCGGCCTGGTACTACAAGGACGGGGACGCCTTGGCTCCCGTGCTTGGTGAGGATCGGATGTCCGTCTTCATCGGGGTCGCCGACTGGCTGCGCGGTGGAGTCAAAACGGCGATCAATTCGGATCATATGAACGGTTTTGATCCCAACACCTCACTCAATCCTTACAACCCGTTCCTCGCGATGGGCACGGCCGTGACCCGCAAGACCGAGCAGGGACAGGTCTTCGGTTCCCAGCAGCGCATCTCGCGCGAGACGGCGTTGCGTCTGGTCACGAGCGACGCCGCTTACCTCAGCTTCGACGAATCGCGTAAGGGCTCAATCGAGGTCGGGAAACTGGGCGACCTTGCGGTGCTCGAGCAGGATCTGCTTACCTGTGATCCCGATCACATCAAGAACATCCGGGTGGCCCTCACGGTCGTCGGGGGCAAGGTCGTCTACCAGGCGCAGCCCACACCCTGATGGTGGGTCTTGCCCCGATGATGGCAACCGTGATCGTGCGAATCTGCTTGCCCGCAACTGGGAGTGTTCCGTCACCCGTGCACTCGGCTCACCTCGTCAGTGAGCGGTGGCACGCTGTTTTGCGAATCGGCCTTCCCTCACTCTCATTCTTTAGAACGTCATGCCATTGGTCAAGCGACGATAGAAATTCTCGCCTGAACATCAACTGGCGTAACGACAGACCGAAGTCTTTGTGGGCCTCAAATGCCCCCTCGACGGACTGTCCTGACCGTATCGGAATTGGCTCGAGCGCGACGGCAACGGCCGCGGGTGGCATCGCGTTTGCCTCAAAGGTCTAACAGCACCTCACGCCTCGCTGGCGGACGTCAGTCCTCGCCCGAACCCGCGATGCGCCCTTGCGCAAGCGCGAACGATCGGTTCGTGCTTGCGAAGGAGTAAGTCGCGATCGGGATGCGAAGCTGGGTGACCGTGTGCGCTTCGTTTGTGAGCCGCCGTTTGCTCGGCGGTGTTCAGACAGATTCGAAGTCTCACAGTAAGGAGTTTGATGATGCGAGTTGCAAAGGCATGGGTATTCGGTGCGGTCCTGATGGCGATGGGGGCTGTGACGGTGTTGAACAGCACGCCGTCGAGCTTTGCTCAGACGCCGAGGCAGGAGCGCAGGGCTGAGAAGGCCTACTGGCGTTTCCACGACGGGCGCTGGAATTACTGGGATCCGGTCGATAGCCGTTGGTATTACACGAACGGCACGAACTGGTTCTACTACGGCAACAATGCCTGGAACGTGTACCGCTTTGACAAGAACTTCGGCCGCGACGCATTCGAGCGGGGTTCGTATGTCGTTCCGGCCCCGAACGCGACGATTGCCGTGCCGACGCATGGCGTGTACGTTCCGCCGTTGCGGTGACCTCCTGCACTGAGGATGGTCGACCGATCCGGGGAAAGTGTGTGAAGAAAACTGGGATCGCATAACGCCAAGTTACCGGACATGGCTGTCGCGATCCCAAAAAGACGCGTGCAACTTGAATCTCATCGCTCAGACAGAGCGTGCGGTGTGCCGGGGTGATCTTACGCACCCCGGCCATGTCGCACCGACTTTGTCACTGAGGCGCGTGGGAATGCTTGTGCTTCTCCTGAATCGATTTCGCACGAGCGTCGTACTTCTTGGCGGCGTCGGCATGCCCCATTGTCTGGCAGCACTTCGCCATGTTCTTGCAGCAACGCGCCACGTCCGGATGGTCGGCCCCGACCGTCGATTCATAGATTGCCAACGCTCGCTTCAACAGCGGCTCCGCATCGGCGGTCTTGCCTTGCTTCGTGTAGTGATTGCCGAGGGCTTCGAGACTCGCCGCCACGTCCGGGTGGTCGGAGCCCAGCGCTTTTTTGCGGATCTCCAGCGCACGTTTCAGCAGAGGATCCGCCTCGTCATGCTTTCCCTGATCGTGATAAAGCAGGCCGAGGTTGTGGAGCGTCGGTGCGAGTTCGATCGGCTTGGTCTCCGGCGACTTTTCCCGAATGGCCAGGGCCCGCTTGTAGGCGGACTCCGCCTCGTCATTTTTGCCCAGGACGTGGTCGACGGTAGCGAGATTGTCGAGGACCGCCGCGACCTTCAGACTATCGTTCCCGGACGTTTTCTCGGTAATGGCAAGACACCGCTCGTAGAGTGGCTTCGCCTGCTCCGGTTTGCCTTCCATGTCGTAAACGCACGCCAGTGTATTCAAGCTCTTGGCCACGTCGGCGTGGTCGCCGCCGAGCGTCTTCTCCCGGATCGAGAGTGCTGACCTGGCCATAGCTTCGCCCTGGGTGGTTTTGCCCAAAGCGCAAAGCACCCACGCGAGGTGGTCGCGGGACAGCGCGAGTTTCGGGTCGTTCGCCCCGAATGCCGTCGCCTCCTTTTCCGCCGTTTGCAGCCGCGCCAGCGCGTCGCCGAGTCGGCCTTCCTGGTAGGCCTTCCAGCCGGCATCGTGATCGGCCTGCCATTTCGTGTCTTCGGCGTACGTCGAGTCAGCGACGCCTGCCACGCCCATCACGACCACCGCCAACCAGCCGCCCATCTTGCGAATCATCGAAGTATCCTTGTATCAATTTCCGTCGAAATAAGCTCGGGGATGTTGTACGTCACCGCTCCCGGCGACTGGGATTCAATCCAAGGGACGCAGCCAGGGCTTGGCGAGCGGCGATTCACGACCGGTGGACCAATCGCGGTAGCCGGGTCCGACGGTCATGCCTCCTGGTCCGAACATGCCGGGAATGGAGCTCATGTAACTGTGGTTCCCCGTTGAAGTGGAATTCGTTCCCGAGCTCGTGTGCTCGTAGTAGCCGTAGCCTTCGTAACCGAGGCCGTAGACGTAGCGCGGGACCGAGGGGCTTCCGCCTTGCGGAGGCGCCGGCGTCGAGACGAGCTCCAGGGGTGTGGTGAAGCTGGCCGTGGACTCAGAGGAATCGGCAAGACCGCTGATCTCGAAAGTCACGGTACCGCCGGTCGATGGAGCTTTCTCCAGACCGATGCCGACGTCGAGATACCCATTCTCTGCGCGAAGTGGGCGCGAGAACCAGGGCTTGGACGAATTGGGGTGGTAGAAGGTGGCGGTCCCAGTGAGCCGTGCGGTATTCAGGGCTGCCCCGGCCTTGTCCTGAACGAAAACCCTCACCCCTGTCGGATAAACGAACACCTCGAACTGGTGCTGCGCCGTCTTCGCCAGATGCCCGCCCCGCGCGGACTTGACCGATTGGACGGCCTCCTGAGCGTCGATGCGGCCAACGGCCCAAAGACTGGTCGCGACCATGGCCGCGAGCGCAAGAAAACCGAATACCCGTCGCATTGTCCTCACCTCACTTTGTTGGGAAAATGTTCCGTTTCGTTCCCAGTGCGAAGGTGAGCCCTCCATCGCGGGCCGGGGACAAAACCCTACCGACTTTTGACCGCCCAAGGCGGATTCGGCTGTTGCAGAATCGAATCACGAGTCATCAGAAGTGCCCCTGGCCGTTGCCAGCCGAGATCGGCCGCCGAACGGTCTGTCGTGATGAGGCGCAACAAAAAACCCCGCCGGCGTGATGAGTTACATCACACAGCGGGGCCGTCATTGCCGTCCTCTTGCCCGTCGTGAGTCAGAGGGATGGAAAAAGGATAGGTAGTCATGAACCGTGATGTCAAGACCACACACGGATATTTTTTCGTGCTCGGGATCAAATTCGTCGTGGAGTCTGGATGGCGCATGATTACACCGAGCGGAGTTCCGACGTTGCCTCGTCGTCGCGTGAGTTTGACGGACCGGTAGAATGGCAATGTGCCAATGCGACGGGGCCACGTTCACTAATGGATCACGGCTGCTTGACTCCGGCACGGTCCGCCGCCCGCCTGACCTGGGCCGGCCCCGATGGATTCCGTCCGCCGCGGGGCTCAAGATCGCGACGGCGGTCCCACCGAGGTTTCACCAGGGGACGGGCGGCGGGCCGTGCCGGAGTCACATTCCTTATCTCGCCTCGGCGCTTGAGCTCGCGAGCACTCGGGGGAGATCCCTTTACTCGTTCTTGGGTGCTGCCGGGGCTGTGGGTTTGCCGAAGTATCGGTCCGGGTCGGCCGTGACTGCCCTCAGGCACGACTGACAGCAGAGGAAGACGCTTCGCTCGCCGCGCGTGACCTTGATCGGCGTTCCCATGGAGCCAAGAGACCCACCGCTGACCTTGCACACGCGCTGCGCACTAATGGCAGCTTGGTCAGCACGCGTGGCCCGCGCATAGGTAATCGCCGCGGGAGCCGGCCGCACGGCAGGCGGTGGCGCCTGAGCGAGGGTAAAGGGCACGGTGAACGACACATCGGGCTCCGTCGATTCCGCCAGGTCCTTGATCTGAAAGGTGACTTTCGCACCGGTGATCGGGACCTTGCTCAGACCGACCCGCACGCCGAGCGCAGGGGACGCTTGGCCGGGAGTCGCGGGTGCAGGCTGAAGCGGGCGATTGAACCACGGATCGGGCGAGTTGGGGTGATAGAACGTCGCCGTCCCTGTGAGTTTGGAGGCGTCAAGCGGTTTGCCGTCGATCGTGAACGGATAGACGTTGAGACCATGCTCGGTGAAAACGACTTCGAATTGATGATGTTGAGTCTTCTCGAGCGTTCCGCCATGCGCTGCGGCTGGTCGCAGCGGATCGGCAAACGCCGTTGTCGGTACGGCGGATCCGAGCCCGAGCGACGAAACGATGCCACAGGCAACGATGTGCGTCTTCACGAAATTCATCACTTGTGCCAAACTCCCATGCAAAGGCCAGAGTCGGGTCGCCCGAGACGTTCGGGTGCCTGGTCAAAGTTGACGTCAGTGAATTAATGCGCCTCCGATCGGTCATTAGGAGCGGGCGAGGTCGCCGCCTGGGACACCGCGACCGGCCGGTGTCGTCGCCCTGAGCTGACGTACTCAGCCCATAGGTTCACCCGGTGCAGCTTGGCCCAGCGCCGTTTCTGCACGGCGAAGTACAGTACGGGCAAAAACACGTCGATCACTTCGTCGGCAATGAGCAGTCCGCCCAGCACGGGCGCCGCCATCGGCCGGATCACCTCCGCGCCCACGCCGCTGGCCCAGAGCATCGGAGCGATGGAGATAATCGCTGCGCCTTCCGTCAGCAACTTGGGTCGCAATCGATGGATGGCCCCTTCAAGGATCGCCTGCCGCAACTCCGCGATCGAGCCAATCCGCTCCAGGCCTCCACGTTCTTCGATGGCCTCGTGCAGGTAAACCAGCATCACGACACCGGTCTCCACCGCCATGCCGAAGCATGCGATGTACCCGACCTGCACGGCCACGCTGAAGTTGAAGCCGAAGAGCCACTGGAAGATCGCGCCACCCGCCAGTGCGCCGAGCACGCTTATCATCATCAGCAGAGCGTCGATCCAGCTCTTGTGCGTGATGTACAGGATCAGCGCGATCAGGGCGATGACCGCGGGGAAGATGATCCGCAGCGTCTTGTTGGCGCGGACCTGGTGCTCGAACGTACCGGTCCATTCGAGGTACATGCCCGGCGGCAGGGTCTTCAAGATCTTGTCAGCGACGATCTGCTGCGCTTCTTCGACGAAACCGACCTCGTCGCGGTTCTGAACGCGAAGCTGAATGTAGGAACGGAGCAGGCCGTTCTCGCTCTTGATCATCGACGGCCCTTCGACGACGCGGATATCCGCGACCGCCGCCAGCGGAATTTGCAGCGGCGGACCCTGGTCCTTTGAGCCGGCCGAAGGCAGCGCGTTACCCATCGCTCCCATCCCGCCCATGCCTCCGCTCGTCGCAGCACTCGCCGCCATGCCTGGTGCCGACACGAGGATCCCCTTGAGCGCCTCGACATCGTCGCGGTAATCGCGACCGTAACGGACGCGGACCGGATAGCGCTCGCGACCCTCGACGGTCATCGTCAGCGGCCGCCCACCCATCGCGACCTCGACAACATCCTGGATGTCGCCGATGTTAATGCCGTATCGGGCGGCCTTCTTGCGGTTGATCTTGATCTCCACATAGCCCTTGCCGACGACCTGATCGGGGAATACATCCGCTGCTCCGCGTACCCCGCGCAGGACTGTTGCGATGTCCTGACTGACGCGCTGGATGTCGTCGAGCTTGGAGCCGAAGACCTTGACGGCCACCGGCAGGCGCACGCCGGTGGACAGCATTTCGATCCGGTTGGCGATCGGCTGGGTGAAGCTGTTCCCCCAGCCTGGCATCTGCAAGGCGGTGCTCATTCCCTCGACGAGGTCGGTCTTCGTCTTCTTCCAGAGCAAGAGCCGATCCCCGAACGGCTTATCCAGCGCCGCTCGCAACGAAGCCAACTCCTCCGAGGCCGGGTCTCGCGCGAGCAACTTGCGCTCGCGGCCGAGCTTGACCAGCTCTTCGAGGGCGGCCCAGTCGGCGGCCCCGACGGCTCGGTCGAACAGCTCCCAGTTGAGCGACTTCATTTGCTCCTTGAGCCGCCGTGTGTGATCGGCTTCGAGATGATCGCTGATCTTGGTGAAGAGCGTCGGCTTGGTGAACCCAAGTACGTCGCCCGCGACCGAAGTGATCCGCTCGGTGACTGTGGGCTGCGGCGTGAGCAAGTCCGGGCGGTTGCGGAGTACTCCCCGATCGACGAGCGTCTTGGCCGCCGCGGTGACCAGGTCGCCGATGTCGTCGGAAAGCACCTGGACGGCCAGTCGGTCGCCGTAGGTCTTCGCCAGCGAGTCGATCACCGCCGCACGTTCCTCGGACGTCGGTTTGCGAGCAATGCTCGCGGGATCGACCTGTGCGAGCAAGGTGTCGATCGCTTCGCCGATGAGTGCGCGGCCGAGCTCGGGACGAAATTCCGTCAGGCGCGCGACGGCCATGTCGCGCAGGATCTCATCGACGCTACTCGCAACGGTCATTGCCGCTTCGTTGATGAGTGCTTCACGCGCCTCTTCGAGGGCGTGCGCTTCTTGCGTGTCCATCGAGGTCGGGCGTTTGAGCAGTCCCTTGGCCTCGAGCGTGGTCAACACGACCCGCGTCTGGGCCACGGCGTCATCGAACTTGAGCTTCCGTTTGGGCCAGACCTCGTGATCGCGCAGGTTGATGACGGTCTCGATCATGTCGAGCGGCGCAGCGTCCGTGGGGGTCTCCGCGCGGCCCGCCTTGCCGACGACCTGCCAGACTTCCGGGAAGCCGCGCAGCACCTCGTCGCGCACGCGCAGGTCCCGCTCCGCCTGGGCGATTGACGCGCGTGGAACCGTGGTCGGCATGTCCATCAGACTCTGTTCGTCCAGGTCCGGCATGAACTCCCGTCCGAGCTTCGTCGAGGCCACATAACCCAGGCCGAGGATGATGACGAACAGCCAGCAGACCAGCGTCGTCCGTTCCATCAGCCAGGCGAGCATCGGCTTGAAAATCTCGATCATGGTCCGAACGATCCAGTTTTCGTCTTCGGACTTGATGCGGCCCTTGAGGAAGATCGGGATCAGGGCCGGCACCAGCGTGATCGACAGCAGCGCCACGCCGACGAGCGCAAAGGTCTTCGTATACGCCAGAGGATGGAACATCTTCCCTTCGCGGCCCGAGAGCGCGAACACCGGCAGGAACGAGAGAATCGTGATCAGGACGGAGAAGAAGATCGGCCGTCCGACCGTTCGGCATGCCCGGATCACGATGTCGGTTGTGTCGCCTCGAACGCGCTCGTGGCCGAAGTGGCGGGTCAGGTGATGAGCGGCGTTTTCGCCCATAACCACAGCCTGGTCGATCAGGATGCCGACGCTGATCGAAATCCCCGCCAGGCTCATGATGTTCGACGACATCCCGAACAGCCGCATCATCAGGAAGCTGAAGAGAATCGCCATCGGCAGCGTGACCGCGACGACGAAGGCGTTGCCGACATGGCCCATCACCAGCAAGATCGCGATCGTGCAGACGATCAGCTCCTCCTTGACCGTGCCGCTGACAGTTTCGAGCGCCTTGTGAATCAGCGGGCTCCGCTCGTAGAACGGGATGATCCGCACGCCTTCGGGTAGCCCGGCCTGGAGGGTCGAGATCTTTTCCTTGATGCGGCGTGTCACCTCCAGGGGGTTCTCGCCGTAGCGCATCAACACGACGCCGCCGACCACTTCCTTACCGTCTTTCTCCAGCACGCTGCGTCGGAACGCAGGGCCAACCTGGACGGTTCCCAGCATCCCGACATTGATTGGGGTCCCGTTGTTGCGCTCGGCAACGACCGTTTCGCGAATGTCGTCGATCGACTCGATCCAGCCGACGGAACGGATCAGGAATTCGGCATTTCCCTGGTGGACGACTCTCCCGCCCACGGACGAGTTCGACCGGGCGACGGCCGAGTAAACCTCGCCCAGGCTGATGCCGTAGGCACGCAGCTTGTTGGGGTCGAGGTCGATCTGATACTCCTTGGGAGCGCCGCCGACGCTGGCGACCTCGGCGACGCCGGGCACGCTGTTGAGCTGGTAGCGGACGTACCAGTCCTGGATCGAGCGCAGCTCGCTGAGGTTCTTGTCGCCCCCTTCGACCGTGTACCAGAAGATCTGACCAACGGCCGTGGCATCCGGTGCGAGGTAAGGGATCACACCTTGCGGCAGAAAAGTCGAGGCGATGGAGAGTCGCTCGAGCACGCGCTGGCGGGCGAAGTAGTAGTCGGTCTCGTCCTTGAAGATGATCGTGATCATCGAGAAGTTGAATTCGCTCGACGAGCGCACTACCTTCACGCCGGCCAGCCCCTGCAGGTTGACCGAGAGCGGGTAGGTGATCTGGTCTTCGATTTCCTGGGGGCTGCGGCCCATCCAGTCGGTGAAGACGATGACCTGATTCTCGGAGAGGTCGGGAATCGCGTCCACGGGCATCGTCAGCATCGCGCGGAAACCTGCGACCCCAAGCACCAGCGACGCCAGGATGACGAGGAAACGATTGCGGATCGACCACTCGATGATCGACTCAATCATGATCCGTACTCCGTTCGGCTCAATGCCGGTGTGCGCTTGGGGTCGGGGCGGCCGCGGAGCGGGTGGGCTCGACATCGGGCTTGGGAGGCGTCTTTTCTTCGGCGGGCGCCGGAGCGGCACCGGGGTTGATGCGGCTTTCGGCGTCAATCAGGAACGCGCCGCTCTCCGCCACGCGTTCACCGGGGGCAAGGCCGTTGATCACCGGAAAACGGTCGCCGATGCGAGGCCCGAGGGAGACTTCGCGCCCCTCGAAGACGCCGGGCTCGCTCTCGATGTACACGACCTTGCGGTTCCCCGTGTCGACGACCGCCGATTCCGGGACCGTGAGCACCCCGTCACGCGGCGGAGGCGCCAGGCGAGCGAGGTATCGGGCGGGCGTCGCCTTCAGCTTGGGCGGGCACGCTGCACAGCAGGTCCACACTTTCCGCCCCTCGACATCAACGGCGATGGGATCGCCCATGGAACCCAGCTTGAGGCTGGTCACCGGGCAGATCTTTTGATCCGCAGCGTTGACCGTTTTCGGCGTAACGGCGCGGGTCGCCTTTGGTAGTTTCGCCAGGTACTTGGCAGGATTCGCCTTCACTTTAGGAGGACAAGCATCGCAGCACAGAAGGATCTTCCGCCCCTCGATCTCCATCGAGACGGGCGGTCCCATCGTGCCAAGCTCTGCGCTGGTCACCGGACAGAGTTTCTGCTCATGCGCGTCCACCTCTCCGACACGGCCTTCGGCGGCCCGGGCCTGGTATTCCGGGGTCTCTGCGATGGGCGTCTTGAGGGTGACGGTGGCGAACATGCCGGGGCGGAGCCGATGTCCGGGATTCTCCAGCGCATAGCGGACCTCGACTGTACGTGTCGCCGGATCCAGGTGTGGCTGGATGAACTCGACCTTGCCATCGAAGGTCTTGCCCGGATAGGCCTCCACGGTGGCCTCAACAGGCTGACCCATATGGATCAATCCCATTTGATGCTCATAGATCTGGGCCTGAACCCAGACGGTCTGCAGGTCGGCCACTTCAAACATCGCAAAGCCTTCCTGCACCTCCTGACCCGCAACGACATTCTTCTTGAATACGTGACCGGTGGTCGGCGACAGGATCGGGAAGGTAAAGTCGGTCTTGCCCGTCTTGAGGATCTCGTCGATCTGGCCCTGCGTGATCCCCCAGCGCTTGAGCTTCTCGGCCGAGGCATGGACCATCTCGCGCCGGTCGGCGATAAGAGAACGCCCCACGGCGGTCGTCGGTTGGATCGAGGACTCGGCACGCCGAGCGGAACTGAGCAGTTCATGAATCGCTTGCGACAACTCGGGGCTATATAACTCGGCCAGCGTCTGTCCCTCAGCGACGTCCTGACCCGTGAAGTTCACGTACAGCTTCTCGACCCGCGTCTTGCCGGGCACCTTGGACACGATATTCGCAATGGCCCGCTCGTCGAACGCGACGTACCCAACGGTGGAGAGCGTCTGTGTGAGTGGCGCGTAGCGGATTTCGGTCGTCTTGATTCCCGCTTGTCGCACGCGGAGCGGCGTCAGCTCAACCCAGGCGGTCACACCCGGCGGCAATGTCGCCTTCTCTCCCTTCTTCCGTTTGGCCAACGGCATACCGCAAATCGGGCACGTTCCCTGAGCATCCTGAACGACTTGCGGATGCATCGGGCAGTAGAACTCAATGCCCGACGCGGTGGCGTGCGCCATCGCGGCCGGCCGCATGAGTTTGTCGTAGCGGTTCCAGAGGTAGTCCCAGTACGCGAACACGAGCGCCGTGATCGCCATGAGGGCGATGAATCGCAGCCGAAGCTCAACGACCTTGACGACCAGACGAACTTTCTGCCAGCGAGTGAGCGGAACTTCTTGCACGACGTCAGCGGAGAGACGCGCAAGGTCTTCCGGAGGACCGTTTGGAGACATGAATCACTCTCCCAACTCCGGACCGGGTCAAGCCCTGCCGGAGAGAGCCGTCAGTGGATACCGAGGCAAGAACGATGGGATGACGATGCGACGCATCGGGCGCAGCGATCCCGAACGGAGTCGGGAGCCGAGCACATCGGTCGCGAACCTTGCGATGTGGAGAGGATTCTTAGATCAGCAGGCGCGCAGTGCTAAGATAGAGGGGCGTTCGAGGTGGGCTCGCGGCGGCAAGGACGCTGCGAAAACGAACGGACGACAACGGAGAGACGATTACATCAGTGACAACCGCCTCGCCCGAATCGGTGTCGACGCGGTTCTCAATCGAGGTCGAACCTTGCGCTGACGCCGGTGGGACAGGACTACCCGAGCGGCATTCGCAAGATCGTGTCGGCAGCGATAGAGCACGGTCGCCGACCAGCGTTGCAACGGTGATGCTTCGCGATGCTCGGCTCGACGCGGCGCTCGCCGGACGGCAGCAACACACCGTGCAAACGCGATTGAGGCAGCAGGCACGGGCGCCCGATCGGGGAATTGGACGCGGCGTCGATGCCGAAGCCGTTTCCGCCAGCGACAACATGCCCACGACCGCCAGAATGGCGATCGAAGCGAGTCGGATTTGGCGGCCAATGTTTCTCATCATTACACCGAGAGAGTAACCACCCTGCTTCCAATCACCCTAAAGTATAGCCGACTTACGATACCGGGCAAGCCCAGTGCTCGTAAACACGCGTCGTTACGATCATGCTATCGATGTTGTCAGGAACGCCCTCCGATCGAGATCATCCGGCATCTCGAGTCGACCCCCCAAAACGGAAAAACCCGCGCAAATCGGACAATCCTTCAAAGTGGCCGAGGCGTACCTGCCGATTCATCCTGCGGGCTCATTGTATCGGCATCGCCGGCTGCGCGGAGGGTTCGCGCAATGCGGCGGTTCTGCCAAGAGGCCGGCGATGAAACGACAATGGTCCCACGCCCTCACTGCGTGTTTCCTCTATGGGCTCAGCGGCTGCGCTCATACATCCCCGATTCGGAACGTTGCCGAACGCGATCCCGACGTTCGGCCAGCCACATACCAGAGCGAAATACCTCCTCACCCCGAGCAGCCGATGGCGGCGCTGGTAGACGCGGCCGTCGCTCCGCCCGAGCTGGCGGGACCACAGTCGGTAGACGTCTTCATCCGTCGAGCGCTCGCCGAGAACCGGACGGTCCAGGCAGCCTATCACAACGTTGAATCGCTCCGGCACCGTATTCCGCAGGTTACCACGCTCGATGATCCCGTCGCCTCCAACGCCATTTTTCCCATCCCAGCGGCTGCGCCGCAGTATTCGTTGATGGGTTACAATCCCTACAACGTCACTCTGGCCCAACAGTATCCGTGGTTCGGCACCCTTCGTCTCCGAGGCGAGGCCGCTGCGCACGACGTGCAGGTCGCGCTGGCCGAGCTGGCCGCCGCCCAGCTCGATACCGTCGCTGCCGTAAAGCGGTTCTATTACAACCTTTACGTGAGCCAGAAGACCGAGGACATCCTGGTCGAGAACCGCAAGATCCTCGAAGACTTTCGGGGAATCGCCCGTGAACGGCTCAAGACTGGCGGCACGCAGCAGGACGTCATCCGGGCCGAGGTCTTGATCAGCGAGCTCGACCGCGACCTGGCCAATAACAAACAGTCGGTCGCGGCGGCACGCGCGGCGCTTGCACGACAGTTGCACGTTAGCCCGGAAACGGAGTTCAGAACTCTACCCGAGCTAGCTCTCGCCGGCGTCCCCGGCGAGTTCGACCGCCTCTATCAGCTCGCGCTCACGGCTCGACCGGAACTCCAGGGGCGACTCGCCGCTGTCGTGCGCGACGAGAAGGCGGTCGAGCTCGCGACGAAGCGGTTCTATCCCAACATCACGTTGGGAGTGACGTACATGGACATGGAGAAGACGAACGCGACGACGCCCAAGACGGCCGGCGGCATGCCGAATATTGGCCTGTTCGTCGCCTTCAATCTGCCGGTCTACCGCGATAAATATCGCGCGGGGGTGTGCGAAGCTCAGGAGCGCGCCCTCGCCGATGCGAAGCTCTATGAAGCTCAGCGGGATGAAGCCTCCAGCGAGATTCAGGAGTTGATGTTGCAGGTGCGGACCCAGCAAAACGTGCTGGCCTTGCTCCGCGACAGCATTCTCCCGCGCACCCGATCGGCGTTCGACCTGGCCCGGAGCGACTACGCCAAGAGCAACGTCGATTACGCGACGGTCCAGTCGGCGCTGCGAGAGGTGCTCCAGGTCGAGTTGCAGATCGCCCAGATCGAAGCTGAACTCGGCAAGGCGATCGCCTCCCTGGAACGGGCGGTCGGGTCGGAAATCAACGAGCATCCGCCGGCGCCCACCACAACCGGAAGACCGGCCTCTCCCCCGTCCCCGCCCCCTGCGACGCCTGGTCCTTTCCGTCCCGCCGCTTTGCCGTGATCGCCGACCCCGTCGCGTCTGATTACATGGACATTCCCGTGCTCGAAGACGAGGGACCCAAAAGGCTCGGCGGCTGGCGGAAGGGATAGCCGAAATTTGGAGGCATCACGCCCTTACCCCCGGACATCGGCATCCCCCCTGCTCCGCTCATGCCCTGCGGGACGAGTGAGGAAACCGGACTGCCGCTCATGCCGACGCCGGAACGCATGCCGCCGGACATCGACGACATACCGCCAGCGGACATCGACGACAGGCTAAATGATGTGCGCGGCGACCCCAGTGACGAGGCCGATCGGTCGGAAAACGAGAGGCTCCCGCTGCCCGGCATGCGCGACGGCATGAACCCGCCGAATCGGCCCGCGAACGGGATGGCCGGCCCGCTCATCGACATGCCGGAATCGAAGTTGGTCATGGCCCCGCCGTACCCTCCCAGAGAGCCGCGAGGGTTTAACCCTTGTGCACGCGCGGGGGTGAGTCCCCATGCATGACATGCTGCGATCGTTAGGGGTATGTAGAGGAGGGCACGCGTTAGGAGTTGCATGAGGTTGGCTTCCGATCGTCGAGAAACTTGGGCCGTGCCGTACTCCCCGTCTTCGTCGTCGTGCAAAGGGAGCCCGGACGACCCTTCTCAAGAAGATTTCGGCTCGATCGTCGCTCGAGCCGTAGTGATCGTTCCGATTCGTCCACGCCCGGATGCCATGGGTCGTCGACCGACGATTACACGGCCACATAAGTCAGTTTATCCGGATTGCGGATGATATAACACACGGCGATGCGCCCGTCGTACACATCCAGCGTCAAGACGTGGACGAGCTCGCCGTTCAGGAGGGTTACGAGGCCAGGTTGTCCATTGACCCGCACGGGGCGGATTTCCAGGCCGGGAGGGGCCTTCTTGCGAAGCCCAATGAAAAAGCGGGCGATCCTGTCGGCACCCTCAATGGGTGCGAGCGCAGCGGGGACCTTTCCGCCGCCGTCGCTGTAGAGAACGGCATCGGTCGCGAGGAGATCGACCAGGCCGTGCAAGTCGCCCGTCGATACGGCTTCGAGGAACGCCCCGGTGATCCGCTCGGCTTCTCCCGGCTGCGGGTCGAATCTCGGCCGGCGTGCGCGAATGCGCTCCTCCGCACGGCTCACAAGCTGGCGGCAGTTAGGCTCCGACTTTTCGAGGATCGTGGCGATCTCGTCGTA
The DNA here is from genome assembly GCA_027451445.1 of Singulisphaera sp. Taxonomy (GTDB): domain Bacteria; phylum Planctomycetota; class Planctomycetia; order Isosphaerales; family Isosphaeraceae; genus DAIDJG01. The sequence continues at coordinate 32,202 of DAIDJG010000350.1, forward strand.
CTCGTAGTCGAAAACCCTGCGCAAAAGGTACGCCGCACGCTCCACAGGGGAAAGGCTTTCGAGCACAACGAGAAACGCCAGCGACACCGATTCCGCTGTCTCGGCCTTGGCCGAAGGGTCCCGCAAGCCCGATTCCACGATCGGCTCGGGGAGCCAGGGGCCGATGTAATTCTCCTTGCGTGCGTCCAACAGCCGGCGCTGGTTGATGCACAGGTTGGTCACCACCGAATACAGGTACGCCCGAGGCGACTGGACGTTCTCTCGGCCCTCCCGGCGCCAGCGTATGTAGGCTTCCTGCACCACGTCCTCCGCGTCGTTCAGCGTACCGAGCATCCGGTACGCCAGTCGCGACAGACCGGGGCGGTTCTGCTCGAAAACGGTATCAGCGTGTGACATGGGCGACACTCCGCTCGGATTGCGCCAGTGCGCTAAGCACGGCCTGCGACGCCTCCTCGGCGCTCGCGGCCGAGGCATCCGCAAGCATCCCGCGGGCGCCCACCCAGTCGCCGGCGAGAAACACGTCAGGCCGATCGGTCACGCGGACGGCGGGCCGTCCTGTGAGGCCTCCTTCGTCGGCGCTCGGCAAATGATGCGCGACGACCATACCCGGCAAGAACCGTCGCTGAATTGTACGCTCGTGCCAACCCGGCTGGAGGCGATCCATGAGCGCTTCCAGCTCGCGCTCGACCACGTCGTTCGCCGAGGTATCGCGACCGAGATACTTCAGCGCGTGGATCACCGCGGTCCCCTCGGGAGCAAGTTGGGCCGTGGCCGAATGCACTGAGTAATAGAGCGGTCGGTCCAGCCCGAGTGCGAAGCGATGATCGGGCTTTGGCAGGCCGTCAAGCGCCAAATCGAGGCATGCGGCGCGCACCGGAATGAGATTGTCGACGTGACGGGCGAAGGGCGAGCCGGCCGGCATTCCAAGCAATTCGCAAACGGTGCCTGGGCTCACGGCAAGCACGGCCTTGCGAGCTCGCACGGTTTCACCACCCACCCAATCGACGGAGACGCCCTCATCGACGCTTCGCACTGTTTTGACCCAAACCCCGGTCCGCACCTCGGCGCCTGCTTGCACCGCGACGTTGCGGAGACCATCCGCGAGCGTCTGCCAACCCCCGTTCAGATACCAAACGCTACCTGCAAGTCCGAGCTTCAGTTGTTCGATCGCGGCGCCCGCCGACATCCGATCGGGATCGTCGGCATAAGTACTGACGCGGAACAAAGTTCGAAGAAGTGTGGCGAGATTCCCCGGCCCCGCCACTTCGGCAATCCAGTCGCGAAGCGGGACACTATCGAATTGCCGGGGGTCCAGTCGCGGCAGGCGCGTGAGAAGCTGGCTGAAGCGCCATTTCTCGCGGAGTGACAGGTATGGGCACGCCAGCAGCGAGCCGAGGCCGGTCGGCAACGTCGCGAGCGTGTCACCATCGATTATGAGGCCGCGTCCGGTCTTCGGAAAACGTCCCTTGAAGGGGACTTCCAGACGCTGGAGCAGCCGGAACGCGTGCCCGCCGCAGTACAAGGCATGAGGTCCGAGGTTCCAGTGCACCTCGTGTTGTACCTGCGTCGCCGCCCTCCCGCCGACGGCGGCTTTTTGTTCCAACAGAACGACAGAGCGCCCCTCCTGCGCCACGAGCGCCGAGACCGCCAGGCCGGCCAGGCCGCCACCTACAACAACGACGTCGACTTCGCGAGGGAGTGTATCGATGGAGTGTGACATGGTTGGCTCCTTTCAGTGAGGAATCGTCGGACACTCTCTGTGAGACAATCAGCCCGCCGTTTTGTGACAATCCGCTCGTCCAATGGACGCATTGTCAGTGTCTTCAATCCCAATCAAGCATTGGCCTGAATCCCGGGACAGACTTCACCTCGTTGCGTTTATTGCGCATAATGCACGATTGGGGTACGCCTGCTCATTGGATTGGCCGGGACTCTCCCACGAGGGTGACTTATGACAGTTCTTAGATCGCGTTCTCGCCCGACAAGGCTTCCCACAGCCACAGAGCGTCAGGTTGCGCGTGACCTCAACCGGCGCCTCATCCCGGCGTTTGCCGACGCGGTGCGGCCGGCCCACGACGAGGATGCGCCATCGGTGATTGAAATCACGCTTCAGGTCAAGGGGCAGCCGCCACTAGAAACAGTGGAGATACCACTCTCGGCGATTCAGTTGTTTGCCCAGATCGTCGCCGAAATGGCTCGCGGCAACGCCGTCACTTTGGTTCCGATTCGTGCGGAACTGACGACACAACAAGCCGCAGACGTGCTCAACGTTTCTCGACCTTACCTCTGCAAGCTGCTGGACGAGGGCAAGATTCCCCATCGCAAAATCGGGCGCCATCGCAAAGTCCGGCTTACGGATCTCCTGGAGTATAAGGAAAGAATTGACTCCGAACGATCGAAAGCTCTCGACGAATTGGCCGCGCAGGCTCAAGAGCTTAATATGGGATATTAAGTGTGGCGACGTTTACCATAATATATGATGCGTGCGTTTTGTATTCGGCGCCGCTGCGAGACCTTCTCATGGAGCTCGCGATGACCGACGTCGTTAGGGCTCGCTGGACCGACGATATCCACGACGAATGGATTAGGAATCTTCTCGCAAAGCGACCGGACTTAACGCCGGTGCAACTGGGACGGACTCGTATCTTGATGAATTCGCATGATCGGGACTGTCTAGTGACTGGATATGAAGATCTTATTGAAAGCCTTGTTCTACCTGACCCAGGTGATCGCCACGTGTTGGCGGCTGCGATCCGGTGTGGAGCGACCGCGATTGTAACGATGAATGAAAAGCATTTTCCCGCCGAGGCGCTTAGCGTTTACAACGTCGAATGTCTCCATCCAGACGACTTTATTGCGGATCTCATCGATCTACACGAGGAAGTCGTTTGTGCAGCCGCAAAGAAGGTGCGGAGTCGGTTAAAAAAACCCTCCGCGGACGATAGAAGAATATCTAAACGGATTGCTGCGATGTGGGCTCACTGAGACCGTTGCGTTGCTCGAGAAGTTTGCGGACCTGCTCTAATTCGCCCTTATGTTTTGCCGTCAAGCCAATCCCTGCGCTCCGTCAGCAGCTACGACAACGCTTCGCCGTGTCCGATTCTCAGTGACCGAGTCAGCCCAGGAATCACTGCACGTCAACCTTTTTGGGTTTGTCCCGCCCTTGCGGCTCGACCTTCACGGCATCTGCGGGGATGACGGCTTGCTCAGAGGTGATGAGCGGCAAGTCGTCGGGCAGGGGCTTCAGAAAGAAGTCCTTGTACTGGATCGTCATCGGCGGACCGACGTGGACTTGCACGGCGAGCACGCCATCGAGCTTCCGGCCCTTCTCGTCGAGGTCGATCACGTCCACGGTCGGGTGCCCGTCGATCCAGTGGCGCTGATGGTTCCCTTCGGCCAGAACGCGGAAGTCGTGCCACTCGCCCGCCGGGAACGCCTTGAGCGGAAACCGGCCGGTGACCCAGGGCTGCCCCTGTGTGTCGATGATCACCTTCTCACTCGTGTGGGCCAGGATGCGTCGCCCGCGCTCTTCGTAGAGCATCCCGTTGTAATCCGGCCGGTTCGCCACGACGTCGCACTGGTATCCTGTGACGACCGACTCGCCGAGGTCCGGCCGCTCGGTCCCTCGGTATTGAAGCCCGCTGTTGCCGCCGGGCGAGACCTTTACTTTGACCCTTAGCTCGAAGTTGCGGACCTTTCCCCCGCGCCACGTGATGAACCGGTTGAACTTAAGCGTCCCGTCGGCCTTGCCCGTAAGGCAGCCGTCCTCGACCGACCAGTACTGCGGGCTCCCCTCCCAGCCGGTGAGGTCGCGGCCATTGAAAATCGACTGGAATCCATCAGGCGGATTTGAACCAGTGGCGTTATCGACTTTGAGCCGGATCTGCGAGGCGGTGGGGAAGTCGTCCGGCACGGATTCGCTCGCGTTGCCCGTGGCGGCCCACTCGACACCTCGGACGAACGTGGTGCGGAACCCCACGCACCGAAGCGCCGTGTCGGGACCGTTCTTCCAGAGGTGGCCGAGCATCGTTGTATAAACACGCCCCTTGCCGTAAGGGATCACCCAGTCCATCACTTCGTTCTGCTTCGTGTCCTTCGAGTACGCATACGAAAGTACCGTCATATCCCGGGCGGGTCCGTGCTGGCCGTGAGTCAGTTGCTCGTGAGGATGCAACCAGGTGCGGGGCAAGCCTCGGGTGATGGGATGATCGGGCTTCAGGACCGTGATCACAAAATCATGTTCCGGGCCGTGACCGGGCCCTCGTCCCTGGCCCTTGGGGATCTCGACGACCTTATCGTGCTCGTCGACGATGAGCGACGGGCCAAAGTCCTTGTCGCGCCAGCCGAGCCCGATCATCCGGTTGTATGCGGGCCAGTTGGGAAAGGAATTGTTGGCCGCGTGGTAGCTGACGAGCCCGCCCCCTTGGCTCACGTAATCCTCGAGCGCCTTCTCCAACGCCTTCGGCCAGTGGACGCCCTGGGGTGTGTGGCCGCCGTTGAAGTTCATCACCACCACGTCGTAGCGCGCGAAGTCCGGTTTCCAGGCGTCCCAATCCGCCTGCGAGGCCTTGGCCGGCGGACTGGTCGAGACGTCGACGGTCGCGAATCGTCCGCTCTCGAGCAGGATCGACTTCAGGATGTGGGTCGCCCGCTCCCAGTCGTGGTTGTTCATCCCGTCCACGATCAGGACGGCGATCTTTTTCGCGGGCGCGGGCTCCGCGCCGGTGGCGGCCCCAGGCAGGAGACCGGCGACGAGGGGCAACGTGAAGATCAAGATCAGCGCTCTCATCATAGGGTCTCCGTTGCCAACGGTGTCAGTTTCCCAGCGGATTCGTTCTAACCGAAGTGCCGGGGGACCTCAACTCACCACACTCCGCGCCCGACGGGGCGACGTCAGAGACTCAACGTGACCAGACTTCGCGGATGCTGGGTCTATCCCACGGGAAATCGTCAGTTGGGCCTGACCGATGTGGGTTCGGCCGAGTCGTCCGGCGGGTTGACTCCTTCGCCCGGCCGGAAGGTGAAGAGCGTATACGGCTCTCGGGGGTTGTGCGCCTGTGGCCAGGGGATCGTGGGGACCGACCAGACCTCTCGCGCCTTGTGGGAGACGCGGAAGTTCACGCTATTCATCCGCGCGAGGGCATAATGCCAGACGGAATCTTTCTTGCCCTCCGTGCGGCGAGCTTCGATGAGCAGGAAGACTTCGGGATCGGTCCCCTCGACGAAAGCGAAGAGAGCGCCGTCCACGACGCCTTGGCTCGCGGACTGGTAGCGGTAAATCGGCTGGGTGAGCAGGCGCAGGGGGCGGGTGACGTCCTTGCGATCGGTCTTTGTGGCGGTAAACTCCCGCGCCAGCGCGCGCAACTGGCGGAGGCGCTGGGCGTCCGAGTCGGCCGGCGTAGCGGCGTCCGCCACGGGCTCGGGGGCGGCGATTCCCGAGGCGGGGAACCACTCGGGATGCCCATCGCGCCCGGCCGACACCTGGGCGTTTGTCAGCGAGTGGAATTCAATGCCAAGGTGCGGCGGGGTCGGCACATACTTCCGGTAGATCGACGCGATCACGTCAGGGCGGCCGTCCGCGGTCCAGATGAAGACCGCCCCATGGAACGAGCCGCCGACGGGGTTCGACCACTGCAGCAGGGGCTCGGGGTGGAACTCGAGCGTCACCTTTCCCACGGGACGCTCCTCGACGACCACGTACGACTCCGCCGCCTTTCGCACCACAGGCAACGATTCGGTCGCTCGCGCGGCCTCGGTCTCGTCGTCCGACGGCGCCTGGGCCCATGCAGATGTGGTCGACAAAGCGATCAGAAACAAGGCGGGTTGCATGGAACGGCCTCAACTGTGGTTGAATCTCGCCAACGCTGAACTCTGGCGCTGATTCTAGACAGGCCGGGAGGTTGAACGGAAGCGGCTTGGGCGGGAATTCACGGTGATGAGGCACGCCGGGGGCTTTCGATTGAGGGGGGCAAGAACTACTCCGGTTCCGGCGGATCGGGAGGAACGGGGAGCCAGGGACGATGGGCGGCTGAGCGGTACTTTGCCGCCATCGCGCGATGCCAGTCATCTCGTTTGACCTGCTCGTAAGAAATTTCCACGTTCTTTGAGTCAAACCAAACGTGGATGCGATCGCCGTTGGTCGTCGTGGCGAAGACCGCACTGACACCGACGATTCGAGCTTCGTGTGCCATTGCTAACTTCAGGAAGCTCAAGTGGCGATTCGTTCCCCAAGCCAGAGGCACCGCCACCACCACCACGGCGATCATCCACCGACGCGTTGTCATGCGAGGAAGGTGCACCACGGCAGAAAGACCCCCCGGCGCGTTTTGGGCCACAACTTGAACGCGCCACTGCAATTATCACCTGACCGATCGAAACGAAGAATCTGTGGTCGATGGTATTCTTTGTCGGTAAACTCAACGACGGTCGATTCTACGGCGGCGAACCCTATCGAAAAAGCGAATCCTCGAAGCTCCTGTTTCGCGTTCGCGAAGGAACACACTATCGAGTTTGGCTCCAGCCTCCGCTTTGAGTTACCCATTGTCGCGGGGTCGGGAAGCATGTGATATAACGACGCTCGAACCGCGACCGACGCCGCGCCCCGAGGGTTGTTGAGCCGTGTCGAACACATGGAAAGCCTCGTTTGTCGATCTCCGCCACCAACTGGACGAGATGTTCGACGAGTTGATCTACCGTCGCTGGTCGGTCGAAAGCCCGCAGGAATGGCGGCCGGCACTTGACTTCGCCGAGACGCCCGGGGCCTATTTCGTGGAAATCGACCTCCCTGACGTGGCGCCGGAACTGGTCCACATCGAGCTTACGGAACACGGTCTGACGATCACCGGAAGCCGTAGCCCTGTACCGCCCGAAGGGCTCGTCGCCAGCCGTCGCGAGCGGATGCACGGCCGGTTTCAGCGTGCCGTCGAGTTCCCGCACGCCGTTGACCTTGAGCGGGCCGAGGCCTATTGCCATCACGGCACTTACCGCGTCCGCCTCCCCAAGAAAAGTGGTGCGGACAGTTCCTCGACGGTGGGGGGGCTCAATGAGGAGCGGTCGCCAGTAGTATTGCGTGTGACCCTCCTGGAGCCGCGAAACCCTGATCTCCGCACCGATCCCCAAAGTTCGGGACCCCGTTCCTGATGAACGACACCACAGAACGCTTCAAGCTGGCGCCGAGCGAGCTGAGCCTCCAGCTTGACCCCGCAGAGCTCGGTTTTCGAACCACCGCCGAGCTGGAGCCACTTGCCGATGTTGTGGGCCAAGGTCGAGCGCTGAGTGCGCTGGATCTTGGGCTCTCGATCCGCCAGCGCGGCTATAACATCTACATTTGCGGGGAGAGTGGCACCGGCCGCAAGCGACTGGTTCAGCAGGTGCTCACCGAACGCGCGAAGCAAGCGACACCACCGAGCGACTGGGTCTACGTTCATCATTTCGGCGAGCCCGACACCCCGCTGGCCATTCGACTGCCGAGCGGTCATGGCTGCCGGCTCCGCGCCGCGCTCGATCAGCTCGTCCGGCGCATGCGAGAAGACCTTCCCAAGTCGCTCAAGGCCGAGGACTTCAGCACCGAGCGCGACCGGTTGGGTGCGACTTTCGAGGCGCGGAGCGAAGCGCTTTACCACGAGCTGGTGAAGCGCGCCCAGCAACTCGGCATGCTCGTCAACCGGCTGCCCAACGGGGTCGTTGCGTTCGTTCCGCTCAAGGACGGCCGGCCCATGGAGAGCAAGGAGCTCGAACAGCTTACCGACGCGGAACGAGCCGACATCGAGCATCGTCAGGAGGCGCTCCGGGACGATGTCGCCCGGCTCATGATCAAACAACAGGAGCTGATGCGCGAGCTTCGGGCGGCTGTCGAAGAGATCGTCCACTCCTACGCGAGGCGCATCCTCGACCCCCTGATCGCGCAGACGAAGCGTGATTTCCCTGATGAGCCGGTCGTTGCCTGGCTCGACCAACTGCGCGATCACATGATCGCCAACCTCGATCGCTTCCAGGAAGAACGCCCCGCCGAGAATCCGCAGGCCGCGATGATGGGCCGGGATGATCCCTGGCTGGAATATCGGGTCAACGTCGTCGCCGATAATTCCGCCGTGCAGGGGGCTCCCGTCATCGTCGAGCTCTCGCCCAGCTACAAGAACCTCTTCGGCACCATCGAGCGCGAGGTGAACCTGTTTGGCCGGGTGAGCACGGACTTCACCCGCATCAAGCCCGGCAGCCTGCTGCGCGCGAACGGCGGCTACCTGGTGTTCGACCTCGAGGACGCGCTCACCGAGCCCCTCGTCTGGAAGCAGCTCAAGCGGACGCTTCAGTCGGGTCTGTTGCTTACCGAGACCTATGACCCGTTCGCGTTCTTTACCAGCTCGGCGCTGAAGCCCCAGCCGATTCCCATCGATACGAAAGTCATCGCCATAGGCTCGCCCGCACTCTATTATTTCCTCCTTCATGCCGACGACGACTTCCCCAACCTGTTCAAGGTCCGCGCCGATTTCGAGCCCGAAGCGCCCCGCGACGCCGACGGTCAGCTTGCGTACGCTCGGTTTATCGCACGCATGGTTCGCGCGGAAGGTTTGTTGCCGTTCGCGGCTTCCGCGGTCGCGGAGGTGATCCGTTTCGGCACGCGTGAGGCAGGGCACACGCGCAAGCTCTCCGTCGAGCTCGGAAAGGTCGGTGACCTCGTCCGAGAGGCCGACTACTGGGCGAAGTGTGCCGGGGGAGACCGGGTCGAGGCGGCCCATGTCGAGAAGGCTCTGGACCAGCGCACTTACCGGAGCGGCCGAATCGCCGCCAAGATCCGGGAGATGATCGCCGAAGGCGCGCTGCGCATCTCGCTGGAGGGGCACCGGGTGGGGCAGATCAACGGCTTGCCGTTGATCGAGCTGGGCGACCAGCGCTTCGGCTGGCCCAGCCGCGTTTCCGCCTCGGTCGGAGTCGGCCGCGAGGGCCTCGTGAATATCGAGCGCGAGTGCGAGCTGAGCGGCGATATCCACAACAAGGGCGTTCTCATTCTCGAAGGTTACCTCCGCAATCGCTACGCGCAGACGCACCCGCTGGCGGTCTCCGCCAGCCTTGTGTTCGAGCAGTCGTATGGCTGGATCGAGGGCGACAGCGCCTCGTCGGCTGAGCTCTACTGCCTGCTGAGTGCTCTGGCCGCGGTTCCCCTTCGCCAGGATATCGCGGTGACTGGCTCGGTCAACCAGCATGGCGAAGTTCAGGTTGTGGGGGGCATCAACGAGAAGATCGAGGGCTTTTTCGAAGTGTGCCGTCAGAAAGGGCTCACGGGAACCCAGGGCGTTTGCATTCCGCGCACGAACGCGCCCCACGTCATGCTGCACCGCGACGTCGTCGAGGCCGTCAGGGCTGGGCAATTTCACGTCTGGGCCGTCGACACGATCGCCGAAGGGATCGAGCTCTTGACCGGGATGCCCGCCGGCGACATTGACCAGGAAGGGACGTTCCATTACCAGCTTGACCAGCGCCTGCTTCAGATTCTCTCGGCACTGGAGGTGGAGCCGGTCGGAGGCGGGGTCTCCAGGACGCGCGTCGTCGAAGCGGACGAGTCGCCCGCGGCCCCGCCGCCATTACCCGGTAACTGGGGATGAGCGCCGATGTCTCGCGTGCTGACGCGGCGATCGCCGACTGCTATGCCGCGCCCGGCTGTTTTGTCGGTTGATGGCGAATGATAGTTCCTTCTTCAGTGTAGATCACGTCCTCGGCAATGTTGGCCGCATGGTTGGCGATTCGCTCGAGGTACCGTGCCGCGGAGACGAGCTGAAAACCGGCGTCGATCTGCTCCGGGTGGGAACGGATCATCGCCTTGATTTCCTCGACAATCTCCCGATGACGCCTGTCGGCCTCGTGGTCCAAGGCGCACACTGCGCGTGCGGCGCCGGCGTCGGACCGCACGAACGCGTCGAGGCAATCCCTGACCATTCGCACAACCAGACTTGTTTGCGCCAGGAACTGCGGAGGGATCGGCGCATGGTCCGAGAGCCGGGCGAATTCGGTCGCTTGTTCGGCGATATCGGCCGCCAGATCGGCCATACGCTCCAGGTCGCCGTTGATTTTCAACGCTGCGATCACCCGCCTGAGATCGATGGCCACCGGCTGCTGGAGCACCAGGATCCGGACGCACTCTTCCTCGATCCGTACTTCCTCGCGGTCGATGGCATCGTCGCCCGCGATGACTTGTTGCGCCAGCTCCGGGCGGCGCTCGCACAGCGCCACGGTCGCCTTGAGAATCGTCGCGGTTACGGTCTCGGCAAGTTCGTCGAGATCGTGAGTGAGTTTTTCCATCTCCTGGAGGAAGTGCTTCATCGGTCTTTCCTCGTCATGGGTTCGATTGATCAATTCCCAGAGCGGATAACGATTGCATTGCACACGGCCGATCGCTCCAAGGCGCTCACTCATCGCCTCTCAAAGAGAGGAATATATAACTCCCCCCCTTGGGAAGGGGGGTGGGGAGAGGCCGCCGTTATTGGCTCCAGCGCCTGCACGCGTGTGGAGGATTACTGTCGTTTCCTGGGAAATGACGGGTTCGCGACGGCGGAATGCCGTTGCCCGTGAGCGGAGGTCGAGGCCCCACCCCCCCTACCCCCCCTTCCCAAGGCTGGCCACCCGACACTTTTTGCGCGGCGGAACGTCTTGCAAGGCTTGCACTTATGATCCGACAGGCGATGATCGCTCCAAAATGGCTGTTTTTCAGCCACCATAGCCTTGTTCGTTCCCCAGCAAGCTCAGCCATTCG
>DAIDJG010000351.1 GCA_027451445.1 Singulisphaera sp.
GATTGGCAGGGGACGTCCGATCAATGCCGCGGCGCAGCGCCGGCCCGCCAAACGTCGGCCCTCGCGGCTGAAGAGGGGGGCGCCGTCGGCGCACGCCGATCCGGGTCAGACGAGAAGGCACGGGATTTGCAAGTGGTCAGGGGCCAGCCAGGCGGCGGCTTGATTCCGCTTGGCGCGCGCCGACTTGTAGCTGGCCTAGATTCATCCGAATCACTTCAGCTTCCGGGGGGCGCGAGGCATATGATTCGGTAAGTGTATCCGGGAATTGCGCGGCAACATCGGATAGCGACTGCGTGCCCTCGCCAAAGGCGTCGGGGTTGGTCGCACGCATCTCTCCCGGATCGAAAACGTGCGGCTGAGCCACGGCAGAGGTTCCGTCCGATCCCATGATCGACCGGTTTACCGTGACGCGGGACGCCATTGAGGACGAGTCGCGGTTCCTGGCGCAGCGGGTGCTTCCAACGCCCGACGCGTTCCTCGCCGTGCCACTAAGCCGTTTCCACCCTCGACATGCTGCTGGCCGAGGCCGCGATGGGCTTAAGAAGCGCAGAGGTAGGCACATGAGCCACGGCGAGAATGGATTTGCGGACCAGGACCCCCTGGCCTTCCTCGCCGGGGGCGGCGAGATGGGCCGGCTGATCCGGGCGTTCGACTGGTCGAATACCCCGGTGGGACCGGCGGCCGAATGGCCGAAGAGCCTCTTGGTGGCAATCCGCATCATGATCGACTCCCGCTACGCTATGTGGCTGGGTTGGGGGCCGGAGTTCACGTTCTTCTACAACGACGCTTACGCCCGCATGTCCCTCGGTCCGAAGCACCGCTGGGCGCTGGGGCAGCCAGCTCGTGCGGTGTGGCCGGAGATTTGGGCCGACATTGGCCCGCGTGCCGAGTCGGTCATCCGCACGGGTCAGGCGACGTGGGACGAGGGGTTACTGCTCTTTCTGGAACGCCAGGGCTTCTCGGAGGAGACGTACCACACGTTCTCATACAGTCCCATCCCGGACGACCGGGGCGTCGTCGGCGGAATGCTTTGCGTGGTCACCGAAGAAACCGAGCGGACCATCGGCGAACGCCGCCTGCGGACCTTGCGGGAACTCGCGGCGCGGACGACCGAGGAGGCGAAATCCGCGGAGGATGCTTGCGAGACCGCCGCCAGGACACTGGCCGACAATCCCCAGGACCTTCCCTTTGCCCTCGTCTACCTGCTCGATGAGCCCGGCAACGCGGCGCGCCTGGTCGGGGCCACGGGCCTGCCGGCCGGGTCGCGAGCGGCCCCGGCGTCGATCGATCTGACCGGGGCAACGAAGGACAGGGAGGGCTGGCCGCTCAGGAACGTGCTGGCGTCCGGCCGGGCGGAGGTGATCACCGGGTTGGAGCAGCGGTTCGGGCAGCTCCGGTGCGGGCCCTGGCCTGAGCCGCTGCAACAGGCTGTCATCGTGCCGTTGGCCAAGCCCGGACAGGTGCGTCCGACGGGGTTCGTGGTCGCGGGGGTTAGCCCCAGGTTGGCGTTCTCGGAGGGGTACAAGGGGTTCTTCGAACTGCTTGCGGGCCACGTTGCCACCGCACTCAGCAACGCCCGCGCCTACGAGGAGGAGCGGCGGCGGGCCGAGCAACTGGCCGAGCTCGACCGAGCGAAGACGGCCTTCTTCTCGAACGTCAGCCATGAGTTCCGCACCCCTCTGACCCTGATGCTCGGCCCGGTGGAGGAATTACTGGCCCGCAGTCACACGGACCTCCCCCCCGCCGCGTCGGGCCAACTCGAGGTCGTGAACCGCAACGGGTTGCGGTTGCTGCGGCTGGTAAACTCGCTTCTCGACTTCTCCCGTATCGAGGCAGGCCGGGTCCGGGCCACTTTCCAACCGACCGAGCTCGCCGCGTTCACCGCCGACCTCGCCAGCAATTTCCGGTCGGCTTGCGAGCGGGCCGGCCTGACGCTCACGGTGGATTGCCCGCCGCTGGGCGAGCCAGTGTTCGTGGATCGGGAAATGTGGGAGAAGATTGTCCTCAACCTGATCTCGAATGCCTTCAAGTTCACCTTCGACGGCGAGATTGCTATCGCCGTACGACGGTCCGGGACCGCCATCGAGCTCCAAGTGCGCGACACGGGGACGGGAATCCCAGCGGAGGAGATGCCCCGGCTGTTCGAGCGGTTCCATCGCATTGAAAACGCGCGGGGCCGGACCCACGAGGGTTCGGGGATCGGTCTGGCGCTTGTGCAAGAGCTGGTCAAATTGCACGGCGGGTCAATCGCCGCCGAGAGCGAGCTCGACAAAGGCACGACATTCACCGTCACTGTCCCGCTAGGGTCCGCGCACCTGCCGCCCGACCAGATCGGCGACGGTCGCACGGCCGCTCCGACCGGGACGGGGGCCAGCCCCTTTGTCGAGGAGGCGTTGCGATGGCTCCCCGACGACGAGCGAGCGAGACAGCGTTCCGAGTTGCCGACATACTCTGAACCACTCCCCACGCCCCATTGTTGGGCGGAACAGGGCAAGGACGACGCCCGGCCCCGCGTGCTCGTGGCCGACGACAACGCCGACATGCGGCAGTACGTTGCCCGGCTCCTGGCCGAGCAGTTCCGTGTGGAGGTCGCACCGGACGGCGAGGTGGCGCTGGCTTTGGCCAAGGATCGGCCGCCGGATTTGATCCTTACCGACGTGATGATGCCGAAACTGAGCGGGTTCGGCTTGCTTCAGGAACTCCGTGCCGACCCCCGCACGCGTGGGCTGCCGGTCATCATGCTGTCCGCCCGTGCCGGTGAGGAGAGCCGGGTCGAGGGTATGGAAGCCGGCGCCGACGACTACCTCGTCAAGCCCTTTAGCGCCCGAGAGCTGCTGGCCCGCGTCACCGCTCATCTCCAAATGGCCCGGCTGCGGCGCGAGTCGGAGCGAGCCGTGCGCGAGAGCGAGGAGCGATTCCGGGCTCTGGTGAATGCCACGTCAGACGTGGTCTATTGCATGAATGTGGATTGGTCCGAGATGAGGTTCCTGCAAGGGCAAGACTTCATCGCCGACACGCAGGAGCCAAGCCGGACGTGGCTGGAGACCTACATCCCGCCGGACGGCCGGGGGCACGTCATGGAAGTGATCCAGCAGGCGGTTCGCACCAGAACCGTCTTCCAGTTGGAACACCGGGTTGTGCGGGCCGATGGCAGTCTGGGCTGGACATTCTCCCGCGCCGTCCCTTTGTTCGACGCCGGGGGCGAGATCGTCGAGTGGTTTGGCGCGGCGACCGACGTGACAGCCCGAAGACGGGCGGAGGAGCGATTGCGGGAGAGCGAGGAGCGGATGCGCGTCACGCTCTCGAGTATCGGCGATGCCGTCATCACCACAGACACTAACGGCCATGTGACTTTCATGAATGGGGTGGCCGAGTCGTTGACGGGCTGGATCAACGCCGATGCCGTGGGCCAGCCGCTCGAAGTCGTATTCCAGATCGTGAATGAGCAGAGCCGGCAACCGGTCGAGAGCCCAGCGTCGAGGGCGCTGCAAAAGGGCGTCGTTGTCGGGCTCGCGAACCACACCGTCCTCATCAAGAAGGACGGCACGGCATTGCCCATCGACGACAGCGCTGCGCCGATCAAGGACGGCCAGGGGCGTGTCATGGGCTGCGTGCTGGTGTTTCGCGACGTGTCCGAGCGGCGGCGGGTCGAGAACGAATCGCGCCGCAACCAGGAACTTTTGCGGCTTGTTCACCAGATCGGCAAGATCGGACATTGGGAGTGGGACCTGGTGACGGGCGAAAACAAGTGGTCGCCCGAGCTCGAGACACTTTACGGGCTGAAGCCGGGCACGTTCGAGGGGACATACGACGCGTGGACTCGGTTGGTCCACCCAGCGGACCTGGCGAACGCGGAAAAGGACGTGCGGCGGGCTCTCGAGACCGGTCGGTATCTCACGGAGTTCCGAGTAACCTGGCCTGACGGCAGTATCCACTGGCTCGAGGCCAGGGCCAATGTATTCAAGGACGCCGACGGCCGGGCCGTGCGTATCACGGGCGTCAACATGGACATTACCGACCGCAAGCTCCAGGAAGACGCGTTGCGTGAGGCTGACCGGAAGAAGGACGAGTTCCTGGCGACACTCGCCCACGAGCTCAGAAATCCCTTGGCGGCAATCGGCAACGCTGCCGCGGTCGCCCACCAGGCTCCTGGAGACGAGGCCAGCGGGCGCTGGGCGCTCGACGTGGTTGGCCGCCAGTGGCGTCAGCTCGCCCACCTCGTTGACGACCTCCTGGACATCTCCCGGATCAACATGGGCAAGATCGAGCTGCGCCGGGACGTCGTCGATGCCCGTACCGCGATCGAACGCGCTGTGGAGTCGGTACGGCCTCAGATTATCGCGAAGGGGCTGTCCCTGGATGTCGTGTTGGGCGATCGTTTCTTGCCCGTTGACGCGGACCCAACCCGGCTGGAACAGATCATTGTCAACCTGTTAGGCAACGCCGCGAAGTACACCGACGACGCGGGCAGGATCACCATCACAGCCTCGGCGGAGGGAGCTGAAGTGGCACTGCGCGTTGAGGACACGGGTATTGGGATCGCCCCCCAGGACCTCCATCGAATTTTCGAGCCGTTCGGGCAGGTCGATAACTCGCTCGCCCGCTCGCAAGGGGGCCTCGGGATCGGCCTGACCCTGGTGCGGCGGCTCGTCGAGCTGCACGGCGGAAGGGTCGGCGCCGAGAGCGATGGCCTCGGTAAGGGCAGCACGTTCATTGTGCATCTGCCCCTATCGCCGCACGCCGTCATCGACCGGCCGACCCAGGCGCCTTTGCGAGGCCTTGGGAAGTCGACGACTCGAGTGCTGATCGTCGACGACAACGTGGACGCCGTCTTGGGGCTCGCGCGGTTCTTGCGACGACAGGGGTTCGAGGTCGCGACGGCCCACGATGGATCATCGGCCCTGGACACGATCGACGGCACGCCTCCGACCTTCGCGTTGCTGGACATCGGCTTACCGGGGATGGACGGCTATCAACTCGCCTCCTGCATCAGGGAACGATACGGCAATCGAATCTCGCTGTATGCGCTGTCGGGATATGGGAGGGACGATGACCGTGAGCGCGCGGCGGACGCCAGCTTCGATGGCTACCTGCTCAAGCCGGTCGACCTGGATAAGCTTTTGACGCTGCTGGCCTCGTGAGGCGGCAGGCCGAGAGTCTCCTGTCACTGAGAGCGAACGATTCGTGATGACGAGCGCGCTGGCACCGCCAACCCACCCTCGTGACGCCTCAGCGAAGCCGCAACGGGACCGATGCCCAATCAGTCGAACCGGCCAAACCGGGATCGGCAATCAGATCGATCGGTAAAAGCAACTCAATCGGACTCGCAAACTCGGAAACCGCGGAGAGCTGGGGTCCTTACTTACCATATGGGTGGAACACCAGCTCCCATTACGGGTTCACGACTTCGGCATCGCGCACGACTGCCCGCCCGCAGCCGGCAGATAGCCGTTCTGGACGTAGTCCATCACCATGCGGTCGGCGTTGAACCGCCACGCCAGCGAGCGCAGGCCGTTCTTTTGGCGCGTGATCCAGCCGCGCGGCAGGCCGGTTGCGTCGCGGTTGTAGTAGAGCGGGACGACCTGGTTGACGAGCGTCTCGAGCAAGGCTTCGTGATCACGCTCGTCCTGGACGGCGGGGCTGGAATGGGACTGGCCACGGCCGATGGCGAAGCCGTTGGTGCCGTCGTAGGCCTCGGCCCACCAGCCGTCGAGGATCGAGCAGTTCAAAGCCCCGTTCAGGAGGGCCTTCTCGCCCGAAGTGCCGCTGGCCTCCTGCGGACGGCGGGGGTTGTTCAGCCAGACGTCGACACCCTGTACGAGCTGGCGCGCGACGTTCATGTCGTAGTCTTCGACGAACACGACACGATCGGCGAACCGTTCCTGACGCGCAAAACGCACGATGTTCTGGATCAATTCCTTACCGAAGTGATCCTCAGGATGCGCTTTGCCTGCGAAGACGAACTGGATCGGGCGGTCAACGGATTCGATCAGCTCGGCCAAGCGCTCGACGTCGCGCATGACCAGGCCGGCACGTTTGTACGTGGCGAATCGACGCGCGAAGCCGATCGTCAAAGTGTTCAGATCGAGCGCCTGCGATACGGCCTGAATGATCGCATCAGGCTCGTTCCGGCGCTGGTATTGCGCGACGAGACGGCGGCGCACGAAGTCGATCAGCCGTGCTTTCAGAACCTGCTGCGTCTCCCAGAGCTCAGCGTCCTCGATTGTCTGGATCCCGGCCCAGGCTTCGGGAAAGCGCTGGCGTTTCGGCCAGTCGGCACCGAGGTGGCGGTCGTAGAGCTGGTGCATCTGCGGCGCGACCCAGCTCTGAACGTGGACGCCGTTCGTGATATGCCCGATCGGCACATCCTCCTCGATCCGGCTCGGGTAGAGCGGATGCCACATACGCCGCGACACCCGACCGTGCAAAGCGCTCACCCCGTTGGCATGCCTCGAGAGCTTAAGGGCGAGGACCGTCATGCAGTACAACTCATTGGGATCGTCCGGATTCACGCGGCCGAGCCCCATGAAGTCTTCGGTCGACAGGTGAATCGCCTCGCGCAGTTTGCCGAGATTCTCTTCGACCAGAGCGGCCGGGAACCGGTCATGGCCGGCGGCGACGGGCGTGTGCGTCGTGAAGACGGTCATCGCGGCGACGTCGCGCGAGGCTTCGCCGTAGGGCGTGCCGTTCGATTCCATCTCCGCACGGATCATTTCCAGCACCGCAAAGGCGCTGTGCCCTTCGTTGAGGTGAAGAACGGAGGGGTGGATCCCCAGCGCGTGCAGCACCTTCACACCGCCGACGCCCAGGAGCAGCTCCTGCCGGATGCGCACGCGGGCATCACCGCCATAGAGACGTGCCGTGAGCGAGCGGTCCCACTCAGAGTTCTCGGGCACGAACGAGTCGAGCAGGTAGAGCGTCGTGCGCCCCACCTCAACCCGCCAGACACGCGCGTGGAGCACGCCGTTGTTGGTGTCGATCTGAATGCGGAGCGGCTTCTCGTCGCGGCCGAGAACCTGTTCCATCGGCAGCAGCTCAGGGTCCGCGTTGAGATACTGCTCCTGCTGCCAGCCGTTCGTGTCGAGCGTCTGGCGGAAGTAGCCCTGTGCATACGCCAGGCCGATGGCGACGAGCGGAATCCCCAGGTCGCTCGCGCTCTTGAGGTGGTCGCCCGCGAGGACGCCGAGGCCGCCCGAATAGATCGGGAGGCTTTCATGCAGGCCGAATTCAGCGGAGAAGTAAGCGACTGGCCGCGAGCGTAGGCTCGACGCGTAGATCGAGCCCCACGAGTCGTCGTTCTTCAGGTAATCGGCCAGCCGGCGGAAGGCGTAATCGATGCGAGAGTGAATCGCCAACTCATTGGCGCGGGTTTCGAGCTTCTCGATGTCCACCTGCTTGAGAAACTCGACCGGGTTATGATCCAGCTTCCGCCAGAGTGCGGGGTCGAGCTCGCGGAAGAGACTGATGACGTTGGGCTGCCAGGTCCACCAGAGGTTCCGGGCCAGTTCGCGAAGCTTATCGTTCAGTTGC
>DAIDJG010000352.1 GCA_027451445.1 Singulisphaera sp.
CAAACTGGTGCGCTGGAAGGTTGGCGGTGTTGAAACGTCGGGGGATCCTTTGGTGTCCGTTTTTGGACGGCCGAGTGAAGTGGCGCACGCAATGCGCGGTGAACCGTTGGCAGCCGTGAAGTTCCCCGAAACCAAGAAGGACTAGTTTTCGTAAGTTGGGCACCGCCCTCCCTCGTAATGTTGAAATGGTGGGCGGTGTCCACCCTATACGGACTGAGCATCGGAGTCCCGGCTATGTCTCGGCTTTGTCTTCCGCTCGCCTCTTTGATGCTGGTACTCGGTGCCACGGCCGCGCGCTCTCAGACTTCATACCCCATGCTCACTCGCATCGAGCCCACAGCCGTGCAGCGGGGGAAAACCGCGGAGGTTACGATCGCGGGCGGCGGAAGCTTTGCGGGAGCGTCGGCAGTGCTCTGCGAGGGCACAGGAGTGGTCGGCGATGTGGTGGGTGTTGAGAAAGCGAACGCGGCTGCGAAGACCGGGAAAGGGATGCGCCGCGCGTCGGGGACGGTGAAAGCGAGTTTGACCGCCTCGGCCGGTACCGCGCTTGGCCCTCGCGAGATTCGGGTCGCGACTCCACAGGGCGTCTCGTCCGTGGGTCTCGTCATGGTGGTGGACGACCCTGTCGTCAGCGAGGCGGACGACGTGGCCGACAATCAGCCCGCGAAGGCGCAATCCATCGGCCTTCCCTGCGTCGTTTCGGGCGCGATCTCGAAAGCCGAGGACGTCGACTGGTACGCCTTTTCGGCCCAGGCCGGGCAACGAGTGACCTTGAGCGTCTGGGCCAACCGGCTCGAAAACAAGATCCACGACCTTCAAAAGCATTTCGATCCGATTCTCTCGATTCACGATGCTCAGGGCCGAGAACTCGCCGTCGACGATAACCACGACTTCGCGGATCCCATGCTGTCGTACGAATGTAAGGACGCGGGTGTCTATTATGTGCAGATCCGCGATACGACTTACGCGGGGGATCCGAACTGGACCTATGTCTTGCAAGCGACGTCACGGCCCTACGCGACCTCCGTGTTTCCGATGGCGGTCAAGCGAGGCGTGAAGGCGGCCCTTCAGGCCCAGGGATTCAACTTCGACGTGTCGCAGACCATCACGCTCGACGTGCCCAAAGATGCGCCCCTGGGCCCCTGGTTCTCGGCGCTTCCCACGGCGCAGGGCTCGTCGCAACCGATCATGCTCGTCGCGACGGATCGCGATGTGGTCGCCGAGGCTGGCGATTCCCCCAAGGAAACCGCCAAGGCGCAGAGTGTCACTTTACCCGTCGCGCTCAGTGGGCGGCTCGGCGAGTCGAACGATGTGGATGCCTATCGGTTCGAGGCGAAGAAGGGAACCCTCTATGCATTCGAGATCGTCGCCCGACGCGCCGGGGCAGGCACGGATCCGGTGATTCGAGTTCTGAACGACAAGGACGCTGTACTCGCGGAGGCGGACGACACGTTCGGCAAGGACCCTCGTCTCGAATGGACCGCACCCGCGGACGGGAATTTTGGCATCCAGGTGTCCGACCTCCACAGTCGAGGGGGCGCGGACTTTGGTTACGTGCTCGAAGCGGAGCCGGCGCAGCCAGATTTCACACTGAAGTGCGACCCCGACAAGATCAACATCGGGCCTGGCGCTCGCGTGCCGGTGTTCGTGCAGTTGACGAGGCGGACCGGTTTCACCGGCCCGGTCACGCTCGAATGGACGGGCTTGCCTCCCGGAGTCACGACAAGCGCGTTGACCATCCCGGCGAACATGACGCAGGGTGTGATCGTGGTCTCCGCCGCTGCGGATGCGAAGCCCGCGGCCGGTCTGCTCGGTCTCCAAGGTCGAGGCGACACGCCCCAAGGTCCCCTCGTGCGTTCCGTCACCCCGAGCCAGGAGATCTATTCTCCGGGCGGTGGTCGTGCGTTTTGGCCGGTGAACACGCTGGCGCTGGGGGTGACTGACCCGTCCGACATTACGGTCGAAGCCAAGGCCACCGCGATCACGTTGCTCCCGGGAAAGACTGCCACCATTGACGTGACGGTGACCCGGCACGGCGGCTATGAGAAGGGCGTCAACCTCGCTGTGATACTCCAGCACCTTGGCGGAGTCCACGGCAACCCGCTGCCACCGGGTGTTGTCATCAAAGAGGCCGGAAGCAAGACGCTGCTCGGACCCAAGGAAACGGTCGGGAAGGTCGTTCTCGAGGCCAAGCCCGACGCGGCGCCTTGCGACAAGGTGCCAATCTGCGTGATGGGCCACGTCTCAATCAACTTCGTCGTGAAGACGGCGTATTGCAGCGAGCCGATCCTGCTGACGGTGCCTTCGAATGCGTCCAAGGCGAGCAAGTGAGATCCGCGTCGG
>DAIDJG010000353.1 GCA_027451445.1 Singulisphaera sp.
TCGGTCGAGCCGTTGAGCACTCCGGACACGATTCGGCCATCGGCGAGATCCACGAGATAGGCAAGGAAATCCGGATTGAGCGCTGCGCTCGGCTGGCGGATGTCTCTCAAGACCGAATCGTAATCGCGGTGCACGAGGTTGGTGAGTTCCGGCCCAATCTTGCCGCCTTCGCCTCGAATCGAATGACACGACGCGCAATTCAGTTTCGACCCGAAGAAAAGCGCCTTACCGGCGGCCCAATCACCGCCCGCGATCTGGGGGATCGTGCGGGACGTCTCGGACGGGTCTTCGCGGGCCGGGGTCACCCAGGGCATGAGGACTCGTCGTAGCGGAAGCGCGCGGGGCCGGGAGTCGTCCCCCGTGCTCCACGATAGGGACAAACGCAGCGGCCCATGGCCTGTGGCGACCGTCAGGATGATGGGAATCGTGTTCGGGTTCTGCGCCACGATTTTCACGGACGTCGTACCGGATGATTCGACACGCCCCCCTGCCCCTGCCTTCAGCGTTAGCTTTGAGCCGGCGTCGAAGGCAACGGTCACGGTCTCGTCAGGGTAGACATAGTTGAGCGTCGAATTCGGCTGGACCGCGGGATGCAGCATGGACGTGAGATCGAGTTGTCCAGATAAGGTCAGCATGCCTGCGCGTTCGACGAGCCTGCGCAAGCGGTTGTGCACTTCACTGGCTGCCGTCAGTTCCGAAGCAACGGCCCAATCCAGGTGCGGCAACCAGCCGGACCACTCTTCTGACCTGTCGTCTGATTGCCACACCGCCTGAATGCCGGTCAGGTCGAATCCCAGATCGATGCCGCTGGAACGCGAAAGAACGCGCTTCGCGGCAACGCCGGCGGATCCGGGGGATGGAAGCATGACCGAGAACGAAGCGGCCGACGTTCGCGCGGGAGTCCGCAGCACGATCGAGCGGCCATCCGCGCCGAGCGCCGTGGAGAGGACCGGGAACTCGTAACGCGGCGCCCGGCCTTGATGCTGGACGACCGCATAACCGGGCCTGAAGCGCTCGAAGCGATCGCCCGCCGCTACGTATCGCCCTCCCTCGACGCGAGTGCCGGAGAGACGATTCGTCCAGTCCTCAACCTTCAAAGGCTTGTCAAACTCGACCCACGTTTCGGTCGGCGACGACGCCCACACGGCCACCGGCTGGGGCGCGGACGGATCGACGTACGAGATCTTGAACAATCGACCGTGACCCGCCGGCCCGGTCCCCCAATCCGGCTCGCCGCTATGGCACGCGACGATCAGGTCGCCCCTGGGCGAGATGGCGACGTCGACGGGGAGAATGCCGAGGCAAGCGATGATCTGGTTCTGCGCCACGTAGCCGGATGGCGTCTTGACCAGCTTGGTGCGAAAGAGCTTACCGCGTGATTCGCCTGTCACGATCGCGTCGCTGGCCCAGAAGCCGGGTCCCCAGGCGGCTCCCTTCGATTCATTGAATCGGAACCCGCAGGTCGACTGGTGCTGGGGCGCGTAATCAAAGACGCTGGGCTCGTCAATCACCTTGGGGAGATATTTCGGGTGTCGAGGCGGGAAGCCGTAGTGGCGGCCCGGTCGGATCTCCAGCAACTCGTCGAACGGGTTCCCGTTCGGGAGCCACGTGGCGCCTTCCTGATCGGTGGCGAACAGGTCGCCGAAGCGATTGAATTGCATCGATGTGAGGTAGCGCACGCCCGTCGCGATAATCTCGGGCTGCTTTGACCCCGGCGCGAACTTCAGAACCGCACCGGCCGTCTGGCGCAGGTCGTAATATGAGGTCTGGTCCGCCGGGTTCGCCGTATCCGGCTTGGGCCGTTGGCCGTCCCGCCCCGCAAGCACGTAGGCGTTGAACGTGTTGAGACTCCCCGTGCTGGTATAAAGGCTGCCGTCCGGCCCCACCGCGAGGCCCAGGCCGCCGCTGACCCGTCGCGGGTCGAGCAGACCCCGCGGGAGTTCGGGATCGGTCCACGTTGCGACCCGCTCCTCGCGGTCGGGCACGCCATCGCCGTTGGTGTCGACGTGCATCGCGATGTGATAGCGGCGGACGACGTACAGCGACTTGTCGTGATAGGCCATGCCAAGCGGGTAGTCGTCTCCTTCCTTGTCGAGAAAGGTTGTGACTTGATCTTCCAGGCCGTCGCTATCCGTGTCGCGGAGGACGTGGAGGCGGCCATTGTACGCGGCGGCGAACAGCCGGCCGTCGGGGGCGTATTCGACGTTATTGATGTTTGTTAGCGAGACCGGCAGTTCACGGATGGCGAAGCCGGGTACGAGCATCTGGACGACGGGCGCATCCGCCGGCGCCGTTGGCCGGCTTACGGCCTCGACCCCGCGCACGCCGGGGGCTTTCG
>DAIDJG010000354.1 GCA_027451445.1 Singulisphaera sp.
GCGAGAAGCCCATGATCGTACAGCCAATTGTTCAGATGAACTCCACGGCGAAAGCTCTGAAAGCCGTGGTCGCTCAGGACGATCACGAGCGTCCGATCGTCAGCCGCTTCCAGCACCTCGCCGACGATACCGTCTCCGCGCCGGTACTGGTCCTCAATCGCGCGTGCGAGGTCGGGATCGACGATCTCGCCCAGGTTAGCCGGATGGTCAGGCTCTCGGAACCGCCACAGCATGTGCTGGACGCGGTCGGGCGTGTCGAAGAGGCAGAAGAAGAGGCCCTCGTCGAACCGCTCCAGCTCCAATCGCATCATCGCCGCACGCTCGTCCCACACTTCGTCGCACTGGGCCAGGAACGCCGACTCGCCGAACCGCCCGTTATTCAGACCCGTGTGGTCCTCGACCATCCCCGTGGTGGCGTATGGGCCAATGCGCTGCATCAGCTCAGTGGCGTATTGCGGGGGCGAGCTGATCGGAAACAGGGGGAAATCGGGATCGAAATTGACGGGCGAGGCATAAAGCTCGAACTCTGGTTCGAAGCGAACCAGGTGGAATCGCACCATGCCTTGCACCGACTGCAGCATGCCGAGCTTGAACTTCACGCGGAGCCAGTCGCTCCACTCGCCCTGGCGGATGACGAGTTCCCGCGGCGTTCCCTCCGAGCGCAGAGTCACGGTTCCTTCGACCGGGTCGCGGTGGAGTGTGACGTCGAGCTGGCAATCCAACCGAGTCTTGGGGTTACGCGGTCCGATGAGATAAGTCGCGAGCGGTCCGGAGGCCGGACGCGCGAGACGCACGAGGTTCTCGCTTTCTCGCGGAACTGCGCTGGGATCCGTGGTGTAGAAGGTGGCGGTCCCGAAACCACCTCGCACGTCGGGCACGCCCATTCCCGAGAGCAAGCGACCGCGGACTGGGTCGGGCGGATACGTGCACGGACAACGGACGATCGTCGAACCGATCCCCGCGTCGCCGAGCGTCTGCCAGACGGGCGTCCCGCGCCTCAGGTTTACGACCTTCGGCGGCAAGAACGCGTTCTTCTGCTCATAGCGGTTCAGGCCGAGGTCCGGCAGGTACGTACCCGGGTCCCGACGCAAGAAGTCGAAGATCCCGTGCCCGCCGGGATTGGTGCCCGTTGCGAAAGTGGACCAGGCGACCGGCGTCTGCGCGGGGTTTGTCGTGGCCACCTTCGAGAAGCCGCCTTGCGCTCGGATCGTTTGCAGGTTCGGCAACTCACCGGCGTCGAGCATCGGCAACAGGATCGACGACTCCAGGCCGTCCAGACCAATCACAATCACTTTTCGGATCACGGGATTCTCGCGCGTCGTTTCCTGTGGACAGAAGACCGGGAACGGCCGGATGAGGATTCGGGTAGGCAGCAAGCAGTGGGTAGGCGTTGCTGGCAACGGCCGGACTCTACGAGCGCGTGCTCAGGGTTCCGCCTATCGCCCGCGGGCACGCGGCCGGTTTGAACAAGCTCACGATGTTTGTTGGGTGATTTCCTTCCGGCTGACCGCTTCGGACCTTCGTGATCGCCGAGGCGCAATTCCTCGATCAAGCCCGCGGCGCCTGTACATTTTGGAGCCCGTCGCGGAATTCGGCTGGCGAAGGGCGTGAAGACTCCGCACGACGAATCCCCAGGAATTCCGGCCCAGCATCAAAAAGACACCAACAGCCGCCGCCAAAACCGAGGTCAGCGGAAGAAAGCTCTCCGGACCAAAATAGGCAAAACAGACTGAATCAAGGCCCATCACCATCCCTGTCCTCTCTCGGCGGGGTCGCGGTAATCCCTTCCGCGAGGTTTGGGGGAACCCCTGCGATTCGTCCGATACATTGGCAATTCGGTGATGAATTGGCGAGTTTTTCTGACGAGAAGGCGCCCCCGCAATTCGAAGTCTTGGTCTCATCGTAAGGTCGAGCTGCGCCACACGTTACCGTCGGGGCGCCGACCTGCGATCAACGCTGTTTTCCGCGAACCGTAGTCGCACGCTATCGAAGTAAAGAGACAGAGGTAAGTCAGCGTCAACACTCTTACGATGGGACCCACGCCGGTCGAGGACCTCGCGGATACTGCCCCGCCTCGCTGACGCATGGACCTGGAGATGCCGCTCCCGACGTGGCCGGCCGTGGATGGTCTTCGGGCCGCAGTCGGATCGGGTTTTCCGCGTCGCTTTGGCGACGAGACTTATAGCGACAATCGGGGAACACGACAAGTCCATGGGCTCGGCGGTATTTCCGTCGTCCGAGCGTGGATAGAATTCTCCGATCCCATGCGCGCGAATCGTTGCAAGTCCGGTCCCGATACACTCCTTCTGGTGCGAGAGCCTCGTCAATGACTACTCCTTTGATTTCGGCCACGGTGATCGGAAGCTGGTCGTTTCCGGGTTGGTACGAAAAGTTCATCGCCGACGTCGCCGCCGAGCCCTCTCGGTTCGGCGAAGCCGACCGCGCCGAGGCTGTCAACGACGCGGTTCGGCTTGCGATCGACGATCAACTCTGTGCGGGACTCGACCGGATCACCGACGGCGAGATGCAGCGCGTCGATTTCAATCTCGGCTTCTATGACTTTCTCGAGGGGATCGAACCGCTCCCCCGGTCGAGGTGCTGGGGCCCGCCCGCGCACGATCAACGGAGCAAGTATCTCTGCACGGCGCCTTTGCGAGCCCCCGGCGGCCTCGGGGTTTTTGACGAGTTTCGCCGCTTTCGCGCTCTGACCGATGCCCCTTGCAAAGTCCCTGTCCCCGGCGCTTACACTCTCGCGGGCTGCCTGAATGGCGGTATCGTCTACAGCGACCGCGACGCTGTCACCGAAGCCCTCATCCCCATCGTCAACGCCGAACTCAAGTCGCTCGCCGCCGCCGGGGCCGATTTCCTCCAACTCGACGAGCCAAGCTTCGCCTGCCACCCCGAAGACCCCGACCGCTTCCTCGATGTCATCGCACGCACCGTGAAAGGTGTCGAAGCTTATATAAGCATTCATATGTGTTTTGGGAACTACCGGGCTCGTGCGGTGGGTTGGCGTTCGTACAGGCCGCTGTTCCCCCACGTTGGGCGTGTGCGCGTCCACCAGCTTGCGCTGGAGTTTGCCAGCCGTGAGATGGCCGAAATCGAATTGCTGGCCGAGCTGCCCGATACCATGGACGTTGCGGTGGGCCTGGTGGATGTGAAGAATACCTGGATCGAGCCGCCGGAGCTCGTGGCGGAACGATTGCGGTCGGTTCTCCGGCTGGTTGATGCGGAGCGAGTTTCGGTCACGCCCGACTGCGGGTTCTCTCAGACGGCACGCCATATTGCGAGGGCCAAGGCCCGCGCCATGGTCGACGGCGTCCGCCTCGTTCGCTCAGAGATTCTCGGTACCGATGCGGGGTGATCTCTCAGGGTTGCCGACGATTCGACCGTCCTTGTCGATTCGGCGTTGCTTGCGAACGAGAGACTTCCTCTGCACGTAGAGGATTGATAGACTTCATGGAAGCCCCCGCGCCGAATCAAATCGTAGACAAAGTCCCCGAAGGAAACCTGGCAATGGGACCTCTGGTGTTGACGCGCCGAGTGCCGGGAAACCGAGTGGTGTCCTTACCGCTCGGGATTATGCTGGCTGCTGTCGGATTCGGGTGTCTCGCGACGAGTCCGCGACAGGCTGCGGCCGACGGCCCGCGGCCTGCGCCCTCACTTTCAGCACCCATGCGATCGGTTCCGGGGTCGCGCCAAGCGTCGCTACGCATCAGGGGTCCGCGGGGTGCCTCATCGCCGACCACCAGCGCGGCTGGCGATCCTCCACCCCCGCCATCCCCGGATGCAAGGCCGTCGGCGTCGTCGGTTCCAACGTCTCTCTCGAATGGGGCGGTTGCTGAAGAGCCGAAGTGCATTCGGGTCCGGAACGACTCGGGTGAAGTGATGATTGCGCGGGTTCACGGTCATGCCGACGACAAGGTCAGTGTCTACCTACCCGACGGCCAGCTTGGTTTCGCGAGTGGTCTCTCCTTTGTCGACGAACCGTTCCGGGTCGCGACCTTCGACGAGATGCGCCAGCAACTGGCCCAGGGGCCGTTTGCCAACTTTCGAGTGATCAAGACGGCGCATTACCTGGTGCTCTATCAGTCGTCCGAGAAGTTCGCCGAGGCCAGCGGCCAACTGCTCGAGCACCTTTATAAAGGGCTCGTCGACGCGTTCCGCAAGAAGAACGTACCGATCCACGAGGCGGAGTTTCCGCTGGTCGCGATTATTTTCCGGACGGAAGCCGACTTCCGCGCGTTCAAGCCGGTTGCGCAGGACGTGCTGGCCTATTACGAGATCATGACGAACCGGATCTACTTCTTCCAAAACTCCCAGCGCGACGAGGCCGCTCCGGAAGTTGCCGCGCTCCGCCGGCCGCAAACGGTGGCCCACGAAGGGACCCATCAGATCCTCTCGAACATCGGCATTCAGCCGAGGCTCGGATCATGGCCCCCCTGGCTCATCGAGGGCCTGGCCGAGTATTGTTCGCCTCCAACTCAAAACCGAAAAGGGGACGTCAACTGGAACGGTCTCGGCGTTGTCAACCCAATGCATATGGCGACGATCCGCGACCTTGACGATCAGGCCACGCTTCAAATGGGCGAGAGCCCCCTGGTGGGTCGGGATCCGAAGCAACCATTGGTAGAATACCTGATCACCAAGTCAGAACTGACTCCAACCGACTACGCGCTCTCGTGGGCGATGACCCACTACCTGGCCATGAAGCGGCCCGACGACTTCGTCGCCTACCTGGCGAAAATGAGCAAGATGGCTCCGCTTCAGGAACGCACTTCCGCTCAGCATCTGGCCGACTTCCGTGCAGCGTTCGGCTCCGACCTGGTGAAGCTCGACAAAGCGATCGGCGTTCATCTCGCCAAGTTGAAAGGCTACAAGGAACTTCCCTACTACGCTGTCATTTTTGAACAGCCACTCGTGGGAAATCGACTCAAGCGGGCCGTGATGATCAGCCAGTCGCCCCTATTGATCCGCGAGTGGATCGACACGATCAGCAACCCCGAAGGTGCAGCACCCCAGTGGCAAGCCTTGCCGCACCCAAGTCGCACGCGTGCGATCTTTACCGCCGAGCAGTGGTTACGCAATCGATAAAGCCATCCGCGCCGAGGGGCCGCTGCCGAATCGGAAGGCCATGCGCCTTCAATCGAGGATAGCACTACGTCTCGCCTAGCGAACTTCGGGAGTCGTCGTTAAGATAAAAACCGTCGCGAGCTTCCCGCCATGCCGGGGGTTCGTAGCATCGGGAGTTACCCAACACTTGGGGACGTAGCTCAATTGGGAGAGCGCGTGGTTTGCAACCACGAGGTTGTGGGTTCGATCCCCATCGTCTCCACTCGACGTAAATCCTGCCGAATGACTGACTTACGTACCTGCGGCATGTGCCGCAGAGCGGCCCCTAACAAGCGTTGTGTTCCGGTAATTACCGGAATGAGGGGTCGCTTACATGAATACGCGTCAACCACGTCAGCCGAAATACCGCCGCCACAAACCGTCCGGACAGGCCCTCGTCGAAATCGGCGGGGATGTCACTTACCTCGGTCCGTACAACTCGACGGCCAGCAAGGAAGAGTACGACCGTCTTATCGTCCAATGGCTTGCGAACGGCCGGAAGGCGCTCACGCCCGCCGAGGATCTCACCGTCCTCGCCCTGACGGTCGAGTACACCCGCTTCGCGGATGGCTACTACGTGAATCACGGTCGCCAGACCCGAGAAGCGGGATTGATTCGGGAATCGCTCCGCGTGCTCAATCGGCTCTACGCGCCGACGCCAGCGTGCGAGTTCGGCCCCAAGGGCCTCAAGGCGGTACGCCAGGCGTTCATTGACGACGGATACTGTCGGCGAGGGAGGCATCTCATGTCTTGGTTTCGCGTGAGTCTGACGGCGGAGGAGCAGCGCGTCGTCGACGAGGAACGGACTTCGCATCCGAATGAGCGTATCCGCGAGAGGATGCTCATGCTCTGGTTGCTGCATAACGGCCTCACCCGCCAAAAGGCAGCGGAGATCGTGGGGGTTGGTCGGGCTACTGTGCAACGGTACGTGGCCGCCTATCGCGAGGGAGGACTCGATGGCCTGCGACGCTGGGACCCCAATCGCCCCGTGAGCGAAATGGCGGCCTACTGCGATCTGATCCGCGAATCGTTCGAGAAGCAACCGGCCTGTACGATCGCTGAGGCGTGTGATCGCATCTTTCAACTGACTGGATTGAAACGCGGCCCGAGCCAAGTGCGTAAGTTCCTCAAAGATCTTGGGCTCAAGTGGCAGCGCATTCGCGCCATCCCCGTGCCACCCAAAAAACTTGGCCGAGCACGTCGAAACCCAAACCGAGTTTCTCGAATCCCAATTGAAACCATGCTTGGATAACGCACAAAAAGGGCCGAGGGCATGTGTTCTTCGTCGACGCTGCTCATTTTGTGTTTGGGACGTTCCTGTGCTGCCTGTGGTCTTTTGCGCGAACCTTCGTCCGCGCAGCTTCCGGTCGTCAGCGATTCAATGTGCTGGGAGCTTGGAATGCCGTAACACGCAAGTTGATTGCCGTGACCAACATTCTAGCAATATCATTTGTAAAGAACACCGACTCGCCGCCGATAATCGTCGTACGTTGATTCGAACAACTGCCGGGAACGCTCCACACCGAGATGGCAGGCCGCCGTGAGCACGTTGGGCGGCGCGCCGCCCTCGGTGAGAAGGCGGGCGACTTCCGCCTTGATCAGGTTGATCACGGTGCAGCCGGTCACGCTCGAAATCGGCGAGACGGGCGTCTCCAGGCCCGCGATCCAGACCGCGGAATCGCCTGCTGGGGCGAGCTGGTCGAGGACCAGATCGGCGACGTCGGAGAGTTTGCGGCCGGATTCGTGTTTCGAAGTCGACGCGCCGGCGTGGGCTCGTGATGTGAGGGCGACGACGTACATGCCCAGACGCTGTGCTTCGAGAGCCACATCGACCGTCACCGCGTTGCAGCCGCTCGTTGAGATCGCGAGCAGGCAGTCGTCGGGCGTCGTCGCGAAGTTGCGCCAGAGGACTGGACCGAATCGCTGGACATTCTCCAGGAACATGGCCTGTCGCTGTCCGTTCGCACCCACGACCGGATTGTGATAGGTCATCGAAAGCTCGACGATCGGATGGAACCCAGAGAAGGACCCATACCGCGGGAACATTTCCTCGACGGCCATACGGGAGTGCCCCGTCCCGAAAACGTGGACGAGCCGCCCCGCGCGGATCGTCGCGGCGAACCGCGCGGCCGCCTCGCGAATCGCTGGCAGTTGCGTGGCCTCAATGGCGTCGAGCGCTCCTCGGACAGCTCGGAGATACTGCGAGCACACGTCTTCCGTTTGCAGTCCGTCGCTCATTGCATGACCTCTGGAGATCGCTGGCCCTCCGCCACACACCAACCGCCATCCACGTTGAGAACCGTTCCAGTGACAAACCGCGAAGCGGGCTCGCATAAGTAAAGCGCGGCTTCCGCACAGTCGTCTGCCGAACCCGGTCCGCCGAAGAGCGGTTGCTTCGTCGCGAGGTATCGTCGGATAACGGGGTCGCCAACCGCTCGCGAAGCCATCGGGGTGTCGATGAGTCCCGGCGTGAGGAGATTAATACGAATTCGTTCTCGCGCGTACCGCGCTGCGGCGCTCAGGGTAAGTGCGTGGACGGCCCCTTTGCTCGCGGCGTAAGCGCATGTGCCGAACAGGTCGGGAGACGGTGATGTCGCCAGAACGGACCCCACGTTCAACACCGTTCCCCGCAGGCCCGACTCGTCGAGCTCCTGGGTCAGCATTTGCCGCACGGCCGCGCGGTTCGTCAAGAACGTTCCCCGCGCGTTGATCGCGAAGACCTGATCCCAGCCGTCGTCGGCGCATTCGTCGAGTGGACCGTCGCCAAAGCGCCGGCCGCTGATGCCGGCGACGTGAAACAGGACGTCAAGCCGGCCGCCCAGGAACTCGAGCGCGTAATTGAAGAGGGAATCAACTTCGGATGCGTTCGATACGTCGAACGACCGCTCGGTGCACGGGCCGAGTGGCCGGAGGGAGTCCACCAGTTCCACTCCGATGGGGTCTCGGCCGGCGATGACGACGCGAGCCCCTTCCTCGAGGAAACGTCGTACCGAGGCCAGGCCGATCCCCCCGGTGCCGCCGACGATCAGGCAGTTTTTCCCTTCAAGCCGTCGCCCGCGCGCGATCATTGGTGGATCATCCGCAGAACAGTTACGCTCAGTCGCGGACCTGGAAGATAGCCTCGATCTCCACGGCGATATTGCCCGGGAGCGAGCCCATCCCGACCGCGCTCCGGGCGCCCTTGCCCGAGTCGCCGAAGACCTCGACCATCAGGTCGGAGAAGCCATTGATGACCTTGGGCTGCTCGGCGAAATCTGGGGTGCCGTTTACCATTCCCAGCACCTTGATGAGCCGAATAACCTTGTCGAGCGTACCAAGGTGGCTGCGCACCGTGGCGAGGATCGCCAGGCCCGTCTGCCGCGCGGCGGCTTGTCCCTCGGTCACGTCGAGCTCGGCACCGACCTTGCCGGTGATCATCGTCTTGTCGGAGCGCAACGGACCGTGTCCTGAGACGTACAAAAGGTCGCCGTGCCGCACGGCCGTCAGGTACGTCGCCACGGGCTGCGGCGCGGGGGGCAACTCCAACTTCAGTTCGGACAGGCGGGCGTCAGCTCCCATGGCAGCGATCCTCTTTCCTAACAAAGGCCACGACAAACGAGGGCGTCGTTGACGCAGGCCCAAAGCTAACCTCTGCCAGGCGGTAAATCAACCTCCGACAGGCCGGCCCCCAGCGCTCCCCTCGTACGTTCTTGACTCGCCTGTTACCATGACTTACTCCGGGTGAGTACCTCGATCGGAAGCTGTCGTCGTGGGCGCGTGGTTGCCATGAATTCCGTTAAGAAAGCCTTCACAGTCGGCCTCGTGCAGATGCGCTGCTCGACAGACCCCGACGACAATCTGCGACGTGCCTGCGACGCCCTGCGAGCGGCGGCCGGTCGGGGCGCTCAACTGGCATGCTTACCGGAGCTCTTCCGCACGCAGTACTTCTGCCAGGTGGAAGACGCCTCGCTCTTCGACCTCGCCGAGCCGGTTAACGGGCCCACGACCGAGGCGCTCTCGGCCGTCGCCCGCGAGACGAACATGGTGATCGTGGGTTCGATCTTCGAGCGCCGCGCGCCGGGTCTCTACCACAACACCGCGGTCGTCCTCGATCGCGACGGTTCGGTCCGCGGCGTCTACCGCAAGATGCACATCCCGGACGATCCGCTCTATTACGAGAAGTATTACTTCACGCCGGGCGACCTCGGGTTCCAGGCCATCGAAACCAGCGTCGCCCGGGTGGGCACGCTCGTCTGCTGGGACCAGTGGTACCCCGAGGCCGCGCGCCTCACGGCGTTGCGCGGGGCCGACGTTCTCTTCTATCCGACGGCGATCGGCTGGCACCCGGCAGAAAAGGCCCAGTTCGGCGAGGCGCAAGCGTCGGCCTGGGAGACCGTCCAACGCGCCCACGCCATCAACAACGGGCTATTTGTCGCCGCCGTCAATCGGATCGGCCACGAAGGCCCCGCAAACGGTGGACTCGACTTCTGGGGTGGCTCCTTCCTGGCCGACCCCTTCGGCCGGATCCTCGCCAAGGCGAGCCACGACCAGGAAGAAACGCTCATCGTCACATGCGATCCCCGCGTCCAGGAAGAAACGCGTCGCAACTGGCCGTTCTTACGAGATCGACGGATCGATGCCTATGGAGCGATCACGCAACGGTTCATTGATGGCTAGAACTCTTAGGAAACTGAAGACGTTTATCCGCAGATGTCGCAGATGGACGCAGATGGGGATCGAAAACGAGTTTCATGACCTAGAAAACGATGGCCCGACTGGACGAGCTCTTTATCTGCGTCCATCTGCGACATCTGCGGATAAGAATGTCTGATCCGATTTTTGTTTGAAGTCGAGAAATTCGATATCTACGATCATGAATGAGACGCCAGCTCAGCTTGGTTATCGCATGCCTGCGGAGTGGGAGCCGCATGAGGCGACGTGGATTGCGTGGCCGCATAATCGCGAGGATTGGCCGGGCAAGTTCGCGCCGATTCCTTGGGTTTACACGGAGATCGTGCGGCACTTGAGCCGGGTCGAGTCCGTGAATGTCCTCGTTAATGGGGGACGGAAACGCCAGGAACGCGTGGCCGCGATGCTCGACCAGGCGGGCGCTGACATGGCCAGGGTCACGCTGATTCGGGCGGCGACCGACCGCGTTTGGCTCCGCGATTCCGGGCCGACCTTTCTGGTCAACGAAGCGGCCGAAACAGATCCCCTCGCGCTCGTCCACTGGCGGTTCAATGCGTGGGCGAAGTACGACAACTATCACAGCGACAAGCGCGTGCCGAAGCTCGTGGCGCAGCGGGTCGAAGGAAAGCGCTGGGTGCCGAGGGTGACGGTCGAAGGGAAGGAACGCCGGGTTGTCCTCGAGGGGGGCGCAATCGACGTCAACGGGTTGGGGAGCTTGCTGACCACGGAAGAATGCCTGCTCAGCGAGATCCAGGCGCGTAACCCCGGGCTCGACCGTGAGGGTGTGGAACGCGTGGTTGCCGACTACCTCGGAGCTCACCACGTGATCTGGCTAGGGCCGGGGATCGCGGGTGACGACACCCATGGACATGTCGACGACCTCGCACGGTTCGTCGGCCCTCGCACAGTGGTCGCCGTCGTCGAGAAACGGCATTCCGACCCGAACTGCGAACCGCTCCAGGAGAACTGGCGGCGGCTCGAAACGGCACGAGACCAGGATGGTCAACCTCTGGAACTGGTCCCCCTGCCGATGCCCGAACCCGTGCTGTTCGAGGGCGAGCGTCTGCCGGCGAGCTACGCCAACTTCTACATCGCGAACGAAACCGTCCTTGTCCCGACCTTCAACGACCCGGCCGACCGAGAGGCGCTGAACACGCTGGCGTCCGTATTCCCTGACCGCAGAGTCGTGGGTATCCATTGCCTTGACCTGGTACTCGGACTGGGTACGTTGCACTGTTTGACGCAGCAGCAACCTCGGGTAACCGCCAAGATGCCAGGCACGCCAATTGAAGAAGAGAATTAACGGAAAAACATGCGTGGTGCGATTATCGGTTGTGGCTTCGTTTCGCGGCATCACCTGGAAGGTTGGTTGCGCGTACCGGACGTCACACTCGTTGCGCTTTGTGATCGGGACCCCATTCGCCTGGAGCAGGCAGCCGCATTCTGGCCCCGGTCCGAGCGGTTTACGGATGCCCGTCGGCTCTTTGAGGACTGTGCCGTCGATTTCGTCGAGATCTGTACGGGACCGGAATCGCACCGCGAGCTCGCGGAGCTCGCTGCGCAGAGGGGCGTGCACGTCCTCTGTCAGAAACCTGCGGCGCCAGATCACGCCGGGTTCTCGGCCATGATCGACGCGTGCGAGCGTGCCGGGGTCCGGCTGATGATTCACGAGAACTGGCGGTTTCGGCCCTGGTACCGAGCGTTCCGAGACGAGGTTCGGGTAGGGACGATCGGTCAGCCGGTGCGCTTGCGCATTGCACATCGAGATACGCGAGCGCTTCGTCCCGACGGCTACGATGCACAACCTTACCTTGCGCAAATGACGCGCCTGATCCTGACGGACATGGGCTGTCACTTGATCGACACGTCTCGATGCGTTTTCGGCGAGATCGCGAGTCTGAGTGCCACGCTTGGCCGTTTTGGCGTACGGAGTCGGGGCGAGGACGTCGCGACGATTTCGCTCCGATTCGCGAACGGTGCGCTTGGCCTGCTCGAATTCAGTTGGTGTGCACCGCCTGACCCGGCGCGTTCGCGCCTGGAGTGGGCGTTGAACGACACCGCCGTCGAGGGGACGGACGGAGCGCTCTGGCTTCAGACGGACGGTTCGCTGCGCTTCGTTGGGCTCGACGGCCGGACGGAAGTTCGGCCCGTGGCGCTGCCACCGGATCCGGAAGTCTACCTCGGCGGTTACGTGGCCACGCAGACGCATTTCATTGATGGCCTCATCCGTGGCTATGAGCATGAGACGCGCGGAAGCGACAACCTCAAGACGATGGAAGCCGTCTGGGCCGCCTATCGCTCGGCCGAAGAAGGTCGCGTCATCACCCTGTCGTAGCTTCGAGAGATCCCCGCGCGCCTCGTTCAGAACCGGAGAGCTCCCCGCATCCGTGCGCGCTCCAGCAAGAGTCCGATCCGTTTCCCAAGCGCTTTTCCCCACACCTCGGTCCCTTGCGCCGACATGTGGCCGTCATCGAGCGGACCGTTGAAGAGGGGGCTCATCGTTGAGCCGCCCCCTTGCTTGACTCGCTCGATCATGAGCCGGAGGTGGGTATCGACAAAATCCTCAACCGGATTATCGTAAATTAAACTACTAAGATGAAGTATATTGTTGATCCTTCCGGGATAAGAACCTTCAAGACGTGTGGCGGTGACCTGCTGTTCGTACGGAACCGGTGTGGCGATCAAGAGCAGGTTTCGGGCTGAGCAATAGCTGCGGATCCGGTCGATCCAGTACGAGGCCTCGTCCATATCGCGCGGATTGGCAATGGGGCCAAAGACGTCGCCGAAGTCGTTCGAACAAAAGCTGAACAGGACGAAGTGGGGCCGAAAGCGATCGCCGTATTCCACGAGCGTGTGAAAGAACTGCTCGGGCGAGTAACCGAGATGGCCGGTGT
Source organism: Singulisphaera sp. (assembly GCA_027451445.1). GTDB lineage: Bacteria > Planctomycetota > Planctomycetia > Isosphaerales > Isosphaeraceae > DAIDJG01. The sequence goes on from DAIDJG010000354.1 coordinate 12,675, forward strand.
TCAGGAGCGAGACACGTGTGCTGAACTGTCGCTCTAGCTCGTGGCGCAGGCGTTCGGGCGGCGTTTCGTCGTCGCCGACGAACAGGCCTTGCATGTTCGAGTCGCCCAGGATCAACCCGCGTAAGGGAGCGCTCGGGTCGGGCTCGGGTCCGCGGCATCCCCACGAGTTGGTCGTTTGTGATGATCCCGGGACGATGTACGCATGGGTTTTCTGCGCGAGCGGGATGAGCTCGGGCGTGTCGGGCATCAGGAAGAAGCCGTCGATGTTGCCCGGCATGGCAATCTTCTTGAGCCAGATGGAGCGCACATTCGGGCGCATCCGATACGACCTCCCACGGTCGTCGCGTACAAAGACCTTGGATGGGAGAAGAAAGATCCGATCGTAGTTGCCCGACGCCAGCACACCCTTGTCTGGCTCGAGCCCGCCGAAGTTCAGAAGCTGTCGCAGCGCGGGCGAGGCCTCGGCGTAGATCCGGCGATATCGCTCCCTCGTCGCAGCGATCCCGCGCTCGCGTTGCCTGTTCCAGTCGGCCTCGACCAACGCGTGGTCGGGCGGGAGACCGGCCCACTCGCCGGCTTTCGAGCGCGCCGCGAACAGGATTCTCTGCGCCGAGTAGCGCCCGACCCCCGTCCCCAACAATAGCCCGAGACAACTGAGCATAGTTATGAACATGATTGCACGTTTGAACGTGCGGTCCAGGCGTTGGCGCCGTTCGAAAAACGGCAAGAGCCGCTGCTGTCCCAGCGTGGAAGGTGGATCGTTCTTCCGCAGCAACCACATCGCGAACCTCGTGCGGAACGCTTCCGGCCGTGAGCGAATATGTCCCGGGCGCGCGGTCCGACCTGAAGGTCGAATGCTCTTTCCAGGGACGCGCGTGCGCCCATTGTGACATGGCGGAACTCTACTTCGCGAGAGGTACCAGCTTCACTGCGCGCAGGTCCATGACGGCGGGCCCGGGTTTTGAAGTGGCGCGGACTTCCAGACGAAAGCGGCCGGCCCGATCAAGGGTGAGCTGGCCGAGCCTTTGAGGGACGAACTGTTGAAACCCCCCAGTCACCGGCACCTTGAGCTTGAGCACCTGCTCGCCCAGCCGAAACTCGACCGTGCTGTCGCCGCTCCCCTTGCCGCAGCCGACGAGCGCTTCGACTGAGAATGCACCGGGCGTTCGGACGTCGAACTCCCACGACGCCCAATCGTCGGCGTTAACCCAATAACCCAGCGTGTTCTTGTGGGGCAAGGGTTCGAATCGGAGCATCACGCCGTGGACCTCGGCCGTGCTTGCGGGCAGCGTAATCGTCCCATCGCGGGCCTGAGCGTTCGGCGCGTAGTCGGGGTTGGGCGTGGGCATCTGCACCGCGAGGGCCTGTCGCCATGCGTCGAGCTTCGCGGCGAGCTCCTCGACCTTTTTCGGCTCTTTCTCCGCGAGGTTGGTGTTTTCGCTGGTGTCCTTGGCCAGGTTGAAAAGCTCTCGGCGGCCATTCTCGTAGAACTCGATCAGCTTCCAGTCACCGTCGCGGATCGAGCCGCCAGGACGGCCCCCCTGGTTGGCGTAGTGGGGATAATGCCAGTAGAGCGCGCGGGACGAGAGCGACTTGCCCGTGGTCAGCATGTCCGCCAGGCTGACGCCATCGCCACCCGCCGTCTTTGTAGCACCACACAAGGCTCTTAGCGTGGTGGGGATGTCGGGGCTCCAGGCCGGCGTGTTTTCAACGCCGGGCGTGATGTGTCCCGGCCACCGGACGATCAAAGGCACGCGGACGCCGCCTTCGTAGAGCCAGCCCTTCCCCTCGCGCATGGGGGCATTGATCGTCGAGGGTGTATTCGCACCCTCCCGCGTTGCGAGGCCGCCGTTGTCGCTGGTAAAGACGACGACGGTGCGCGCGGAGAGTTCCAACTGGTCGAGCTTGGCGAGGATCCGTCCCACGCTCTCGTCGAGGCTCTCGATCATCGCCGCGTAGATGGGGTTCTCCTGGCGACCGTGCGGCGTGCCATCCCACTTCGGATACTTGGCGACGAGATCCGGCTTGGCCGTCAGCGGGGTATGAACTGCGAAGTGAGGCATGTAGAGGAAGAACGGCTCCGCGCGATGGGCCTCGATGAAGCGCTCTGCCTCCGTCGTCAAGCGATCGGTCAGGTACTCGCCCGGCGGCGCGTCTCCCAGGCCGGGCATCGTCCGCCCTTGCCGCGCATATGGGGCCATGTAACTCAGGGGCGTGCCCGCGGCGTCGCCCGCGATGTTGAGGTCAAATCCCTGTTTGGTCGGCTCGAAGCCTGCGCCGCCAAGGTGCCACTTGCCGATACTGGCCGTCGCGTAGCCGGCGTCTTTGAGCGACTCGGCCAACGTCACTTCCTCGAGCGGCAACTGCTGCCGGATCACCGGCCGGCGCAGCTTCTGCGAAGGCTGATCCGGCCGCCCAGGAAGCCAATCGGTCAGATGCAAACGCGCGGGATGCTTGCCTGTCATCAAGGCCGCTCGCGTCGGCGAACAGACCGGGCACGCCGCATAGCCCTGCGTAAACCGCCGGCCGCCCTCGGCCAGCTTGTCGAGGTGGGGCGTCCGGTAAAACCGGCTCCCGTAGCAGCTCAGGTCGGCCCAACCGAGGTCGTCGGCGACGATGAGCACCACGTTCGGCCGCTCCTCCGCGGCAAACGAACCATTCATCCAAAAATGAACTAGTGTTAAGATGCTCAATGCGACAAGACGGACCGTTCTTCTCTCTGCGTAAATCTGCGACATCTGCGGATCAGTCTCTTTCGATCAAAGATCAGCTTTTGATCTCATAAAGCAAGATCTTGCCGTGGCCGGCCGCGATGAACGAATCGCCCGCCGAATTGACCACAAGGTCGTGGATATGGACTGGGGCCTTGTCCTGGACGAGCACGCTCTTCGCGTTCAGGTCGAAGAACATGAGGAAGCCGTCGTTCGCGCCTCCCGCGGCGAGCATCCAGTCGCCGCCGGGGTGGAACGCCAGGTGTTCGACGAGACCCTTGATCTTGTCGCCGGGGAATTCGTGCGTCCGCTCCTTCTTCCGCCAGTCGAAAACCTCCACGCGCGCGTTACCGTCGAGGTGATCGATGTTCCCGATCTTGCCGACCCCGCCCGCGGCCAGAAGATTGCCATCAGGTGAGAAGGTCAAAGCCCGAATGCCTCCGATCGAATGCCGGCGCTGGACGGGATCCCATGTGTACATGCCGGGCGCTTCGAGCGTCGCAACCGACTGGCCCGTTGCGCGTTCCCAGACGACGATATGTCCCACCTTGTCGGCGGTCGCGATGTGCTGGTCATCGGGCGAGACCGCGCAGGCGAAGAGCATCGACGGATAATGGTTGGGCGTTTGCTCCTCGTGTCCGCGCAGCTCGTGGAGCAAGCTGGCGCTCTCGGCGTCCCAGAGCCGGCAGACCATATCGTCGGCCACGCTGACGACCGTCTTGCCGTCACGAGTCGCCGCCACGTTGCGGATCCACTTCTTGTGTGCCGGGATCGTCCGCACGGTCTTTCCCGTTTCGAGGTCCCACCACATCAAGTGCCCATCGTATGCACCGGAGACGGCGTATCGGCCTGCGATCGCGAGGCCCGTGACGTAGCTCTCGTGGGCTCCCCACGTGCGAGGCTCCGGCTTCTCCTGGGCCAGATCGAGCTCACACACCTGAAAGTCGGCCCCGCCGAAAATCACCCGGCGCGAGTCCGGCACCGCCTCGATCGTGAACACCGGCCCCGGACGCGAGAACTCCTTGACGACTTTGACCGACTCGGACTTAACGGCAGCCATGGATGAATACCTCTCAGGAGCAGACCGGTCGCAGTCTCATCGTGTGGGCGATGCCTACCCTACGTCAGGCCAAAACCTCGTCGATTGCCTCGGTGCCGGGGTCGGTCAACGGGACGGGGCGGGAGCCCACGTAGTAGTTCTTCTGGGGGTCGATGCCGAGCGCCTGGTAGATCGTGGCGAACAGCTCCGCGGCGCCGACCTCGCCGTCCGCGACGGTGTTACCCGTCTTGTCCGACTTGCCGTAGACCGAGCCTCCCGCGATACCGCAACCCGACAGGGTCGTGCTCCACGCGGACGCGAAGTGATCGCGGCCGAGGCTGGGGTTGATCGCGGGCGTGCGGCCGAACTCGGCAAGCGTGATCACCAGCGTGCTGTCGAGCAGCCCGCGCTGGGCGAGGTCGTCGAGCAAGGTCGACATCACGTGATCGAGCTCGGGAACGAGCTCCTGGTGCGTCTCGAAGTTCTGGCCGTGGCTATCCCACCACGCGCGGCCGACGCGCACGAAGGGCACGCCCGCCTCGACCAAACGGCGGGCCGCCAGGACCTGCTCGCCGAACTGCGTTGGCCCATAGAGGTCGCGCACCTTCTGCGGCTCTTCCGAGATGTCGAACAGCTTCTCACTCGCCATCAGGCCGCGAACGCGCTGATAGGCCTCGTTGTGGCCGCCGAGGGCGCTGCCGGACCGCCCGCGCTCGAAGCGCTTGCTGAGCAATTCACGCAGGTCGGCCCGCTGGCGGTGATCCAGGTCGGAGATCTCGGCCGCGCGATGGATATTCTCCGGGATCATGCTCGTCGTCAGTTCCATCGGGCCGTAGCGAGACCCCAGGAACCCCGCGGCCCCGGGGGCGAAGTCGCGCCCCTCGGTCGAGGTATAGAACGACACATAGTCGGGTACCTGGCTATGCACCCGGCCGAGCTCTCGGGCGAGCACCGCGCCCAGGTCCGGATAGCGGACACTGGGGTCGTCCATGCGGCCTCGCATCATCAGCCTGGCACCGCCGCCGTGGTCGCCGTTCTTCGTGTTCAGCGAGCGGATGATGCAGGTCCGGTCCATCCGCTGGGCCATCTTCGGCATCAGTTCGGAGATCTGGATCCCCGGCACCGAGGTCGCGATGGCCCGGAACGGTCCGCCTGTCGGCGCACCCGGTTTCGGGTCGAACGTCTCCAACTGGCTCGCGCCCCCCGCCAGCCAGAGCAAGATCACGCGCTTCTGCTGCTTCTTCAGCTCCGCCGCGAGCACGGGCTCTTGCAGGACGTTCAGCACGGTCATATCGGCCGCGACCGCCGCCGCGCCGGCCGCCATGGTGCCCAGGAATCGTCGGCGATCCATGGCGTGTTCCGGGGAACCGCAGAACCGGGTATGCGAATCGGCCATCGGGATGCCCTTTCCACGCAGGGAGGTCGGCGGGATTGATCGCAGAGGAAGGAGAAAACGCGCGTCGAACGTCTAAAGCAGTTTTCGTGTGCGTTGCGCACACCCGGGAGGGCGAGGCTCCGTCCGAGCCAGCCTTGATCCATTGGCGAATCTTCGAGCCGATGGATCATCGCGTGTCGCCCAGGGGACCACATCAGCACACGCGGTGTTCGGAGGACTCGAAGATTCGTCCTCCGAACAAGGCTGGCTCGGACGGAGCGTCGCCCTCCCAAAGATATGCCGATGGTCCACATAACATCATCTCGGACGGGTTGGCTATGCGCATCGCGCGCGAAAACCGCTCTAGTAGTTGAACCGGAATTCCGCACTCGTCAACATGGCCCAGATCAGTTGCCGGCAGCCTTCGGCCGGCCGGTCTTCGTGCGTTTTGAGGTACTCGCCCAGCAGCGAGGGCTCGTCGTCGGCAGGCGCTCGCGAGAAGATGCTCCGCACGGCAAGCTCGACCCGTTCGTTGGCGTCCTTGGTCTGAAGCATCCGGTTGATCAGGCGGTCGCCGCCCTCCGCGAGGACGTCTTTCAGCCGGTCGCTGTTGCTCATCAGAAGTGCTTCGGAGACGCCGATCTGGTAGTCCTCACCCTGTCTCGAGAGCGCCTGGGCGATCCCCTGGCCGCGATCGCCCATCCCTTCGAGCCGCTTCTCGACCTCTTCGGGCTTCGCAGGTTCGCCGAACTGGGCGGGGTCGGTCACGGCGACCCACATCGAGGCGCCCAACTGCGAAGGGGTCAACGGCCGCACCAGGGCCACCGCGAAAAACTGCGGCCTCGGCGGCTCGCCCGACTCCCAGCGGCTGCTCCGCGCATAGGCCTGGCTGAGCACCAGCCCCCGCATCAAGCGGCGCAGGTTGTAGCCATGCTCGACCGTGTCGCGTGCCAGCCATTGCAGCAGTTCGGGGTGGACCGACGGGTTCTCCGAGTGCATCTGATCGAGCGGCATCACGAGGCCGTACCCGAAGAACCGATTCCATGTTCGGTTGACGATCGAGCGTGCAAAGAAATCGCGTTCGCCCGGCTGGAGCGAAAGCTCGACCAGCTGCGCCCGGGCGCTGAACTCGGGACGCGGCGGGGCGACCTTGTTCTTCTTCGCTTCCTCCAGCGCTTTCCGCTCTTTTTTTTGCTCCTCGCCCGAGGGTTCCTTGGCGTCCGGAACATCCAGCGTCCGGCCCGTGAGGAACATGAACTTTGCTTGTTTTTCCGTGCCGGCGGTCGTCTTGAACTTGACGGACCCATACCCGCGCTCGGCGAGGAACTCGCCATTCTCGAACGTCCGGTTCAAGAACGACTTCATGCCGTAGAAGTGGTCCTGCTTCCAATCGCGCACCCGTGGGTGGTCGTGGCACTTGGCGCAGGCCACGTTGACACCAAAGAAGGTCGTGCTGACGTCGTTGGTCAGACGGTCGACGTCGCGGACGCGCTGCTTGAGGAACTCGCTGACCCCCTTGCGGCTCGCGTCCGACTCATCGGCCAGCAGGACCTCGCGAAAGATCTGGTCCCAGGAGGTGTCCGCTTTCAAGGCGCGTCGAAGATACTCACGAAGGCTGCCCCGGCTCCCCGCCATCATCATCGAATCGAGCTCGTTGGCCTGGTGCCAGACGAATCCCGGGGAGGCCATGAGCCGGTCGACAAGCTTGACGCGCTTGTCCGCCTCGGTGGATTCGACGAACGCTCGAGTTTCTGCCGGAGTCGGGATCCGGCCGACCAGGTCGAGCGTGAGCCGGCGAATCAGGTTCGCATCGTCCGTCGCCGGAGCGGCCTTTACACCCTCGGCGGCGAGTTTGGCGTCCAGGTAATGGTCGACCACCTCTTCCATGGGCTTATCCGCCGGAAGCAAGTCGTCCGCCGCGGCGTACCCGTGGCCCACCAGCACCCCGAAGACCGCAATCGCCCAGCGCGAGAATCGCAACATGACAAACCTCAACCAAGCGCCCTCGGGAACGCATCGTGGGAGATCGGACCGCGACGATCTCCAATTGTTGTTAAACTCTATCCCCTCGGCGGGCTGGATGCCAGATCTTTTCAGGGATTCAGAAAGGGTTGGCGGGATCACCACGATTCGTTTCAGCACAAGACGGTTCCAAGGGTTTAAACCATCGGAACACAGCCACATAGGCAGGGGTGGGACAACCACGCCTCACCCCCAATGAAACAGCCCTCGGCATTGTGGGAGCCCCCCCTGCCTCACTGACCAAATCTTTCCTGGCGCCCAACAGTTCGTGCGCCCGAACGAGCGGGATGGGTGGCTGGCGCAAAGGGGAGCGCAGTTCCACGTGCCCCGGTGGGCCGCGAGACGCTTCCGGGGCACGTCGGCCTTCCGGCCTCCTCTGCCCCGGCCACCCCAGGTCTCCCACATTCGCGCACAATCTGTTGGGCGCCAGGAAATCTTTCGAAATCAGCAGGAACCTCGCGCGTGGTAACCCGGCGTCGTCACTCGCCGCGCCGCGACTGCCCGACGGATCGTCGGCGACCGGGCCGTTTTCGAGCCCCGTTTCCTGGAGCGTTCCACAAATCACCATGGTGGCGGCTGCCCACTTCGAACCTCGATCCGTGTGCCTCATCTGCGAGTACGTCGTTTCCGTGGTGTCACGCTAAATCTGTCGTCCGAAAATGCAAAAAATCGCTCCATTATTTACATTAAATCCATTATATGCTCCCCTCACGCTCGACCAAAACGGCGTCTACGCCTTTTTGTGTCGCTGGCGAACATGCTTGATCGGGCCGTATCGGCTTGCGGAGAACCGGCGGTCGAGGCATGAAATTCGGAAATTCGGAATCGAAGACCCTTATTTCCCAACGGGTTCCGAATTTCCGAATTTCCGATAAGCGATGTCAACGACAATAAAGTCTCCGTGAAGATTGCCCCAACGCCCGTGGGCAGTCCCAACATCCCAGAGGCGATCGTCGACGCGTCAGCGTTCATCGGGCGATCCTTGGTTTCCCCGTCTTACGTCTGCCATGGTGACCAGTCAGTCGGACTTTGGGTCCACGCGGATGAAGAGGCTGTAAAGAGGGTTGCTGGTCCCTCGATGCGCTGACCCTCACCGTACCTTTTCCCGACCGACTCTTGGCCGCGGCCTGGCGATGCGAAAAGGGGCGAATCTGATCTTCTGTCACTTAGTATACGTCTGCTGTCGCCAAATATTCGAAAGAAAAATCCGCGAATCGGAGAAATCCCAGGAGGTGCGTTCCAGCAACCTCGAGTCCGCTCCCCCGACCGCTATCCATCGGCCTCTGAAAAGAGGACCTGGCCACGGATGAAACACGGATTTTTGGTTCAAAGGTCTCCTTATCCGTGTTTCATCCGTGGCGAGACAGAATCTTGCCTGGCGCCCAACAGATTGTGCGCGAATGTGGGAGACCTGGGGTGGCCGGGGCAGAGGAGGCCGGAAGGCCGACGTGCCCCGGAAGCGTCTCGCGGCCCACCGGGGCACGGGGAGCTGCGCTCCCCTTTGCCCCGGCCACCCATCCCTCTCGTGGGCGCGCACGGACTGTTAGGCGC